>CAZUXH010000008.1:0-27409 GCA_964624655.1 uncultured Rhodospirillaceae bacterium | reverse complement strand
ATAATAAGTTTTTATCCGTAAATAAACTTAATTCTCAGAGCTTAAACAATATAGAAAAAAGCTATTTAGAAAGTTTGATTAATAATATCACTAAAAAACCCGATGGTTTTATGGGATTAAATGATAAAAAATATCACCTACTGGGAATCATTAATGCTACAACAGACAGCTTTTCTTCTGACAAAAAACATTTTTCTATCAGTGAATCAATTGAAAAAGCTATAAAATTATGGGAAGAAGGTGCTAGTATAATTGATGTCGGTGGTGAATCATCTAGGCCTGGAGCAAAACCCATAGGTCCAGAATTAGAACAAAAAAGAGTAATTCCTATAATAAAAGAATTATCAAAACATAAATTGTTGATTTCTTGTGACACAAGATATTCTTCTACTATGGCTAAAGCAATTGATGCTGGAGCAAAAATAATCAATGATATTTCAGCTTTGTCAGACAAAAATGCGGCTAAAATCATTAGCAAAAACAAAGTTGGTGTTATTTTAATGCATATGCAAGGAAACCCTAAGAATATGCAAATAAGACCTAACTATAAAAATACTAATATTGAAATACTAAATTTTTTAGAAGAGAGAATTAATTACGCAATGATTTCTGGAATTAAAAGAAAAAATATTTTAATTGATCCAGGTATAGGATTTGGCAAAACTTATAAACATAATTTAGAGATTTTTGATCAATTAGGAATCTATCATAATTTAAAAACAAATATTCTTCTTGGTGTATCAAGAAAATCGATTATAGAAAAAATTACAAAAACAAAAATCCCTAAAGATAGGATTCCGGGATCTCTTGCCTTTTCTATTATAGCAGCATTACAAGGGGTAAAATTTTTTAGAGTGCATGATGTTAAAGAAACCGTTCAAACACTAAAAGTTTTGAAAAAATTGTATAATTTTACAAAATAGTATAATAGTTCATTTTAATACTTTTCCAAGAGACATAAGGCTAACTTGTTATGAGAAAATATAAAAACTCAAAAAAAAATATGCGCAATTACTTTGGGACTGATGGGATAAGAGGGCAAGCGAATACTCATCCGATGACAGGAGAAACAGCTCTTAAAGTAGGAATGGCTGCAGGAACATACTTTAAAAGAGGCAAAAGAAGGCATCATGTCGTTATTGGTAAAGATACTAGATTATCTGGATATATGATAGAATCCTCTCTAACTGCAGGATTTATTTCCATGGGAATGAATGTCTATCTTGTTGGGCCTATGCCAACTCCAGCTATATCTATGCTAACTAAATCAATGCGCTGTGATGTTGGAGTAATGATATCAGCTTCACATAATTCTTATGAAGATAATGGAATAAAACTTTTTGGTCCAGATGGAAATAAACTAAGTGATGAAAATGAAATAGAAATAGAAAATATAATGGATGATATAAAAAATATTAAGTTAGCAGAATCAAAAAATTTAGGAAGAGCTAAAAGAATAGATGATGCAGCTGGGCGCTACTTAGAATTTGTAAAATCCACATTTCCAGAGCCTCTCTCTCTTAAAAATATGAAAATTATCATAGATTGTGCAAACGGGGCCGCTTATCAAGTTGCCCCTAGAGTTTTATGGGAATTAGGTGCAGAAGTAATAACTTTGGGATGTACACCTGATGGAACAAATATTAATTTTAAGTGTGGTTCCACTTATCCAAAATTGATGTCTGAAGCCGTTAAAAAAAACAATGCAGATTTAGGTATTGCCTTAGATGGTGATGCCGATAGGTGTATTATATCTGATGAAAAAGGAAGTTTTATAAATGGAGATCAACTATTAGGTATTATTGCAAAAAGATATTTAAAAAATAATCTTCTTAACAATAAAACTATAATTGGTACAGAAATGACTAACAAAGGACTAGAAAACTATCTAAATACTTTAGGTCTTGAATTAGAAAGAACAAAAGTAGGAGATAGATATGTTATAGAAAAAATGAAGAGCTTTAATAGTAATTTAGGTGGAGAAGGGTCAGGTCATATAATTATTGGAGATTATGGTAGCACAGGAGATGGCTTAATTGCAGCACTTCAAATTATAGCCTGTATGAAAGAAGAAAATAAATCTGCATCATTTCTAAGAAAAGAAGTCACTCTTTTCCCTCAAGTTTTAGAAAGTATTAACTATAATTCTTCTAAAATTTTTAATATTCAAAAAAACTCTACTATAAATGAAATAAGGCAAGAAACTGAAAAAATGCTCGGAGAAGGTGGTAAAATATTAATTAGACTCTCTGGCACAGAAAAAAAAATAAGAATCATGGGAGAAAGCAAACAAAAGAAAGTATTAGATGAAACAATGAAAAAATTTAAACTTCGTATATCTAAATTGATAAAGGAATATGAAAAAAATTAAAGGTACAGTTCTAACTATAGCTGGATCAGATTCTTCCGGTGGAGCAGGCATCCAAGCCGATATTAAAACTATATCTTCGATGGGAGCTTACGCTGCGTCAGCTATAACATCTATTACAGCCCAAAGCACTAAGGGTGTTGATGATATTCTAGAGTTACCAATTAAAATAATTAAAAATCAAATAAAATCAGTGGTGACAGATTTTAAAATAGATTCAGTAAAAATTGGAATGCTATATAGCGATGAAATTATTATTGCTGTAAAGTCTGAGTTAGAAAAGTTATCAGATAAAATACCCATTATTCTTGATCCTGTTATGATTTCTAAAGATGGCACAAGATTACTATCCTTTAATGCTATCAATCAAATTGTAAAGGAGTTGTTCCCGATCTCAGAACTAATTACGCCTAATATTCCCGAAGCAGAACAAATAACTAATACTAAGATTTCTTCAGAGAAAGACTTACTTAATGCAGGTAAAATAATAATTTCAATGGGAGCAAAAAATGTTCTGTTAAAAGGAGGTCATTTAAAAGGAAAAAATCTGTTAGATATATTATTTCATGAAGGTCAAATAATGTATTATAAAAGCACCAGAATAGAAACCCATCATACTCATGGGACAGGCTGCACTTTTGCTAGCGGAATTGCAACAGGCCTAGCACAAAATCTATCTTTAATAGAATCTGTTAAAAGAGCTCATAAATATGTAAACGATGCTATTAGGTATGCACCAAAACTTGGAAAAGGGAAAGGACCTATAAATCATTTAGTAAGTATTAAATAAGCTAATTATATCATTGACAAGTTTCTAATCACAAATAAATTGCAAATAATAATTGAATTCCAATAAACAAATATTATGGAGAAAGTAAATGAAAACTCTTGAAGCACCTTTAAACCCAAATTTTTCTTCAGGGCCTTGTTCAAAAAGACCTGGATGGAACATAGAAGTATTAAATGGTGCATTAGTAGGACGTTCTCATAGGTCAAGTGTCAGCTTAAAAAGAATAAATAAATTAATAGGAGAATTAATAGCAGTCTTAAATATCCCTAGTGGATATGAAGAGGCATTAGTAGGAGGATCTGATACAGGAGCAGTTGAGATGGCCTTATGGAATTTACTTGGATATAGAGGAGTAGATATATTGGCTTGGGAATCATTTGGTAATGACTGGGTTACAGATGTAATAGAACAATTAAAAATTAAAAATACTAATTTACTAAAATCTGATTATGGAAAACTGCCAGATTTAAAAAAAGTAAACTTTGAAAATGATGTGATTTTCACCTGGAATGGAACTACATCTGGGGTAAAAATTCCCAATGGTGACTGGATTCCTGAAAAAAGAAAAGGATTAACTATATGCGATGCTACATCTGCTGTTTTTGCAATGGATTTACCGTGGATAAAATTAGATGTAGTTACCTTTTCATGGCAAAAAGTTTTAGGAGGGGAAGCACAACATGGAGTAATTGTTTTATCGGAAAGAGCTATTGAAAGACTAGAAACATATCTTCCAAATTGGCCTATTCCTAAGCTATTTAGGATTACTAAAAATGGAAAACTTATAAAAAAGATTTTTCAAGGAAGTACTATAAATACCCCTTCCATGTTGTGTATAGAAGATGCTATAGACGCTCTAAAATGGGTAAAAGATATTGGTGGATTATCAGAAATGATAAACAGAAGTAAAAAAAACCTTGCTGAAATTGAGAATTGGGTCAAACAAAAAGAGTGGATAAATTTTCTTAGTGAGAAAAAAGAAAACTGTTCCTCTACTTCTGTATGCTTAAAGATTGTTGATAATTGGTTTTTATCACTTGACGATCAGGATAAAAAAACAATTATTAAATTTATAAGTGAAAAATTAGAAGAAAAAAAAGTAGCATATGATATAAATTCCTATCCCTCAGCACCCCATGGAATAAGAATTTGGGGAGGAGCAACAGTAGAAACTAGTGATATAAAACTATTACTTCCTTGGTTAGATTGGGTGTGGAATGAAGTTAAGATCAAATATACTTGAAAATTTATATTTTATTGAGGAGTAAAGTCTAAAATGTCTAAAGTTTTAATATCAGATAATTTAAGTGAACAAGCTATAAATGTCTTTAAAAAATATAAAATCCAAGCAGATTTTAAGATAAATCTATCCGAAAATGAACTCTTGGATATAATAGATTTATATGATGGTTTGGCAATCAGATCAAACACAAAAGTAACAAAAAAACTATTAGATAAAGCTAAAAATCTTAAAATTATAGGAAGAGCAGGTATCGGAATAGATAATATTGATTTTGATACGGCTACTAAAATGGGCATCGTAATAATGAATACACCTTTTGGAAATTCTATTACTACTGCAGAACATACTATTGCATTAATGATGTCTTTAGCAAGAAATATACCATTAGCAAATACATCTACTCATAAAGGAAAGTGGGAAAAATCCTTTTTTACAGGAACTGAGATATATTCAAAAACATTAGGAATGATTGGATGTGGAAATATTGGATCTATTGTTGCTGACAGAGCTAAGGGGCTAAAAATGAAAGTAAAAGTCTATGATCCATTTCTGACTAAGAAAAGAGCAGATGAGATAGGAGTGGAAAGGCTAGAGTTAGATGAATTACTAAAATCTTCGGATTTCTTAACATTACATGTACCCTTAAACAAAAAAACTAAAAATATATTAAATCATGATACTTTAAAAATAATGAAAAAAGGAGCAAAAATAATTAATTGCGCCAGAGGAGGATTGGTAAACGAAAAAGACCTTGCCAACTTCATAAAAAAGGGACATATCAGTGGTGCGGCATTTGACGTTTTTAGTATAGAGCCTGCAAAAAATAATCCATTATTCGGACTAGATGAAGTGATAGTAACTCCGCATTTAGGGGCATCTACAGAGGAGGCACAAGAAAAAGTTTCTATTCAAATTGCAGAACAAATGGCTAATTACTTGACTGCTGGAACCGTGAGTAATGCATTAAATATTCCCTCCGTTAATAGCGAAGAGGCAATTAAACTGAAACCTTATTTTAAGTTGGCAGAACAAATTGGTAGTTTAGCAGGCCAAATAACAGAAACAAGCATTAGAAAAATCAATATAGAATACAGAGGTCATGCTTCCCTTTTAAATACAAATTCATTGACTAATGTTCTAATAGCAGGACTTCTATCACCCAGGCTTGAGGCAGTAAATATGGTAAATGCAACTTTGATAGCAAAAGGCAGAAATATGGATCTGACTACTTCTTTAGTTGAAAAATCTCAGGATTTTTTAACTGAGATTAACTTAACTGTTGAAACAGAAAAAAGAAAGCGAGAAGTTTCTGGAACATTATTTGCAGATAAACCTAGAATAGTAAGAGTGATGGGAACTAGAATAGAGGCTGAATTAGGAAATAATATGTTATTTATTACTAATGAAGATAAACCTGGATTCATTGGAAAACTCGGCTCCGAATTAGCTAATGCTAATATCAATATAGCTACC
The DNA here is from genome assembly GCA_964624655.1 of uncultured Rhodospirillaceae bacterium. Lineage (GTDB taxonomy): Bacteria > Pseudomonadota > Alphaproteobacteria > TMED109 > TMED109 > CAZUXH01. Next base: position 21,535 of record CAZUXH010000008.1, on the reverse strand, counting down.
TTTCACCTTGGAAGAAGTAAATTGAGCGGTGACGCAATTGCTCTGATAGAAGTAGACGAAATAGTATCTCAAGAAGTAATAAATTCTCTTTTAAAAATTTCACATGTAAAAAGTGTAAAATCACTTACTTTTGAGGAAAATATAATTTAGTTTAATAAGTCAATAATATTAAAGATATTTATATGAAAAAAGATGATACAAAAAATTCGTTAATGCCCTCAGGTATAATTGATCTTATAGATGATAGAGCCGCAAATGAATTTTATTTAACTCAAATATTGATTAATAATTTTATAAAAAAAGGCTATAGATTAGTCACTCCTCCACTTATAGAATTTGAAGACAATTTCAAATTTGCCATGAAAAACTTAAATCTAGAAAACATATTTAGAATTAGTGATCCTATCTCTAATAAGATTCTTTATATTAGAAACGATATTACACCTCAAATAGCAAGAATTGCTTCTACAAAATTAAAAAATGTTAAAAGACCAATTAAGCTTACCTACACCGGAGAGGTTCTTAGAAGCCATGGAACACAACTTCACCCAGAAAGGCAATTACGCCAAGCAGGCATTGAATTATTTGGTGATAACCATGAGAAAGCAGCAATAGAGGTAATTAATGTTGGAATTGAGACTTTAAATAAAGCCAACGTACATAATATGATCATAGACCTAACCACGCCAAATTTGTGTGATATTATTATGAAAGAAGCAAAAATAGATGAGAAAAATATAAAAAAAGCTAAATCTCTTTTAAAAATAAAAGATTCTGAAAATCTAAAAAATATTCCTAATTGTGGTAAGCTTTTATCTAAATTGAGTCAAGCTTCAGGAGATGAAAAAAAAGCTCTAAATATACTTTCTAAAATAGACTTTTCCCCTAAAGGAAAAAAATTAATAAAAAAACTTATGACTATTTGTGAGGGAATTAAAAATAATAAAAAAGATTTAAAAATCACTATAGATCCCGTAGAAAATAGAGGATTTAATTATTACTCTGGTATAGGGTTCGCTATTTTTTCTTCTACTATAAAGAGAGAGATTGGTTTTGGAGGACAATATTTTATTTCTGTTAATGGTAAAAAAGAGACAGGAATGGGTCTTTCAATTTTATTTGATGGTCTTTTGAGAGCATCTAACTCAATAAAGAAAAACACACCTAACAAATAAGGAATTATTTATGCCCAATGTAACAGTAGTCGGATGCCAATGGGGAGATGAGGGAAAAGGAAAAATAGTAGATTGGTTATCTGATAAAGCAGAAATAGTTGTAAGATTTCAAGGTGGTCATAACGCTGGGCATACAATTGTTTATAATAATAAAACATTTAAACTTAGTTTGTTGCCATCTGGAATAGTTAGAGGCAAATTGTCTATAATAGGAAACGGAGTAGTATTAGACCCTTTTGCTCTAAAAAAAGAAATTGATACATTAAGAAATCAAGGTTTAAAAATCACTTCTAAACAACTTAAAATTTCAAACATGGCAACACTTATTTTACCTTATCATAAGTTTTTGGATGAAGAGAGAGAAAGCTCTAAAGGAATAAATAAAATAGGTACCACAGGAAGAGGAATAGGACCTGCTTATGAAGATAAAATAGGGCGTAGAGCTTTAAGAGTTATTGATCTATATGATATGAACAATAGAAATATTTTGATAGAAAACACAGTTAGTCATCACAATGCGATTTTAAAAGGTTTAGGAAAAAAATTATTAAAAAAGTCAGAAATTCATTCTCTATTGGATGATGCAGCTCCTATAATAGAACCTTACGTAGACGAAACAATAGATACAATTCATAAATTAAATTTTCAAAAAAAGAATATTCTTTTTGAAGGAGCACAAGGTAGTTTATTAGACATTGATTACGGCACTTATCCTTTTGTAACTTCTTCAAATACTGTTTCTCCTCAAGCCTCCATAGGAACAGGAATAGGACCTTCAAATATAGGATTTGTCTTAGGTATAACTAAGGCATACACTACTAGGGTTGGGAATGGACCTTTCCCAACAGAACTTAATAATAAAATTGGAGAAGAACTAGGGAAAAGAGGAAATGAATTTGGGGTAGTGACAGGTAGAAAACGCAGGTGTGGGTGGTTAGATACCGTTATGTTAAAATATGCTTGTAAATTATCCTCTGTCTGTGGAATAGCCCTAACCAAATTAGACGTTTTAGATGGTTTCGAAAAAATAAAAATATGTACTGGATACAAGTTAAAAGGAGAAAAATTAAAACATATACCATTGTCTATAGAAAATATGAATCATATAAACCCAGTTTATGAAACACTGCAAGGATGGAACAGTTCTACTCAAGGAATATTAAACTTTGATAAGCTCCCAAAAAATGCAAAAATATATATAAGAAGAATTGAAGAACTGATAGATACTAGAGTTTCTCTTCTATCTACGTCTCCGGATCGAAAAGATACTATAATGATTAGAGATCCATTTAAAATTTAAAAATTATTTATTTCCATCAATTTTTACAGGCGGCAAAGCTTTTTTTTCACTTGGACTATTATCATTACTAATGTCTGATAATTGCTTCACTACTTCCTGAATTTTTTTAAATGCTTTTACCTCTATTTGTCTGACCCTCTCTCTGCTAATTTTAAATTCTTTACTCAGTTCTTCTAAAGTTATTGGACTATCAGTTAGTCTTCTACTAATAAATATTTTTTTCTCCCTATTATCTAAATGTGTAATAGCATTTCCTAACATAGACTTTCTTCTATTTAATTCATTCTTTTCTACAACAACTGTTTCTTGATCTATAGTTTTTTGATCCACTAAAGTTTCTTGCCAATCACTCATATTTAAATCTATACCTCGAGGTGTATTTAAAGAATGATCTTTCCCACCCAAACGTTGATTCATTGAAATAACTTCCTTTTCTTCCACAGCTAGTCTTAAAGAAATTTCTTTTATTGCTTCAGGAGTTAATTTATTTTCCTCATAAATTTTAAGTTCATTTTTTATTTTTTTAAGATTAAAAAATAGTTTTTTTTGTGCTGAGGTGGTTCCGATCTTTACCAATGACCAAGAATGTAAAATATATTCTTGCATAGCAGATTTAATCCATAACATTGCATAAGTAGCCAACCTAAAGCCTTTATCTGGATCAAATCTTTTTACAGCTTTCATAAGTCCTATATTTCCCTCACTTATTAAATCAGATATAGGAAGACCATAACCTTTATAACTCATTGCAATCTTCGCAACTAATCTCAAATGACTTGTTACCAATGCATGAGCAGCATTAATATCTTCATGTTCTCTCCATCTTTTGGCGAGCATATATTCTTCTTCTTGCCTCAAAATAGGAAAATTCTTAATTTCTGATAGATATCTTCTTAATCCTCCATCGGATAATAGACTAGGCAAAGTAACATCAGACATTTCTTATTCTCTTTTCAATACGAACAAATTAAATTCCATTTAAATACTATTCTTTTTTAATTCTTTTTCTAGAATTTTCATATCACTTGGTAAATCTTTATTAAAAACCATTTGTTTTTTATTTTTTGGATGCCGAAAACTTATACTACAAGAATGAAGTGCTTGTCGATTAAAATTCGTCATTATTTCAGGCATTATTTTTGATCTATTTCTTCCTATTGTATAAGTCTTATCGCCTATTATAGGAAAACCTATATGAGACAAATGAACTCTAATCTGATGAGTTCTTCCAGTTAACAATTGACACTCTATTTTAGAAGCAAATTTATAATGCTCTAATACTTTATATTGAGTAATTGCATTACGCCCTGCTTTATTCACTACGGTCATTTTCAATCTATCATTAGGGTCTCTAGCAATATTAAGATTAATTTCTCCTGACACTAAAGTGGGGCTTCCCCATACGAAAGTTTGGTATATTCTTTGTACATTTTTTAAGCTAATGTCTTTTGATAATGACCTATGTGCATCATCATTTTTTGCCACTATTAATAACCCAGAGGTGTCTTTATCTAAACGATGAATAATTCCTGGTCTTTTAGTCCCCCCTATGCCGGATAAATTATCTCCACAATGAAACAATAAGGCATTAACAAGAGTTTTATCAAAGTTTCCTGGCCCAGGGTGGACTACCATACCAGCTTTTTTGTTTATAACTAAAAGATAATCGTCCTCAAATAAGATATCTAGGGGTATATTTTCTGCTTTATTTTTAACTTTTACTGCTTTAGGAATGACTAATTTTATTATCTGGTTTTTCTGAACTTTTATAGATACATCTTTAACATTTACAGAGTCTATAAATAAAGCTCCTTGCAATATTAATTTTTTTACATAAGATCTACTATATTCAGGATAGATCAAGGATAATAATTTATCTATTCTCTGTCCGGAATGATTTGACAATGTAATAAACTGTATAGTTTCTTTAATATCCTTCATTTTTTATCTTACTAATCAGAATTTATTACATATTAGGTGAAAAAACATGAGTGGTCTAAAATTTTTAGTAATTTTTATGGGAATACTGATAATAGTTGGAACTTCAATTTTACTTACCTTAATTTTATTAAAAACTCAAAATACATTAACAGAAAGTCACAATGATGAATTACCCATTACTACACAAATTAAAATAGAAGAAGGGTCACAAATAGTAGATATGTCATCTGATCAAAAATATTTACTTTTGAAAATAAGAAAAAAAGAAGATTATAAGATAATTATAATGGATATTTTTTCTGGAAAAATTATTAAAGAAGTTATTCTAGAAAAATGAAAAAGAATTTAGGTAAAAATGAGAGACAAAGAATTAAATCCTCAGGCGCTATCAATAATTAATGATATAAGAAAAGCAGAGAATTCTGGAGAAAGAGTTCCTATCTACAAGATGACTCCTAGAGAAGCCAGAGAATCTTACTTAGGCATGAGGGCCAGTTTATCACCTCCTCCTCCTGAAGTTTTTGATATTAAAGAACTCAGAATAAAAACTGATGAATCTGAAATACTTGCTAGATACTACCGAGGGAAGAAAAACAAAAACAAAGATATTTTACCGGTCACAATTTTTTTTCATGGTGGCGGCTGGGTTATAGGAGATCTGGATACTCATGATGTGATATGCAGACAATTAAGTAATAAAGGTGATTTTGATGTAATATCAGTTGATTATAGAATGGGACCAGAGAACCCTTTTCCTGCAGCAGTAAACGATGCCATCTCGTCTGTAAATTGGATCGCAACAAACTCAAAATCACTTCCCATAGACACAAAAAAAATAGCTGTATGTGGTGACAGCGCAGGAGGAAATTTAGCAGCAGTTTCTACCATAGCAGCTAAAATAAATTCTGGTCCAAAAATTAGTTATCAATGTCTTATATATCCTGCAATTCACATGGGAGGGGAATATACATCTAAAGATAAATATGATGGTTATATTTTGTCAAACGAGTTGATGGATTGGTTTCAACAAAAATACATTAAAGATAAAAGTATTAATTATGATGATTGGCGACTATCCCCTATTTGTTCTTCTGATCTAAAGAACTTACCTCCAGGAATAATTTTAATAGCAGGCTGTGACCCTTTGAGGGATGAAGGATTGGAATATGCAAAAAAACTAAAAAAATTAGGCAATGAAATAGAAACCATTATATTTAAAGGTCAAATTCACGGCTTCTTAACTATGGGCGCAAGAATAAATGACTCAAAAAAATTGATAGAAATAATAGCAAGAAAAATAAACGATAAATTTAAATAATATTCAGATTAGTTTAAATGCTCTTCTCTTAAATATTTATCTATTGTAATCGCAAGTTGGTCCAATATTTTTTCACGGTAAGATTTACTAAGAAGTAAATTAAAATCTGTCTTATTAGATATAAAACCCATTTCCAGTAATACTGAAGGAATATCTGGGGCTTTAAGTACCGCAAATCCTGCCTGTCTATGAGGACGTCTCAGAAGAAATATATCTGAATTTTTAAATTTTTTAATAACTAATTCTGCAAACTCAATAGAGCTATTTTTAGTTCCTCTTCTCTCTATATCTATTAATATATCCGATACTTCTTCCTCATACTGTTCCAAATCAATCCCTCCTATCAAATCTACTTTATTTTCTGACTCTGCCAAGGATTGAGCTAATTTATCAGATGCCCTTTCGGATAAGGAATAAATACTTAGACCTCTAGTGTTTTTGTTAAGAGTTGAATCTGCATGTATAGAGATAAATAAATCCGCTGATTTTTGTCTTGCAAATTTTACTCTATTTGCCAATCTGACAAACTTATCATTTTCTCTAGTCAAAAAGACATTATATCCTAAATTTCTTAATTTTTTTGCTAAATACTTTCCAGATAAAAGTGTAATTTCCTTCTCTTTAAAATTACCTCGCATAGCACCTGGATCCCTACCCCCATGCCCTGGATCAACAACAATAGTTTTCTTTGTTTTTGAAGAATTTGACACATCAGATTCAAAATAAAGGTCTATAATCAAACCAAATGTGTTCCCTGAAAAAGATACTATCGGAGTGTAGGTATAATGTTTAAGCTTATTCTCTAAATCAAATGCTACTCTTTTTATCCCTTTAAAAGGATTACCAACCCTATGCTTACTTATAAAATTTATTTTTTTAAAAAAGTTCTTTATAGGTAGATCTGTCTTAAAATCAACAACCAGTCTAGTAGGATTCTATAAAATAAATATTTCTGAGTCTATATGTTATTCATAATTAAATAGAATACGGACATTATTACTAGAATTATTATAAATAAGATTTATTTCATTACTAAAAGAATAAAAAGGTAAAAAACAAATAAATAAAAAAGAAAAAAATAGAAAAAATAATTTATTTTTTGATGGTATATTAAATTTCATTTTTAACAAAAATCTTGTCCTAGATCAAAAATTCAATTACAAAGATAACTAATAGGTATATTATACAAATATGACCTTTATTTAAGAAGATATTTTACAAAAAGACCATAATAATATATAGAATTTTTAAGAATTTAAGATGTTATTAATAAAAAAATTAAAAAAAAACATAAATAAAATTATTTAAGAAAAAATAAAGATATTTTTATATGAAAATTTTAGAAAAAAAAAACAATAATAATCAATACAACAATGCTTTTGTAAAAAAAACTATTAAAATGTACGAAAGAGAAAATCTACTAAATAGCATTGTTATTTCAGTTTGGAGTGGTAAATTCAATGAAAAAGAATATGCTTATAGATGGCGCATATCTAGAAGAAACAAGAGTAGTAATTTGCAATGAGGAAGAAATAGATGATTTTGACCATGAGACAAAGAGTAGACAGCAAGTAAGAGGTAACCTTTACCTAGCAAAAGTAGCAAGAGTAGAGCCTTCTTTACAAGCAGCTTTTGTGGACTACGGTAAAGAAAAACATGGTTTTTTATCATTCAGTGAAATTCATCCGGATTATTTTCAGATACCTGTAGCAGATAGAAAGTTGCTTTTGCAGAGAGAAAAAGATCTTACTGAAAAGTTTTCTCCTAAGGATCCTAATAATGAAGATAGCAATGATGCTGATATAGAAAAAAATACAACAGAGCAAGATGCAGCAAATTATGAAGCTAATATAAACTTTAAAATATCTAAAGAAAGGGAGAAAGTTTTTAGTAAGTATAGAATCCAAGAAGTAATAAAAAAAGGTCAAATATTATTAATACAGGTTGTAAAAGAAGAAAGAGGAAACAAAGGAGCTGCAGTAACGACATATATTTCTTTAGCTGGTAGATACTGCGTTTTGATGGCGAATACTGCTAGAAAAGGAGGAATAAGCAGAAGAATTACTCAATCTAATACTAGAAAAAAATTAAGAAGCATTGTTGATTCTCTTAAAATTCCAGAAAACATGGCGGTAATTATTCGAACTGCTGGAGAAAAAAGAACCAAACCAGAAATAAAAAGAGATTTTCAATATTTAACCCGCGTTTGGGAAAAAATAAGGAGTATAACTATGAAATCAGTTGCTCCAGTCTTGGTTCATGAAGAAAATAACATAATAAAAAGAGCTATAAGAGATTTGTATACCCCTGACATTGAAAATATTTATGTAGAAGGAGAACTTGCCTTTAAAGCAGCAAAAGATTACATGAAAACTCTGATGCCAAGCAAAGTTAAAACCATAAAAAACTATAAAGACAAAACCCCTATACTTCAGTTTTATAATTATGAAAAAAAATTAGAAAGAATGTTTGATCCAATCGTACACATGAATGGTGGAGGATATATAGTAATTAACCAGACAGAGGCCCTAGTAGCTATAGATGTAAATTCTGGAAGAGCTACAAGAGAAAGGAATATAGAAGGAACTGCTCTCCAAACTAATAAGCAAGCAGCTCACGAAGTAGCCCGCCAAATAAAATTGAGAAACCTTTCTGGTCTTATAATTATTGATTTTATTGATATGCTTGAATACAAACACAACAGAATTGTTGAAAACACATTAAAGCAAAGCCTCAATATGGATAGAGCCAAAATTCAAGTTGGACAAATTTCTAATTTTGGCTTACTAGAAATGTCCAGACAACGTATTGGACCTAGTGTATACGAAGCTGACTTTCAAGATTGTAAAGAATGTAATTCAAGTGGAAAAACAAGATCATTGGACTCGTTAACTCTTAAAGTTCTAAGACAAATACAAGAAATTTCAGATAAAACTTCAAACAAAGACTTATATTTTAAAATTAAAAAAGATATAGCCATAAATATATTAAATAAAAAAAGAAAGGAAATAGCTGACATAGAAACATTAAGAAAATGTATAATAAATATAATCCCTGATGAAAGTTTAGAAAATAATTGTGAATTTATAGATACGGAATTTAATAGCAATTTAACAGGCAAAGAAGAAAAAAGAAAAGATTTTGAGTTTGATAGAGCAAAAAATAAAGTAAATGAAAAAACTAAGCAACCTATTAGACAAAATACAAAATCAAAAACAATAAATAAAAATATAGTTTCTAGACCTAAAAGGATAAATAAAAGTATTAAAGTTAACAGTGCTAAAGTAAATAATAATGTCAATAAAAATACAAGCCAGGTAATTCCTATAAAGTTTATTAAACAAAAAAATGAAGAAATGATAGAAAATAAAAGCAAAAAAAATACAACAAAAGAAACAAACAAAGCAAAAAAAAATCTGAACAAAGAATCTAAAGTAATTGTAGCTAAAAATAAGGTAGCAAATAAAAAGAAAAAGCTTCCTGCCAAAAGTGGGTGGTGGAATAAAGAAGTTCAAAACAACTAAATTAATTGTTTTTTAGCCAGTTTTTTATCCTATCTGCTCCTTCTTTAATTTTTTGAGTGGGACCTGCGTAAGAAAATCTGATAAAATTCTTACCATACTTATCATCAAAATCTATTCCAGGAGCAGAAGAAACGCCAACTTCATTTAATAATCGCGATGCTAAAATCGAAGAATTATTAGACACTTCATTAATATTTAAATATATGTAAAATGCTCCATTTGGTGGTGCATAGTTTTTTAAATTTACACTTTCAAAAGCATCAAGTAATAAATCTCTATTGTTTTTGTATATAGTTACATTTTTATTAAGCATTTCATAATCTTCAAAAACTTTTATAGCTGCAAGTTGAGATATATTTGGAGGACATAATACAAATGCCATAGATAATTTTTCTATAATTTTTATAATTTCTTTTGATGCTACTATCCAGCCAAGTCGCCATCCTGTCATGGAAAAATACTTTGAAAAAGAATTTATTACCAAAGTGTTGTTATTTAACGAAAACAAAGTATTTGAAAAACCGTCATACTCAACACCATGATATATTTCATCTGATATTATTCTTACATTTTTACTTTTACAAAATTCAACTACTTCTTTTAGCTGTTGTTTTTGAATTATACTTCCTGTTGGATTTGCAGGAGAAGCAATAACTAATCCTTTTAAATCTGAAGTTGTTTTTTTTAAAATTTCATAAGAAGGCTGATATCCTTCTTCAATAGAGCTATCTAAGACTATCACCTTAAGCCCTAAAGCCTTCATTGCATTTAAGTAAGCTGGGTAATATGGTCGCATAATTCCTACCTTATCTCCAACATCGAATGAAGCTAACAAGGACAAAATAAAAGCTCCTGATGCACCTACAGTAACTGCTATACAATCTGGGTCAATATTCTTTTTGTACCAATATTTATAATGTATAGAAATTTGTTCACGTAATTCAGGCATACCTAAAGCTTCTGTATATCCAAAATTTTTTTCTTTAATATTTGATTTCACAAAATCAAGAACATGATTTGGAGTATTAAATCCTGGTTCCCCTACATCCATATGAATTACATCCTTGCCTTTTGATTCTAGCAAATTAGCTTTTGCCATCATTTCCATAGCTACAAAAGGAGATATATTAGATCTTTTAGAATTATCACTTTTTTTCAAAAAATATTCTCCTTCATGAATGTTTAACTAGTATAGTATTAGAATTTATTTTAATTTAGTGTTATCAGGAATTTATGATTGCTAAAAGAAAAAATATTTAAGGATATTAACTTTTGAAAAATTATAGATCAGCTATATACGGTGTATTAATTTTATTTATGTTTATTCCTCTTAAAAATTTATCAACTCAGAATATTCAATTAATACAAGATGCTGAAATAGAAAATACTTTATTAGAATGGATACTTCCGATCTATGAAGTAGCTGGATTAAGCTCAAATTCTGTAAAAATTTATATAATTAATGATGAACAAATAAATGCATTTGTTGCAGGAGGACAAAATATATTTATACATACGGGGTTAATACTAAATGCTTCTGAGCCCGATGCAATTATAGGCGTAATGGCCCATGAAATAGGCCATATTGCTGGAGGTCACTTAATTAGAACTTATTCTGCCCAAGAACAAGCTACAACAACAGCCGTGGTAGGCACAATAATTACTGCAGGACTGCTAGCTATGGGTAAAGTTATGGATTTAGATATTAAAGATGGCACCAACTTGGCCACTATAGGTCCAACAATTGCACAAAGAAGTTTTTTTAAACATTCAAGAGAAAATGAACAAACTGCAGATATTTCTGCTATAAAATACCTTCTAGCAGTTCAACGCCCTATTGAACCTTTAATAAAACTTTTAAAAAAAATAGGAAAAAAAGAATTGTTACATGAGAACAGACAAGACCCATATCTCAGAACCCACCCATTTGTTAAAGATAGAGTAGAAATACTAGAATCATCAGGCGAAAATAAATTTACTAAAAACTTTAAGGAAAAAATTCAATATGAAAGAATGGTAGCAAAAATAATTGCTTTTACAAAGTCACCCGGGAAAACTTTATTATTATATCCAAGTGAAAATGGGTCACTTGTTAATAGTTATGCAAGAGCAATCGCTTATTTTAAAATGCCAGATTTAGAAAAAGGACTGAAAGAAATCAATGCCCTTATAAAAAACAATCCTGAAGACCCCTACTTTCCTGAACTTTTAGGTCAAATGCTTTTTGAAAACGGAGAAATTGAAAAAGCAATCGAAGCACTAGAACTATCATCTAAACTTTTACCTACTGAGCCTAATATTATGCTTGCCCTAGCCAATGCACAGATGGAGGCTGAAAAAAAACACCTTACTTTGAAGGCACGAAAAAACTTAAAAGAAATAATAAAGATTGCTCCTGAGAAAATTTTTGCATGGAGGTTGCTTTCTATTGCAGAAGAAAGGCTAGGTAACAGAGGGAATGCTAATCTAGCAGCTGCGGAAGAAGCTTACAGGTCAGGAAAGTTTAAGCTAGCAATAACTTTTGCAGAGAAAGCTAGAAAAAATTTCAATAAAGGAGCTCCTAACGATCTTAGAGCGGAAGATATAATTTTTTTCGCTGAGCGCTATATTAAATAATTTTTAATTTTATAGGTATTTGATATACAATAAATAATAACTTTAAAGGAAGTGGAGAAAAAATATTGAATTTTCTTAGGATATTTATTTTTATATTGTTTGTTTTTAACTTTAATAAAACAATATATGCGGATGAAAAATTAACTAGGGAAGAAATTGAGATTATTATACATGAGTATATAATGCAAAATCCTGAATTAATTATAAAATCTGTTGAAAAATTAAGACAAATCGCTGAAAAAGAGGAAAAAAATAAAGAAGACTACTTAGAAAAGAATTTTAATTCCTTAGCAAATGAAATGGACATACCGTGGCAGGGTAATAAAGACGCTAAAGTAGTCCTAGTAGAATTTGTTGATTATAATTGTGGATATTGTAAAAAATCTTTGGAAGCAATTACTGAAATTTTAAAAAATAATAATAAAATAAAAATATCTTTTAGAGATTATCCTATATTATCTCCAACTAGCACCATAGCCGCTCAAGCTGCTTTAGCAGCGAATGCACAAAATAAATATTTCGACTTTCACGCGAATCTCATGAACTATGAAGGAAATCTAACAGAAAATAAAATTTTTGAAATTGCAAAAGAAAGTGGTTTAAATATTAATAAATTGAAAGAACATATGTTAGACCCTAAAATAACCTCAGTTTTAAAAAGAAATAAAGAGCTGGCTAAAAATTTAGGAATTAGGGGCACACCAACCTTCTTGATTAACGGAAAACTTTATGCTGGTGCTTTAGACTTAAATAGACTGAACTTTCTAATTGATGAAGCCTTATTAGAAGTAACAGAATAATAATTTAATAAGAGAAAAATTATGAATAAGTTGATAACTCTTCTTTCTGCTAAACTTTTTTCAAAAAAAGTTGGTAAAGACTCTGAAGGGAATGAATATTTTCTAAAAAACAATAAGGACAAATTAGAAAAAAGAATAGTAATTTTTAAAAAAGAAGTGGAAGCGTCTAGAGTCCCTGCAGAATGGCAAGCTTGGCTAACTGGTACAACAAATATAATACCTTCAAAGATAAAAAAATATGTCTGGCAAAAAGAACATCAACCTAATCAAACAGGAACAATAGAAGAATATAATCCAAATTCAAATAATAATGATATAAAAACAAAAAATCTTAATAATCAATTCTCTTCTTGGAGCCCTAATTTGAGAAAGAAAAAAAATGACTTTAAAAACTAAAAAAAATGCCTTACTTCCCAAAAAATGGAAGGATAAAAATGCTAGGCCCGTTTCATGTACAGAAAAAATTAAGATATTAAATGAAAATATAATAGAGATTAATCAATTAGCAGAAGATGCCATTGAAGATGCTATCCTAATGGGAGTAGATCCAGATCAAGTAATTTCCGTTCTACTAAAAACTCTGAACCAAAAACATAGATGACGATCCGATCTATATTAATGCTAAAAATAATACTTATTGTATTAATTCTTTTTTCCTTTATAGGCACTTCAAACGCGGAGAATAAAAATTTTGCAGTATTATTAATAACAAATAAAATGACAAGTAAAACTGTTACAACCAACATACCACTTCAGAAAGAAATTTATTTTGATAATATAAATATTTTTGTAAGCAAGTGCTTAACCGATAGTAGTGAATTAAAATTTGCTGGTTTCTTGAAAATTAAAAATACAAAAAATAATGTTGTTTTATTTAAAGGTTGGATATTTTCTTATAGTCCAAGTATTTCTGAATTTTATGACCAGCAATTTGCGATAAAACTCATAAAATGCAAAAATTTAACTAATCAGGATCCTTAAATGACTAGGGGTATAATTCAGTTTTTAGTATTCCTGCGGGACTATACTTAAGAAAGTCACCTTGAACTGGAAGAGCTCTATTTAAAAATATCAGAAAGTTTTCCTGTGTGATTTCTTTTGCACCAAAATTTCTTAAATGATTAGTAATAAATTGAGTATCTATTATCAAAAAATTTCCGAATATTAGCCTATCTACTAAGTGTACCAGTGCAACCTTGCTAGCATCTTTTTCAAAACTAAACATACTTTCTCCAAAAAACATTCCACCAATAGCTACTCCGTAAAGCCCACCAACTAAGTTCTCGTCCTTATAGCATTCTATACAATGTGCATAGCCATGTTCATGCAATGTAATATATGTTTTTTTTATTGCAGCGTTTATCCACGTAAGTTCTCGACCAGGAACAGCTTTTGCACAAGCTTCAATAACTTGCTCAAATTTTGTATTTACCTTAATTTTAAAAGTTCTTTTTTTTAAAGTTTTTTTTAGACTTTTTGGAACTTTAAATTCATTTAATTCTATGATCCCTCTGTTTTTTGGTTCTATCCACAAAACTTCTCTACTATTCGCATCCTCTGCCATAGGAAACATACCTTTTTTATATGCTTCTATCACTAATGTGAAATCAATTTGCATACTATTATTAGAAGTCTGCCTTACTCAGTTTTTTAAAAATTTTTCTAACCATCGAATATCATAATCCCCATTAATAAAATCTGGCTGATCTAATATCGTTTTATGTAATTCAAGAGTTGTTTGAACTCCTTCAATCAAATATTCGTTTAATGCAGTTTTAAGCTTAAGAATTGCCTCTTTTCTATTTTTTCCATGAACTATTAGTTTAGACACTAAACTATCATAATGTGGGGGTATCTTGTATCCTGAATACAATGCTGAATCGACCCTCACTCCAATTCCACCAGGGGCATGATATGTATTTATTTTTCCTGGGGAAGGTATAAAAGTTTTGGGGTCCTCAGAATTGATTCGACATTCTATAGAATGCCCAGAAAATTTAATATCTTTTTGTTTGAAACTTAAAACATTTCCTGCTGCAACATTTATTTGTTCTTTTATCAAATCTATTCCGGAAATCATCTCTGTAATAGGGTGCTCTACTTGAATTCTCGTATTCATCTCAATAAAATAAAACTTTCCATTTTCAAATAGCATTTCAAATGTGCCCGCACCTAAATATCCAAGTTTTTTTACCGCTCTTATTATAGTCTTAGAAATTGCATTTCTTTCCGATTTCTTTAAAATAGGACAAGGAGCTTCTTCAAGAATTTTTTGATGCCTTCTTTGTAAAGAGCAATCTCTTTCACCTATATGCACTACATTCCCATGTTTATCTGCAAAAAGTTGAAACTCAATGTGTCTAGGATTTGCTAAATATTTTTCTACATAAACAGTGCTGTCTCCAAATCCGGCCTTAGCTTCTGTTCGAGCCATATTCCAAGCCTCTTCTAACTCTTTTTTATTTTTTGCAACTTTCATTCCTTTTCCACCCCCACCTGAGGCAGCTTTAATTAGAATAGGAAAACCAATTTCTCCTGCTACTTGTTTCAAATCTTTTAAATTTTCTACAGAACCCTCAGAACCTGGTACAAGAGGTATATTTAATTTTTTCATAGACGTTCTAGCAGAAACCTTATCACCCATTACTGATATGTGTTTATGATTAGGTCCAATAAAATTTAGTCCGTGCTCCTCTACTATTTTTGCAAACTTAGCATTCTCTGACAAAAAACCGTAGCCAGGATGAATTGCATCTACGCCTGTGATCTCTGCTGCAGAAATTATTGCTGGAATATTTAAATAACTTTTAGTGGCAGAGTTGGGCCCTATACAGACACTCTCATCTGCTAATCTGACATGCATAGCAGTATCATCTGCTTTTGAATGTACGGCGACAGTTTGAATACCCATTTCATGGCAAGCCCTATTTATTCTTAGAGCTATTTCGCCTCTATTAGCAATTAATATTTTTTTAAACACTTAATACTACTTCTTATCTTCTTCAACTATTGCCAAGATTTCTCCGAATTCAATAGGTGCTTCATTTTTAGCCAAAATTTTAATTACTTTTCCAGTAAATGGAGATCTAACAGGATTCATGGTTTTCATGGCCTCAATTATAAATAATTGATCTCCTTCTTTAACTTTATCTCCTACTTTTATAAACGGATCTCCTCCTGGAGTTGAAGAAACATACAATGTTCCAACCATAGGTGCAGTAACTGATCCAGCTGCTACACCAATATCTTGAATATCATTTTTCTCTTGATCTTTGGATAAATTAGTATTTTCTAAGTTACTATTAGTTGAAACAAATCCTGATATATTGCGAGCTACTGTAATTGAAGAAAAACCCTGCTTAATAGTAATTTCAGACAAGTCATTATCCTTTAAAATTTTAGTAATTTCCTTTATCAGCGATTTATCTATAGAAACTTTTCCCATTTAATTCTCCTTTAATTATTACTATATCCCATCATTTTAGTTATACTATTCAAAGCAATTCTATAACTCAAATGACCAAATCCACATATTGAACCGTCGGCAACAAGAGAAATATAGGATTTTCTTCTAAAGTGATCTCTACCATATATATTAGACATATGTACCTCTATAATAGGTTTATCAAATATTTTCAAAGCATCTAGCAACGCTATCGAAGTATGCGTATAGGCTCCTGCATTTATAATAAGACCAGAGCATATATTTATAGCTTCATGTATTTTTTCAATTAATTCCCCTTCATTATTGCTTTGAAAAAAATCTATAAGAAAATATTTTTTGTCTAAAATCGTATTTAATTCTGCATTAATGGCTTCTAGAGTCTTATTTCCATAAAAACTTTTTTCTCTTAATCCTAAGAGATTAAGATTAGGTCCATTTAAAACTAAAATTGTACTTAATTTTTGCATAAAAAAAAACTATAATAAACTTTCTAAAATATATATCTGAAAAATTATTACAAGAAAGTATACAGTAATAATAAAATTAACCAAGTAATGAAAAAAAGAAAATGGCTAATAAAAAAATTAAAGTAATTATAAATGGAGAAATGCTAGAACTTGAAAAAAATTTGTCCATAACAGAAATGTTAAAAATACTAAATATAAAACCTAATAATATAGCCGTAGAATGCAACTTACAAATAGTTAGCAAATCTCAGTATTCTTCATATAAAATACAAAACAATAACAAAATTGAGATTGTAAATTTCATAGGAGGAGGTTAGAAAAAATTGATCAAATCAGATTCTGATTGTTGGGTGTTAGGAGGAAAAGAATTCCGCTCCAGACTCATAATAGGTAGTGGCAAATTTAAAAATTTTGAAGAAAACCTGGAAGCCCTTGAAGCATCAGGTGCAGAAATGATTACTGTAGCTATAAGAAGAGTAAATATAACAGATACTGATGCTCCTAGATTAACTGACGTTATTGATCCAAAAAAATACACTTACTTGCCAAATACAGCTGGTTGCTCCAATGCTGAAGAAGCTATACGTGCTTTAAATCTGGCAAGAGAGGCAGGAGGATGGGAATTAATTAAATTGGAAATAATAGGAGATGAAAAAACCTTATATCCGAACATGTTAGAAACTCTAAAGGCAGCAAAAACACTCACCAAAGAAGGATTTAAAGTTATGGCATATTGCTCAGACGACCCAATTTTTACCAAACAGTTGGAAGAATATGGTTGTGTAGCAGTAATGCCACTAGGATCTCCTATTGGTTCTGGTAGAGGGATACAAAATAAGTTTAATATAAAGCTTATAATTGAAAATAGTAAAATTCCCGTGATTGTTGATGCAGGGATAGGAACTGCTTCAGATGCATGTATATCTATGGAATTGGGAAGTGAATGTGTATTAGTCAATTCAGCAATAGCTATGGCAAGCAACCCAATTTCGATGGCTAAAGCAATGAAATTAGCCGTTAAAGCTGGAAGAAATGCTTTTTTATCAGGAAGAATGAAAAAAAATAACTTTGCTATCGCTAGCTCAACAAAAAAAGATTTTTAAAAATGAAAGGAAATAATTAAAATGAGTAATGAAATTAATAGACAAGTTATAATGAAAACTAGACCAGTAGGAATGCCTGTACTAGAAAACTTTGAAATCATAGAATCCTCCTTACCAGAGGCCAGACATGGAGAAGTACTAATTAAAATAATATGGTTATCTTTAGATCCGTACATGAGGGGAAGAATGAATACTGCAAAAAGTTATGCTGCATCTCTTAACGAAGGGGATGTCATAACAGGAGGGGCTGTTGGACAAATTGTAAAATCTAATACTCCACAATATAAAGAGGGTGATATTGTAGAAGGATTTACTTTAGGTTGGCAAGAGTATGCCATAGCAACACCAGCCACAATAAGAAAGATTAACCCTGCGCTTGCACCCATTCAAACGGCAGTAGGAGTGCTTGGGATGCCAGGGATGACTGCTTTTTTTGGTCTATTACACGTTGGTAAACCTATACCTGGTGATACTGTAGTAGTTTCTGCAGCATCAGGAGCTGTAGGTCAATTAGTGGGACAAATTGCTAAAATAGCAGGATGTTATGTTGTAGGAATAGCAGGTGGAAAAGAAAAATGTGCTTTCTTAACTGAATCTCTGAATTTTGATGCTGCTATTGATTATAAAAATGAAGATATTGATAAAAAATTAACAGAATACTGTCCCGATGGAATTAATGTTTATTTTGATAATGTCGGGGGAAAAATTACAGACGCGGTTATTAACCAACTCGCAAACTATGCTAGAGTCGCAGTTTGTGGCGTAATTTCTCAATATAATTTAATAGAGCCTGAACTAGGACTAAGAACGCATAGAGCTATGTTGACTAATCAAGCAACAACGGAGGGTTTTCTAGTTTTTCAATTTGCTCAAAAATACCATATAGCAATTCAAAGAATTGCAAAATGGATAAAAGAAGGAAAAATAAAATACAAAGAAGATATAGTTGAAGGGTTAGAAAACTCTCCGAGTGCATTTATAGGTTTGATGAATGGAAAAAATTTTGGAAAACTACTAATAAAAGTTTCCTAATAATCTATTTATCCTTTTTAATTATATTAAGTTTTAATGCTAATTCCTTTAGTTGATCTTTATCTACATCCGACGGCGCATTCATTAGTAAATCTTGCGCCTGCTGATTCATAGGAAACATAATTACTTCTCTAATATTTGGCTCATCAGCAAGTAACATTATAATTCTGTCTATACCTGGAGCAATTCCACCATGGGGAGGCGCACCGTAATTAAAAGCATTATAAAGTGCTCCAAAACGTTCTTTTAAATCCTCAGAAGTATATCCAGCTATGCTAAAAGCTTTTTCCATAATATCTGTTCTATGATTTCTAATAGCTCCTGAAGACAACTCAATCCCATTACAAACGATATCGTATTGCCAAGCTAAAACCTCAAGAGGATCTTTCGTCTTTAAAGCTTCCATTCCCCCTTGAGGCATAGAAAAAGGATTATGACTAAATATAATTGAGTTAGTCTTATTATCTAATTCATACATAGGAAAATCTACAGTCCAGCAAAATTTAAATACATTTTGTTTTATTATATTCATTTCCTCAGCTATACGCATTCTAGCGATACCTGCAAAAGCAGATGCATCTGAAACATTATTGCAAATAAAAAAAACAGCATCTCCATCTTTAGCTTCTGATATTTTTTTTATACTATCTATAGCTTCAGCTGATAAAAATTTAGCTATAGGACCTTTAGCTTCATTATCAGAAAATATTATATAACCTAGACCTGGCTGTCCCTCTCCTTGAGCCCAATTATTTAATTTATCAAAAAAAGAACGAGGTTGAGTAGATGCAGAGGGAGCTCGAATCGCCCTTACAACAGCTCCTTTTTCTATTTGTCCTAGAAAAGCCTTGAATGTTACACCCTTTATCAAAAATGATTCTGTAAGATCACAAATTTCTAGAGGATTTCTTAAATCAGGCTTATCAGTACCATATTTTAATATTGCCTCCTTATAGGAAATTCTTGGAAAAGGAATTGGAGTTACATCCCAATTTGAAAACTCTTTAAACACCCCATACAGTACAGGTTCTATAACACTAAATACATCCTCTTGGGTGGCAAAAGACATTTCCATATCTAGCTGATAAAACTCACCTGGACTTCTATCAGCTCTTGCATCTTCATCCCTAAAACATGGCGCTATTTGAAAATATTTATCAAAACCTGAAGACATTATTAATTGCTTAAACTGTTGAGGAGCCTGCGGTAAAGCATAAAATTTACCGGGATTAAGTCTTGAGGGTACTAAGAAATCTCTTGCACCTTCAGGAGAAGAAGCAGTTAATATTGGTGTTTGAAACTCATAAAAATCTTTTTCAATCATTCTCTTTCGTATTGAACTGATTATTTCAGATCTAAGTATCATATTTTTTTGCATTTTTTCTCTTCTAAGATCTAAAAATCTATTTTTTAATCTTTGTTCTTCTCCGAGATCATGTTCGCCTGATACTGGCATAGGCAAAATATCTGACATTGACTCAATTATAAAATCTTTAATACTTACTTCAATATCTCCTGTAGATAGCTTTTCATTTATTAAATCATCGGAACGTTTTACAACATTTCCCACAATGGTCACTACACTCTCCAATTTTACTTCTTCGCATTTTGAAAAATATTTATTATCACTATCTGCTACTAACTGAATAACTCCATAGTGATCTCTTAAGTCTATAAATAATAATCCACCATGATCTCTCTTTCTATCAACCCAGCCAGAAAGTTTAACTTCTTCATCTATATTAGCAGATGACAATTCTCCACAAGTATGTGAACGATATAAATGCATTAAAGACTCTCTTTCTTTAAAAAAAATATATTTTATTCAACTTAGAATAATTATGACGTTTTAAACAATATTTTTTGCAATTCAAAGTAAAAATAATTAGAATAATTGATCTTATCCTTTTCTAATGGTATTCCACTTAATATGATTCTAATAACTAAATCAACAGAAATTAAAAAATTATGCAATCAATTATCTCATGAAAAGTTTATATGTATTGATACTGAATTTATCAGAGAAAAATTCTATTTTGCAAAATTATGTCTATTACAATTAGGAGATAGCAAAGGAAACGGTTGGGCTATAGATACTCTTAAAAAAGGGATAGATTTATCGCCAATTTATTCTCTTTTTTCTAACCCAGAAATTTTGAAAGTATTTCATGCTCCTAGACAAGACTTAGAAATAATATACAAATTAACTAAAAAAATTCCTTACCCAATTTTTGATACTCAAATAGCTGGAATGGCCTCTGGATTTGGTGATTCTGTTAGTTATGAGAAACTAGTAAATATTCTATTAGATACTACTATAGATAAAAGCACACGATATAGTGATTGGTCAATTAGACCTTTAAAAAAAGAACAGATCAATTATGCCTTAAAAGACGTTACATATTTATCAAAAATTTATTTATTGTTAAATGATCAAATAAATAAAAAAAATCGTTTTATTTGGATTAAAGAAGAGGTTGAAAAGTTCTATAATACTAATTTGTACGAAAATGACCCTTATGAAGCATGGAAAAAAATTAAAACAAAAAAGCAAAACATCAAAGTTTTAAAAATTTTAAGAGAAATTTGTGCTATGAGAGAAAAAATAGCTATAAAAATGAATATGCAAAAAAGTATGGTTTTAAAGGATGAACATTTGTTAAAATTAGCCATTAAATCTCCTGGCTCGCTAAAGGAATTGAGTACAGTAAGAGGATTTCCTAATTCAAAAATATCCCAAAGTATTAAAATAGAAATTATTCAGTCCATTAGAAAAGGAGAAATATGTACCGAAACTAATTGGCTACAAAGGAA
>CAZUXH010000007.1:0-29594 GCA_964624655.1 uncultured Rhodospirillaceae bacterium | reverse complement strand
AAAATGGTGTGATGCATTCAGATGATCCATGGGGCTGGTGTGAATGGTATTGTAAATATTGCTTAGGAAGAAGACATCTTGATGATGAAAGACAAATAAAAAGATGGTTGTCTTTTTGTGGGCCTAAAGGGCGATGGAGAAATTCGATATATTCTAAAATTCATTCTTACGGTATTGGTATTAAATTAAGTAGCAATTTTAGTATAAGAATTCAGCAATCACTTCTTCATTGGTCTTATATGATTAATGAAAAAGATTATAAATTATGGATGATAAATAAAAATAAATAGAGTATTTATATTTATTATGTTTAATCTTTGTATTAGAATTCTTAATTGAATTCGAGTACAAATATTGAGAGTATTTTGATGATAAAATTATTCTTAATTTCATCTTTTTCTTTAATTATATGCCTACCAATTTTTTCTGAAGATAATTTAAATAAAATATTTACTATAATTGATGGCATACATTACCATGTTAAAAGCTCAGAGAAGCCTTATTCAGGAACTATAGAAGAGTATTGGAGTTCAGAAAACATAAAGTCTATAGAATTTTATAATTTAGGCAGAAAATCAGGTTTTGAAGAATATTATGAAAATGGTCAAATCAAAACTAAAGCTTTTTTTAAAAATGGTGAGCTAGATGGATTTTATCAAGAATTTTATAGTAACGGTGAAATACAAAGTAGAGGTTTTTTTAAATCTGGAAAATTAGAAGGAGAATTTTTTATTTTTTTTAAGACTGGAAAATTAATGCATAAATCTATATATAAAAATGGTATAAAGATAGAATGTATAGGAATGTGCGGTAAGGAATAATTATGGCTATAGATAAATATATAAAAACTCAGTGTGGTATTGAAAAATACGAATTGTTAAAGAAGAGAAAGGGTTTTTTATCTAAGTTTCGTTTTTATTGGTTTGTATTTGCCGCGAGTATTAGGGATTACTTTTTCAACAAAAAGTAATTTTTTTTTGCTTAACAAGCCACCTATTGCAGAAAAACCTCTAAGTTCACCATTTGACGCGACCACTCTGTGACAGGGTATTAAAAATAAACATTTATTAAATGCACAAGCCCTTCCTACAGCTCTTGGGGAAGAATTAATTGAGGTGGCTATATCAGAGTAAGTACAAATATTACCATAGTGTATGTTTTGTATTTTCTTCCATACAATTTTTTGAAAAACAGTTCCTTCTGGAAATACCTTAAAACCAAATTTTTCCCTATGCGAAGATAAATATTCTAAAATTTCTTTTTTTGCTCTATTTAAATTAGAAGATCTTGCAGGTTTTATTTTACGTTTTGTTAAAGTAACAATATTGATTTTATTGTTATTTTCAGAAATAAAAATATTGCCCAATATAGAACTAAATATTATAGAAGAATGCTTACTCAACCTGATTTCCGAAGTATGTCGGAGAATCACTTGGACCCCATAGTTTATATTTTTTCATAGAATCTATAAATACATCCCATTTTAAAAATTCTTGTAACCATTTACTAACATTAATTAAATCCATATTATTATCAAACCAGTTAATATCAGCAATTCTGTATTGTCTTACAAAAGGCAAGATGGCTATATCTAAGTAACTTATTTTTTTACCAAATATCCAAGGGTAATTTTTATTTAGCTTGTTCTCAATAATTTTTAAATTCTCTAAAGCTATATTTCTATGTTCTTCCTTGTTATTAAGTCTATTTTCATTGTTATATCGTGAGAAATATTTGTATCTATCAAGATGATGCTTGAACTCACCTTCAAAAATTTTTAAAACCTCTTTGGTTTCTTTTTCATGAATTTTATTTTTATAATTAATATCAAGAGGATCACTTAAATCTAAGGCCCAATCCATAATTTCAATACTCTCGTCTATCACTTTTTGGTTAGGTAGCAGCATAACTGGAACCGTTCCTTTTTTCGATATATCTATCATTTCTTTGGGTTTACTACTGAGCTTTACTTCTCTAATTTCAACTTTTATATTACTGAGTAATAAAAAAATTCTTGTTCTCATAGCGTAAGGGCATCTTCTAAAAGAATATAAAATTGGTATTTTATTATTAATCATTTGAACGATTTTCCTAAGTGGATTTCACCTCGTTTTTTTGCTAAATCGATCTGTTTTTGTCGTGCGGAGTATCTCATTTTTTTTTCTTTACTCTTTTTATTTGCGCAATTATGACATGAAACTCCTTTTATGTATAATTTTGATTCTTTATCCTCATTAGTAATAGGCATCCTGCAAGCATGGCACATTGAATAACTTCCGGATTTAAGTTGGTGTCTTAAGGAAACTCTATCATCAAAAACGAAACACTCTCCTTTCCATAGACTATTTTTTTCATCAGTATTGTTTAGATAATTTAATATTCCCCCTTTTAGATGAAATACATTTTTGTACCCCTCGCTTAAGGCATAAGAAGTTGCTTTTTCGCATCTAATTCCTCCAGTGCAAAACATAACTATATTTTTCTTTTTATTTTTTATAGTATTAAAATTTTCATCAAACCATTCAGGGAATTCAGAAAAACTTTTTGTTCTAGGGATTATAGCTCCCTTGAAGGTGCCAATTGAAGATTCATAAAAGTTGCGTGCATCAATTAGTATAGTATTAGGGTCTTTAATTAATTCGTTCCAATTTTCAGGTTTAACATATTTTCCAACTTTATCTTTAGGACTAATATTAGTTTTTCCCATTTTTACTATTTCTTTTTTTAGTCTTACTTTCATTCTTTTAAAACCAGGTTTGTCATCAAATGATATTTTTTTTTCTATATTTTTGAACATATAAAACTTAGTTAGGCTTTTAAAAAAAATATCTATACTATTTTTGTCTCCAGAAATAGTCCCATTTATACCTTCATTAGCAATCAATATTGTTCCTAAAAGCCTTAATTTATAAGTAATTTCTTTAATGCCTATTTGGAGTTCTTCTAGATTTAATATTTCTGAAAAATGATAAAATCCTGCTATGCAATATTTTTTATTTATAAGATTGTTTTTATCTTTGTTTGTCATTTAAAGTCCATTCCTTCTATAATTTTATCTATTTGTGAAGGTAAAGCTCTTTTTCTAAAATCCACTAAATGAATAGGTGTGTTTTTTATATAATTGGAAAGAGAAGTTTTAACTTCTTCTATAACTATAGGTTTATCAACACTATCATTTATTATAACCGAATTAATATTAACATTATTTCTTTTTGCTATTTCTAAAGCAGTTAATGTATGACTAAGACTGCCGAGATAATTTTTAGTAATAAATATAATTGGTATATCTAATATTTTAATAAGATCCAAAATTGTTTTTGAACAATTTATTGGAACCATTATTCCTCCTACTCCTTCAATTAAAAGCATTTCTTTTTTCTTGCTAGATTTTTTAATTCTTTTCTTACAAAAATCAACGAGGTCAGAAAAAACTATATTTTTATCTTCTAATCTTGCGGCTATATCAGGAGAAAGAGGTAATTTAAACCTCCAAGGAGAGAGAGATTTAATATTTTTATCAGTACATTTCTTTTTAAGAACTTTAAGCAATATTCCTGTATCTGTATCACTAATCTTCTTTTTATTAAATCCACTAATTATCGGTTTGATAACAGATATTTTTTTATTTAATTTAAAGGCTTTGTTTACAATTTTACTAATAATAAATGTTTTACCAACATCTGTTCCAGAACCTGTTACAAAAAAAGCGTTCATAAAAATATCCAAACTTTACTTGAGTTAGTTAATAATTTTCCTAACTATTTGACTTAACGTTTTTATATCATTTTTTTTATGATTTGCGCAAAATGTAAATCTGAGCCTGGAAGTACCTAAAGGTACTGTTGGAGGTCGAATTGCGCCCACATAGTAACCTTCTTTTTCAAGTATTTTTGAAGCTTTTATTGTTCTTTTTTCAGTTTCAAGATTTAATGTAACTATAGAAGACTGAGGAATGGGTAAACCAACATTCTCGCAAAAATATTTTGCATTTTGTAAAGGCTTTTTTACCAAATTTTTATCAGATTTAATTATATTAATTCCTGCAATTGATGCTGCTATACAACCTGGTGGTAGGCCGGTAGTATATATGAGGGACCTAACTTTGTTATAAATAAGTTTATTTACTATTTTAGAGGCAACTGTGAAACCACCATAGCTTCCTACAGCTTTTGATAATGTTCCTATCTGAATGAAGATATTGGGTTTAGGTTTAATATCGTAATGAGATCCTTTTCCTTCTCCTAAGACTCCAAATGCGTGCGCATCATCTAAAATTATTGAAGCATCATATTTTTCTGCAATAAAAGACATTTCTTTCAAGTTTGCTCTATCTCCGTCCATGCTGAACACGCCTTCTGTCAGTAAAAAGCATGTCTTAAATTTATTTCTATATTTTTTACATATACTTTCTAGATGATTAATATCATTGTGTTTATATCTGTAGCTCTTTGCTCTAGATAATTTTATACCCAAGTTAGTTGAGGCATGACTTAATTCATCATAAATTAATAAATCATTTTGGGAAGATATTGCCGGTATCACTCCTGCATTAGTCAAAAAACCACTGCCAAATACACAGGTTGATTGCCCATTTTTAAAATTGGTAATTAAATTTTCAAGTTTGCTATATAGGGGGTGATTCCCAGATACTAGCCTGGAAGCACCAGCACCGACACCATATTTCTTTATAGCCTTTATGCTGGCAGAAATTATTTTTTTATTATGAGATAACCCTAGGTAGTCATTACAACTAAAAGAAGTTAGTTCTTTTCCATTTCTATAAATCTTAGAACCTGCTAATCTGTGGCTTTCGGCCATATTACGCAGTTGTGAATTTTCTCTTATCTTTCTAATTTCATTATTAAAATGAAGGTTAATGTTACTTTTCATTAAATTTCTTCTTGCTCATTCATTATCAATTATTATTATGCAATCATGAATAATAAAATTAATGACATTGATAATACTATAAGACATGATTGGGACATAGAAGAATCTGTATCTCTTATTAGTAGACCTATACTAGAATTGCTTCACGAAGCCCAAACCCTTCATAGGATGTACTTTAATAAAAATGAGATACAAATGAGTAAATTACTTAGTATTAAGACAGGATCATGTCCCGAAGACTGTGCTTATTGCCCTCAGAGTGCCCACTACAATGTAAATCTTAAAAAAGAGCCTCTAATTTCAATTGAAGAAGTAAAAGAAGCCGCCAAAAAAGCACATAAAGAGGGAGCAACTAGATTTTGTATGGGAGCAGCCTGGAGGGGGCCTAATAATGACAATCTAAATAAAGTATGCGAAATGATCACTGAAGTAAAATCCCTAGGAATGGAAAGTTGTGTCACTTTAGGATTGCTACAAGATGGGCAGGCAGAGAAGTTAGCTGAAGTAGGACTTGATTATTATAATCACAATATAGATACTTCAGAGGAATACTATAAATCAATTATTTCAACCAGAGAGTTTGAAGATAGACTTGATACTTTGGAAAAAGTAAGAAAATCAGGTATAAAAGTTTGCTGTGGGGGAATAGTAGGTATGGGAGAGAGTAGGGCTGATAGAGTAGAGATGCTTAGAACTCTTGCTAATATGGATGAACACCCAGAGAGTGTTCCAATAAATCTTTTAATTAAAATTCCTGGAACTCCTTTAGAAAAAGTTCCAGATTTAGACCCTATTGAACTTGTTAGAACAGTTGCAGCTGCAAAGATTATGATGCCTGAATCTACTGTTAGATTATCTGCTGGAAGGGCAAGTATGTCTATTTCAACACAAACTCTGTGTTATTTAGCTGGTGCAAGTTCTATTTTTATGGGAGATGTTCTTTTGACTGCGGATAATCCTGGAGATGATAAGGATAATCAAATGTTTGAGCAATTAGGCTTGATAGCTGAAAAAAAACCAGAGATTAAAAATCTTTGACCAAACCGCATCCAAATATTTGGCTTCCTTATGCTCAAATGCAAAATCTCCAGTATATTCCTAATGCAGTAAAAACATCAGGATCTAAAATCTTTTTAAATAATAAGAAAGTATTGATTGATGGTATTGCTTCTTGGTGGACTGCCTGTCATGGATATAATAATAAAAAAATTATAAAATCTATAATAGATCAAGCTAATAAAATGCCACACATAATGTTTGGTGGTTTTTCTCATAAACCTGCTGAAGAACTAACAGATAATTTACTAAGCATCCTAGATAATAATTATAGGCACATTTTTTATGTTGACTCAGGATCAGTGGCAGTAGAATTAAGTATGAAAATGGCGATTCAATACTGGATCAATTTAGGTAAAAAGGGAAAAAATAAATTTATTAGCTTTAAAAATTCTTACCATGGAGATACACTTGGAGCCATGTCTGTATGTGATCCTGATGATGGAATGCATGCATTATTTAAAGGTTGTTTAAGTAGTCAATTTGTTGTGGACTTGCCTTCGAGTAATTTACTTAAAAAACAATTTGAAAAAAATATAGTTAACAATAAATCAAAAATTGCAGCTATTATTCTTGAACCTCTAGTTCAATGTGCTGGGGGTATGAATATGCATTCAGAATCAGTGGTTAGATTTATTTCCAAAATAGCAAAAAAATATAATATCTTATTAATACTAGATGAAATTGCTACTGGATTTGGTAGAACAGGAACTATGTTTGCTTATGAAAAGGTAAATATAACCTCTGATATTATTTGTTTGGGAAAGGCAATAACTGGAGGTGTGATATCATTGGCGGCAGTAGCAGCTTCTTCAAAGGTATATAATGCTTTTTTGGGTGAAGAATTCAATAAATCCTTAATGCATGGGCCTACGTACATGGGAAACCCTCTTGCTTGTGCGGCTGCCAATGCATCTATAAAAATTTTTCAGAAAGAGCCACGTTTAGAGCAGGTATTAAAAATAGAAAAAACTTTTTTAGAAAGAATAAAAATTTTTGCTAATTTTCCCGGTGTAATAGATGTTCGTGTTAAAGGTGCTGTAGGTGTTATTCAACTACAAAAAATTTCGAATGTTAATTGGCTTAGGAATAAATTTTTAGAAAAGGGTGTATGGATTAGACCTTTTTCTGACGTTGTGTACCTAATGCCCTGCTTTACTATCAAAAATTATGAGCTTGATAAGTTATTTGATTCTATAGAAGCAGTTTTAATGGATTGGGCTATAGAATTCAGTAAAGATATTAAATAGTATAAAAAAATGAATTTTCCTTTTCAAATAATTGTTTCAAATTCTTATAAAAGGAAGACTATTTCGTTGAGGCTTATGGAAGGAATTTTGTACGTCCGTGCTCCAAATTATGTTTCATATAAAGAAATAGAAAAAATAGTTAATTTAAGAATTAAATGGATTAATAAAAAAATAATTGAAGAAAAAGTTTTTACAGATAAGCATTCAATAAATTATAAAAATGGAGACATTTTTTTATTTGAAGGAAAAAAAAATAAACTAAAAGTTAAAGAATCTTTTCAAAATAAAATTTTTATTTCACAAAATATTTTAAATGTTCACACTAAAGAATCCTATCAGGATAAAAACAAATTACGCAATCAAATTATAAATTGGTATTTTAAAGAGGCTTCAATTAATATAAATAAAACAGTACTTTACTACAAAGAGCTAATGGGAGTTTCAGTAAATAAGATTAAGATTTCACAATATAAATCTAAATGGGGAAGTTGTAGTAAGTCAAAAAATTTAACATTTGATTGGAGAATAATATTAGCACCTAAAAAAGTTTTAGAATATTTGGTTGTACATGAATTGTCTCATTTGAATCATTCTAATCACTCAATTAAATTTTGGAAACATGTTGAATTGTATATGTCTGATTTTGATTTTCAAAGAAAATGGTTAACTAAAAATTCAAGAATTATTTTAAATCAGTTTAAAAATATACATTAAATGTATTTTACAAATATATATTAAAATATAATAATATTCTTTAGTATATAGTTTTCATAGGGAGAAAATAGCATGGACATAGATGTAGGAGACTTATCATTACAATTAAAAGACAAAGCTTTATTTAAACAGAAATGTTTTATCGGAGGCAAATGGGAAGAAGCTGATAATGGAGATAAATTTGAAGTTATAAATCCTTCTAATTCTAGTGTAGTAGGAACAATGCCTAATGTAGGTAAAAATGAAACCATTAAAGCTATAGAAGCAGCTAATAATGCATGGCCTGCATGGAAATCTCTTACAGGAAAAGAAAGATCAATAATTATAAGACGTTGGCATGATTTAATTTTAGAAAACATAGATGATTTAGCTATGATAATGACTTTAGAAAATGGTAAACCAATTCCGGACTCTAGAGGAGAAATAGTTTATGCATCTTGGTTTGTTGATTGGTTTGCAGAAGAAGCAAAAAGAACTTACGGAAAAACTATTCCAGAAACTATGCCTGGAAGAAAAATACTAACCATAAAACAACCTATAGGTGTTTGTGCTATTATTACTCCTTGGAATTTTCCTGCAGCAATGATTACAAGAAAAGTAGCTCCTGCACTAGCTGCAGGATGTACTGTGGTAATTAAACCTGCTGGATCTACTCCATTTTCTGCGACAGCACTAGCTGAACTAGCTGATCGTGCTGGAGTTCCTAAAGGAGTAATAAATATTGTTTCTGTTTCTGAAGAGAATGTACAAGAAGTTGGAGATGAGATCTGTTCAAATAGCAAAGTTAGGAAATTATCATTTACAGGTTCTACAGCTGTTGGAAAAGTTTTAACGGCTAAAGCAGCATCTACTGTTAAGAAAGTTTCAATGGAACTTGGAGGAAATGCTCCTTTCATCGTATTTGAAGATGCAGATTTAGATGAAGCAGTAGAGGGAGCTATGGCAAACAAGTATCGTAATAGTGGACAAGTTTGTGTTTCAGCAAATAGAATATTTGTCCAAGAAAAGATATATGATGAGTTTGCAACAAAATTTGCAGAATGTTCTGCAGCATTAAAGGTAGCAGATGGAAGAGAAGATGGTTCTCAGATGGGACCATTAATTACCATGGCTGCTATGGAAAAGGTTCAAACCCATATAACAGACGCTATAGACAAGGGTGCAAATGTTATTACAGGTGGATCTGTTCATAATGCGGGTAAACAATTCTTTCAACCCACTGTAATGACGAATGTAACTTCAAAAATGAGAATATTTAATGAAGAAACATTTGGTCCAGTAGCTCCTTTAATAAAATTTTCAAATGAAGAAGAAGTAATTAAGATGGCTAATGATACTAATTATGGTCTAGCTGGATATTTTTACAGTAGGGATATAGGGAAAATATGGCGTGTTGCAGAGGAACTAGAATTTGGTATGGTTGCAATAAATGCAGGAATTTTATCAAATGAAGTAGCTCCTTTTGGAGGTATTAAGGAATCTGGTATAGGACGAGAAGGAGCCTCTGAGGGCATAGATGAATATTTAGAAACTAAATATATGCTAATTGCCGGTATCGATAGTTAGTAAAACTTTTTTGATGAAAGGAAAGCATTATTTAATATTTTCTTCTGATAGCAAGCCCGGTGGTATTTCTTCCATGCTCAAAGCACATGTAATTGCTTTAATGAATGACAATAATAGAATAACTATTTTAATCCCAGAACAGTCTAATATTCCTAAAGAATTAAATATCTTTATTAAAAAATTAGGAATAGATGACGATTTGTTAGCAATTATCACTTTCTCTAAATTTATCTTTTATTTATCCAAAATTATTAATACTAGATTGTTTAAAAATATTTTTGCAGATGTAGATGGATGTTTTGTTCATAATGCTAGGCTAATAAAATTTGTTAAATCATATACTAATAAGCCTATATTTGCTGTTAATCATACTGGAAAAACTTCTCAAAAAATATTTTATAAAGAAGCGGATCTAATTTTTTCTGTTAATAAAAAAATTACTAATGAATTAATTGATTTTGGTATAGATGAGAGTAAGTGCATTTATTGCCCAAATGCCTTGTTAGAGTTTCCTGAAGAAGCTATTAAAAAACAATCATCTAAGGAGATAGTAATTGGTGCTTTGGGTCGTATGGTAGAGAAAAAAGGATTTGAAGACTTTATAAAAGCTCTAACAATCATGAAAGAAAAGGGGTATTCATTTAGAGCAGTTATTGCAGGAGATGGAGTTTTATTGAATCAATTAAAAGATCTAGCT
The DNA here is from genome assembly GCA_964624655.1 of uncultured Rhodospirillaceae bacterium. GTDB lineage: Bacteria > Pseudomonadota > Alphaproteobacteria > TMED109 > TMED109 > CAZUXH01. The sequence continues at coordinate 19,421 of CAZUXH010000007.1, read as the reverse complement.
ACAGGCTTACCTGAATTAGAATTTACAGGATGGATAACAAATAAAAATGAATTTTTTAAAAAAATAGATATATTTTGTCAGCCTTCTCTTTTTGAACCTTTTGGCCTTACTATTATTGAAGCAATGGCTATGGCCATTCCTGTTATTTCAACAGATTGTGATGGTCCCAGAGATATTATAGTTTCTGAAAAGAATGGCTTTATAATACCTATAAGAAACTCGGCATTTATGTCTCAAGTCATTATCAAATTAATTGGTAATAGTTTATTAAGAAATAAAATTGGGGAAGAAGGTAGAAAATTAATATTTAAAAAGTATAGAATTAATAGTTTATCTGTTTTATTAAAAAAAAATTTAGAAAAATATTATTCTGAGCATTCAAGATAAAGTCTATTTTGAATTTTTAATGAATTCCAATTAGCTTTTGCAGGCTTACCTAAAGAACAAATTCCAAATTCTGTTTTTATATTTATTGAAACTATTGATGGACATTCACTTATCATTTTTTCAGTTAAATATATTCTAATAGAACCGATTTCGTCTGTATGTATAATTTCTGAATAGTATTTTTTGCAAATTTTCACAAATATGTCTTTATTATTATAAGGTTTTCCATTTATATCTAAAATTGGTAAATTTAATTTATAATTTTTCATTTTATACTTAAGGTTTTTGAGACAGATATCCATAGAATAAGAATTGAAAGAATTTTTGCATTTTTCTAAAAATTGAGATTTAGATGAAAAAGAAAATAACAAAATTAATATGAAAATTGTTATTCTCATATTGATTATCCTTAAGTGCTTTGTAAAACTGTTAACTATTATTGTTTAAATTATATAGAATATATAGGAAATAAAATGATTACTCAAATTAATGAAAAGATAAAATATGACTTAATAGTAATAGGAGCTGGTTCAGGTGGAGTTAGAGCTGCCAGAATTGCAGCTAATCATGGAGCTAAAGTTGCAATTATTGAAAGTGTAAAAGTAGGAGGCACTTGCGTATTAAGAGGTTGTGTTCCCAAAAAATTATTAGTTTATGGTTCTCACGTTGCTCAAGAAATAAAAGACGCAGAGGGCTTTGGCTGGTCTTTTCATTCTTTTAATCATGACTGGGGTAAATTAATTAAATCCAAAAATTTGGAGCTAGATAGATTAAATAAAGTCTATTTAAACCTTTTAGAGTCATCAGGAGTAGAGATTATATATGGTTTTGCAAAGTTATTGGATAGAAATAAAATAGCCGTTAACAAAAAAACATTTCAAGCTAAGAAAATATTAATTTCAGTAGGAGGCAAACCTTTCATACCCAATATAAAAGGTAAAGATCTTTTTATTACCTCAGATGATGCTTTAGACTTAAAAAACTTGCCTTCAAAAATAGTAATATATGGTGGAGGTTATATTGCTTTGGAATTTGCATGTATTTTTTCAAATTTAGGATCAAAGGTGACTATAGTATATAGAGGTGAGAAAATATTAAGAGGATTTGATGAAGATGTCAGGGATAGAATCACATTAGAATTAAAAAATAAAAATATAAATATTTTAAAAAATAAAAATATTATTTCTTTAAATAAAAACAAGGACTTAATTACTGTAGAATTAGATCAAGCATCTAAATTATCAGTAGATCAAGTTCTTTGTGCCACAGGAAGAATACCTAACACCTGTGAAATGGGATTAGAATCTTTAGGGGTGCAATTGGGATCTAAAGGTGAGATCATAGTTGATAAATATAATGCTACTAATATAAAAAATATTTTTGCATTAGGAGACGTAACTGATCAAATTAATTTGACTCCTGTTGCTATTTTAGAAGGACAGAGATTTTCGGATAGATTTTTTGGAGAAAAAAAAGATTTTCATGTCATGAAAAATGTGCCTTCCGCAGTTTTTTCTCAGCCAGCAATAGGGGTGGTAGGATTAACAGAAGAAGAGGCTTTAAAAAAATACAAAAATAAAGGAGGCATAAATATTTATAAAACTATTTTTAAGCCTATGAAACAAACTATGTCTGGTGGAAGCACTAAGATAATGATGAAGATGATTGTTGCCAAACAAAATGATAAAGTAATTGGTATTCATGCGATTGGAGATGATATGCCAGAAATAGTTCAATTAGCAGCTGTAGCAATAAATGCGGGTGCTAAAAAAAGGGATTTTGATTCTACTGTGGGTATACATCCTACTGCTGCAGAAGAAATAGTAACTATGAAATAATTTATTTTTTAATAATTTAAACTTGGCAATATCTTTAACAAGGAGTAAGGATATAACAAATTTAAATTAAAAAACTGTTTTAAAAATATAAAGGAAGCCTAAAGTATGAAAAATACTTGGTCATTAGATTCTTGGCGATCTTTGCCAATTAAACATCAACCTAAATATGGTAATGATGATCACTTAAAAAAGGTAGAACAAAAACTTAATTCTTTGCCACCTTTGGTTTTTGCAGGAGAAGCAAGAAATTTAAAAGAAAGACTTGCAAAAGTTTGTGAGGGAGAAGCATTTTTATTACAGGCAGGTGATTGTGCAGAATCTTTTTCAGAATTTAGTGCTGACAATATTAGAGATACATTTAGGGTTATTCTTCAGATGGCTGTGGTGCTAACTTATGGTGCATCCTTGCCTATCGTTAAAGTAGGAAGATTAGCAGGTCAATTCGCAAAACCGAGGTCTCAGCAAACAGAAGAGAGGGATGGATTAACCCTGCCTTCTTATCTGGGAGATATTATAAATGATATAGCTTTTGACAGTAAAAGTAGGACTCCTGATCCCGATCGTATGTTAAAGGCATATAGCCAAGCAGCTTCGGCTTTAAATTTGCTTAGAGCATTTGCTACTGGAGGTTATGCGGATTTAAATGAAGTTCATCGATGGAATCTTGAATTTCTTAGAGGCAATAAGCAAGATAATAGATACAATAAGATTGCTAATCAAATCGGAGAATGTTTAAACTTTATGGATGCATGTGGAATAAATAAAAATAATTCTTCTGCTGTGTCATCTGTCGAGTTTTTTACTTCTCATGAAGCTCTATTACTTGGATATGAAGAAGGTTTAACTAGAGTAGATAGCATTTCTGGAAAATATTATGATTGTTCAGCTCATATGCTTTGGATAGGTGAAAGAACTAGATCTATTGATGAAGCACATGTTGAATTCATGAGAGGAATAGGAAATCCTATAGGAGTTAAAATTGGACCTCATATGAATGTAGAAAATTTGAATGTTTTAATTAATTTGCTTAATCCCGAAAATGAACCTGGAAAACTTACTCTAATTTCTCGTATGGGAGAAAATAAAATTTCTGAAGTACTGCCAGAACTTTTAAGATCTGTAAAAAAAGAAGGATTTAATGTGATTTGGTCCTGTGACCCTATGCACGGAAATACTTTTAAATCTTCTACAGGCTATAAAACAAGATCATTTGATAATATTATGAAAGAAGTAGAGAATTTTTTCTCTATTCACCGATCTGAAGGAACGTACCCTGGGGGAATACACCTTGAAATGACAGGTCAAAATGTCACAGAGTGTGTTGGTGGATCGCAAGAAATAACTGAACAAAATCTTGCAGACCGTTATCATACCCATTGTGATCCCAGACTAAACGCCAGCCAAGGCTTAGAGTTAGCTTTTATTTTATCAGAAGAGTTAACTAAAAATAGAGGTCGATAAATAATAAAATTCTAAATATATTCTTCATTTCTTTTATTTATTCATAATATTTTATAATTTTATGAATTATTACCAAAATTAAAACTTGCAAAAGTATATGATCAGATTGTTGTTAATAATATTAAAAAAAGTATATATTAAGAAATATATGTAAAGAATATAGGAATAAAATTTTGAAAGATTATGAAAAAGATATTAGTTCAAGAACAGATCATTATTTTAAGCTTACTAGAGAAATTGTAAGCAAAAATGGAGATATAGAGGTTACTTATGCAGTTTTTATGAGAAGACCAGTCATATACTGCCCGAAACTTGCTATCGAATGGTTAAAAGAAGTAATTAAATCAAGAGGTCAAAATCTTAAAATTAAAGAATTATTTGATGAGGGTGCATGGGTAGGAGCGGGTGAGCCTTTAATGTACATCACAGCAAATTTAGGAGTAATAGCAGATTTTGAAACTATATTTTTGCAAAAAATTGGAGCTCCTGGAGTAGCAGCTTATAATGCATTTGGTATGTGTAGTGATTTACCTGAAGTAAAATTTATTGCTATGGACGCTAGACATTGCGCTGGTTCGGAAATGCAAGATTTAATGGCTTATGGAGCTTCAGTAGGTTCAAAAAAAGCGCAAAAAGAATTAAATGCTGTTGGATTTATTGGTACTGCAAATGATGCTACAGCACACTTTTTTGGTAATAATAAGGGTATGGGAACAATGCCACATGCTTTAGTTGGTTATGCAGGATCAACTTTAGCGGCAGCAAAATTATTTTGTAAAATTTTTCCACAAAAGCCTCTGACTGTACTTATAGACTATTTTGGAAAAGAGATTACTGATGCTTTAGAAGTATGTGAATATATGTCCAAAATGGCAAATAGTGGTAAGCTTTCCTTAAGAATAGATACTCACGGTGGTAGATTTGTTGAAGGTTTGGATACTTCAAAATCTTATGAATTATTGGACCAAAATGTTCCGGAAGCTACTAGAACTTTCAGGACAGAAGAAGAATTGAAATGGCTAGTAGGTGCGGGCGTAAGTGCAGCGGCTTTATGGCATCTAAGAATGGCTTTAAATAAAAATGGCTGGAAAAAAGTAAAAATAATAGCATCAAGTGGTTTTGGTCCTGAAAAATGTAAGTTAATGTCTAGTATTCATGCTCCTATAGATGTAGTTGGCACTGGGTCTTTTATGCCTGAAAAATGGTCAGAAACTTATGCAACTGCGGACATTATATCTTATGGAAATGTTAATAGAGTCAAAGTAGGTAGAGAGTTTTTATTGCCCAATAAATAATTTAGTTAATTCAGAGGTTTTTAATGGAAAAAGTAAAAATAGCTATATGTCAAAAGAATTTTACTGTAGGAGATTTAGAAAAAAATTATAGAACAATTATAGACTCAAGAAGTTATTGTCAGTCAAAAGGAGTTGATTTATGTGTCTTTTCAGAACTTTGCATAAGTGGATATCCTCCTGAAGATTTAGTATTAAGACCAGAATTTATCAAGTCTAATAAAAAAATTTTACAAAGATTAGTAGATAATAGTAATTCTGAAGGACCAGCAATTATTGTTGGATTTCCAAGGGAAGAAAAGGGAAGGATATATAATTCTGCTGTATTAATAGAAAAAGGTAATAGTTATATTATAGATAAATTTCATTTACCAAACTATGGAGTTTTTGATGAAGAACGAGTCTTTAATAGAGGAAACATGTCGGGGCCTATTTCTATAAGAGGTTTGAGAATAGGATTAATGATATGTGAAGATATGTGGCATTCGGATGTGTCGGAAAGTTTATTAGAGTCTGGAGCACAATTATTAATAGTTATAAATGGTTCTCCGTTTGACCAACAAAAGGAAGATGAAAGGTTATCCGTAGCTATAGCTAGGGTTACAGAAACAGCTTTGCCTTTACTTTACGTAAATCAAGTAGGTGGTCAAGATGAGGTAGTATTTGATGGTGCTTCTTTTTTTCTTGACTCAAATTGCAAACTTTCTAGTCAAAGCCCTTCTTGGAAAGAAGATATAACCATTAATAATGTTCAGTTTGAAGATAATGGGGTTCAAAATATTAGTACAAACAAACTAAATAAAATTTCCTATGGAATAGAAGCTAAATATCAAGCCATGGTTATGGGTTTATCAGAATATATAAATAAGAATAACTTTAATGGGATAGTTCTAGGTTTATCAGGAGGAATAGATTCAGCTTTAAGTGCCGCGATAGCAGTAGATGCTCTGGGTAAAAATAATGTTAGAGGAATAAGGATGCCTTCGATTATATCTTCTGAAGGCTCTTTAATTGATGCTAAACAAACAGCAGAACTTTTAAATATTAATTTGGAAACTATTCCTATTTCACGTTTAGTAAATAATTATGAAATAGAACTTAATAAACTTTTTAGTAGATCTACAAAAAAAGATTCTACAGAGGAAAATATACAATCTAGAATAAGAGGAGTTATTCTTATGGCTATTTCTAATAAGTTTGGTGAAATGTTGCTATCAACAGGTAATAAAAGCGAGATAAGTGTTGGTTATACAACCATATATGGAGATATGAATGGCGGGTTTAATGTACTTAAAGATGCCTATAAGACGGATGTATATTCTTTGGCTGAATGGAGAAATAAAAATTATCAATCTAATTTTAAAGGACCTAAAGGGAAGGCAATACCTGAAAATAGTATTAAAAAACCTCCTTCCGCAGAATTGAGTCCAGATCAAAAAGATGAAGATAGTTTGCCTCCTTATGATATTTTAGATCAGATTCTCAAAGAGCTTATTGAGGAAGAAAAATCTATTTCTGAAATAGTAGAAATTGGTTTTGAGAAAGAGCTAGTAAAAAAAATATACAAGCTAGTTCTTTTATCTGAATATAAACGCAGACAGTCACCACCGGGAGTAAAATTAACTGGAAGATCATTTGGAAAAGAGAGAAGGTATCCAGTAACAAATGCATATTATGAAGAATAAAAAAAATTATTAGAAGAGTTATTTATGTCAATTAAAAAACTGGTGTCACCAGTAATTATTTTAGTAGAACCACAATTACCAGAAAATATTGGATTCTCAGCCCGTGCTATGTTTAATTTTGGTATAACTAAATTAAGGTTGGTAAATCCACAAGAAAGTTGGCCCAACGAAAAAGCAATTTCAACATCTGCAGGTGCATTAGAATCAAAAAATTTTCATGTTACTGTGCACGATGATTTAGAACAAGCTATAGATGATGTAACTTATTTATTTGCAACTACTGCAAGAAAAAGGGATATAAATAAAACTTCAGTTTCCCCTATCGTAGCTGGAAAACAGATTTATAACTTTGGTGAAAAAAAAAAATTATGTGGAGTTTTATTTGGGGGCGAACAATCAGGTTTAAAAAATAATCAATTAGTAAAAGCCGATAAAATAATAAATATAAAATCAAATTCAGAATTTAGTTCTATTAATTTAGCAATGTCTGTTTTAATAGTAGCATATGAATATAGTATACAGAAAATAGGTATAAAAAATTTTTTAGAATATTCAAAATTACAAGAAATTGCTAAAAAAAAAGAATTAAACTTTTTTACTTCTAGATTAATAAATTTGCTAAACGAAAAAAACTTTTTTGAACCTAAAGAAAAGAAAAAAAATATGATAGATAATATAGAATCTATTTTTACCAGAAATAATTTATCGTACCAGGAATTAAAAACCTTACATGGAATTGTCTCAAGTCTAATAAAAAATTGAATTATTATTGATCATTATCTTGACAGTAATTTTTTCAGATGTATAGTTTCGCAATGCATTTTTAGTTTATTTTATAAAGGATTATTAAACTATATGAGCAAAAGAAAAGAACCTCATTATAAAATTGATCGTAGATTAGGATGTAATTTATGGGGAAGGCCTAAAAGCCCTTTCAATAAAAGAGAATATGCTCCTGGAGAACACGGACAGAGAAAAGGAAAATTGTCAGATTTTGGTGTCCAGTTACAAGCTAAACAAAAGCTTAAAGGATATTATGGGAATATGTCTGAAAGACAATTTAGAGGGTATTACAAAAGCGCTGTTAGGATAAAGGGAGATACTGGAGAAAAGTTGGTAGGACTTCTTGAAAGAAGACTTGATGCAATAGTATATAGATTAAATTTTGCTCCTACTATATTTTCGGCAAGGCAATTAATTAATCATGGACATATAACTGTAAACGATAAAAAAGTTACTATAAGATCTTATCTTTGTTCTGTAGGAGATAAAATTGCCATTAAGAAATCCTCTCAGACTCATCCTCTTGTAATTGAGTCAATTCAGGGTCAATATAGGGATATTCCTGAATATATTCAGTCGGATTCAAAAAGTATGGAAGGAAGTCTTAATAGGGTTCCTATTTTAGAAGATATTCCTTATCCGGTTGAAATGGAGCCAAATTTAGTTGTGGAATTTTATTCTAGGTAAATGTTTTAAGAATTATTTATATTTTTTTTTTCAAATAAATCTTTAAGTTCTCCACTCTCATACATTTCCTTTACAATGTCACATCCGCCTACAAATTCACCTTTCACATATAGTTGAGGTATAGTTGGCCATTCGCTGAAAGCTTTTACGCCGTCTCTGAGTGAAGATTCTGATAAAACATCAATACCTTTAAATTCAACATTCATATGATTAAGTACTTGCGAAACCATAGAAGAAAAGCCACATTGTGGAAATACTGGCGTTCCTTTCATGAATAACACAACATTATTTGTATCAATTTCTGTTTGAATTCTATTTTTTATGTTTTCGTCAATCGCTGGCATAATTTTCTCCTTACTATAATTTAACTAATTGAGGTTTTAATTGCAAGTGCGTGTAATTCATCACCCATCTTGCCTCTCAAAGCTTTATAAACCATTTGATGTTGTTGAATTTTTGTTTTTCCATCAAATAGTTTTGATTTAATGTGCGCAGAATAGTGATCACCATCTCCTCTAAGGTCTTGTATGATTATTTCTGAATCAGGTAAATGTTCCTTAATTAATGATTCTATCTCTTTTGCAGACATAGGCATATACAAGATCCTTTATTATTTATTCTTTAAAATAATTTTTAAACCAATTATTTCTTATATTTTGAATTTTTTCAATTGATATTTTTTCTGATTTTCCTGATTTTTCTATAATCTGTATAAACTTACCGTTTAGTTCCCCAATTTCTTTAGCTTCTAGATTTAATTTTTTTGCTGTTTTCAAAATTATATTAGTTTTTTCACTATTGCATGTAACTATATATCTTGCCTGATCCTCTCCAAACAACCATGGTATAGTTTTTTCATTTTCTAATTTAATTGTACATCCTACGTTAGATGAGGAACATAACTCGCTCAGAGCTATTGCTATTCCTCCATCTGATAAATCTTTGCAGCTCGTTATTAAATTTTTATTGCTGAGTTTATTTATAAAATTACCATATTTTAATTCTTTATTTAGATCTACTTTAGGGGGTGCGCCATCTATGATATTCAAAACTATATTATTGTAGCTAGAGCAAGATAAATGTCCTTTAGTGGTGCCTATTAGAATAATTTCTTGATCAGATGTAGATGAGGGAAAATTTGGTACATATTTATTTAAGTTGTAAATTATTCCAACTGCTCCTATTTGAGGAGTAGGTGGTATGCTTTCTCCATTTGTTTCATTGTATAAACTAACATTACCAGCGACCACAGGCATAGATAATTTTTTACAAGCTAGTGAAATACCCTCAATAGCTTCAATGAATTGGCCCATTATCTCTGGGTCTTCTGGATTGCCAAAGTTTAGACAATCAGTTACTGCCAGAGGTTTAGAACCTACTGAGCAAAGATTTCTATAAGACTCAGCTACTGCTTGCATGCCTCCCAATTTAGAATTATTTTTGCAATATCGTGGATTACAGTCAGTGGTGATAGCAAGTGCTTTATTAGAATTATGAATTCTTACTACGCCAGCTTCTGATCCAGGAAATCCGATAGTATCACCCATAACCATATGGTCATATTGTTCCCATATCCATTTTTTACTGCAAAGGTCAGGACTTTTAAGCATTTTACAAAGTGAATCTTTCCAATTATTTGTCACTATTACAGATCTTTGTATTAAGGGTTTAGCGGTTTTCTTGAAGGGTCTATCATATATCAAGCCATTCGCAAGTGGGTCAATAGGAATATCTGCTACTATTTCACTGTTATATTCTAAAATTAGTTTTTTTGAATTAGTTACCTCACCTATAATTTTAAAATCTAACTCCCACTTTTTAAAAATTTTTTCCGCTTTATTTTCAGAGCCTGGATGAATTACCATTAACATTCTCTCCTGGCTCTCTGAAAGCATTATTTCAAATGGGCTCATATTTATTTCTCTAACAGGAACTTTACTGAGATCAAGATAAATTCCATTTCCATCTTTTGCTGCCATTTCAACAGATGAAGAAGTTAAACCTGCTGCCCCCATGTCTTGAATTCCTATAATGCTTTTAGTGGTCATAAGTTCTAAACAAGCTTCTAAAAGAAGTTTCTCAGTAAATGGATCTCCTACTTGTACCGTTGGTCTTTTGCTTTCTGAATCTTTATCGAATGAGGCAGATGCCATAGAAGCTCCATGAATCCCATCTCTTCCAGTTTTGGCTCCAACATATACGACTGGTCTTCCTGGTTTTCCAGCTTTTGCATAAAATATTTTATTTTTATCAACTAAACCGACAGTCATAGCATTAACAAGAATATTCTCATTATATCCACTATGAAATGTACATTCTCCTCCAATTGTAGGAACACCCATGCTATTTCCATATCCTCCAATTCCAGAAACAACCCCGGACAAAAGATGCTTAGTTTTTTTGTGCTTAGGATTCCCAAATCTTAGACAATTAAGATTTGCTATTGGTCTGGCTCCCATAGTAAATATGTCCCTCATAATACCACCAACGCCTGTAGCAGCTCCCTGATATGGTTCTATAAATGAAGGGTGATTATGACTTTCCATTTTGAAAACTATTGCTTTGTCATTTCCAATATCTATAACTCCAGCATTTTCACCAGGTCATTGTATTACCCAAGGAGCTGAAGTGGGAAATTTTTTCAGCCATTTTCTAGATGATTTATATGAGCAATGTTCACTCCACATTGCGGAGAAAATACCTAACTCTGTTATATTAGGTTTTCTTCCAAGATGGTTAATAATCTTATCAAACTCTTCATTTGATAAGCCCAATTCTTTAGCCTGAGATACATTTGTCATAAATTATTAACCTAACCACTCTATTAAATTTTTAAAAAAAGATATTCCATTCGAGCCACCCAAACTTTTTGATATAGCTCTTTCAGGATGTGGCATCATTCCAAATATTCGACCAGTCTTATCAGTAATACCTGCAATATTGTTTATAGAGCCGTTTGGATTGTTTTCTTTATCAATTTTTCCTTTATTAGAGCAATATTTAAAAATTATTCTATTTTCATTTTCTAAAACTTGGATAATTTCGGAAGAAGCAAAATAATTTCCATCTTGATGAGCTATAGGATACGAAATAATCTTATTAATTTCATTCTTAGGCACCCAATAATTTTTAGTTGAACTAACTAGATCTACATATTTACAGATAAATTTCATTGAGCTATTCGGCATCAAGGCTCCGGGTAGTAAATTACATTCAGTTAATATTTGGAAACCGTTACATATACCTAATATTGGAGTACCATTTTTTGCCTTTTTTAATACATCATTCATTATAGGTGCTCTGGAAGCTATAGACCCTGATCTTAAATAATCTCCGTGAGAAAAACCGCCAGGTAAAATAATTAGATCTGTTTTTTTTATTTCAGTTTCTTTATGCCAAAGCATTTGAGGACTAATTTTAAGACACTTATTGATAGCTGTGGCAATATCTCTATCACAATTAGAACCTGGAAAAACAATAATTGAAATATTCATCTAGATTTATCTTTTTAATTGTTCTCAATTACTTTAATTTTATAATCTTCTATTACAGTGTTAGCTAATAAAGCCTCGCACATTTTTTTAGCTAAACTTTTTGCTTCTTTAGCATTATCTGTATTCATTTCTACTTTAAAAAGCTTGCCTTGTCTTATTTCTTTTATGCCGGAAAAACCTAAATTAGATAAAGCAGATTCGATTGCTTTGCCTTGAGGATCTAAAACTCCAATTTTAAGAGTAGTATGAATTTCTACTTTCATATTTTTTCCTAATAATTTACTGATCTAATATACCTAATCTTTCAGCAACTTCTCGATATGCGTCTATAGTATTACCTAAGTCTAATCTAAATCTATCCTTATCAAGCTTCTTGTTGGTAATATTATCCCATAGCCTGAAGTTATCGGGACTTAATTCGTCTGCTAAAACCATTGTTGTATCTTCTAGAGCAAGTAATCTTCCATATTCTAATTTAAAATCAACTAGTTTAATTCCAATACTAGAAAATAATCCAGATAAAAAATCATTAATTCTCAAGGATGTGCTATAAATATCTTCTAGCTCTTGATTTGTAGCCCATCCAAAAGTTATAATGTGATCTTCTCCTATTAAAGGATCTCCCAATTCATCAGATTTATAATAATATTCTACTAAACTTTTTGGTAAAACTTCCCCTTCAGTTAAGTTTAATCTTTTACATAACGATCCTGCAGCAATATTTCTTACAACTACTTCTATGGGAATAATTTCCACGGAATGAACGAGCTGTTCTCTCATATTCAATCTTTTTATGAAATGGGTTGGAATACCTAAGTTTGTAATTTTCTCCATCAAAAAAGAGGAAATTCTATTGTTTACTGCACCTTTACCATTGATGGTGCTTTTCTTTTTATTATTAAATGCAGTAGCATCATCTTTATAATACTGAATTACAGTATTAGGTTTAGGACCTGAATAAAGAATTTTTGCTTTACCTTCATAAATTTTTTTTCTTTTAGTTTGTGACATATTTACCTAGAAATAAGATTATATAATAGCATATTTAATAGAAATATTATCAATTGTCATCATTCAAGTGTCTATAAAACTAAAATTATTTTTTTCCGGTGTGCCGGAATTGAATAAAAATAAATTATTTTTTATTTTATTTTGAGTATTACTAGAACGCACGGCAATAATAGAACTGCTACTAGTGCCATAATTCTGGTCTTTTGTTTTAGATATATTTATTGCAGACAAGGGGTTATTTTTATAATGTTTTTTGCTAGAAAGAATTTTTTTCCAAGAATGCCAATCACTATTTTCAGGATCAGGATCTTTAGCATTCAAAAAATTTTTAAAATTTAATTTTATTCTAGGAGATTTGAAAGAATCTAAATCATGGCTATCTAATATATGTTTTCCAGGAGGTATTTTTTTTATTTGAATACTATTTGTATTATTATTATGTTTTGCCCAGTACGCACTTTTAGAATTTCCAAAAAAAAGGTTAAAAGACTTCCAGTTTTCTAATTTTAAGCTTTTTAATTCACTTTTTGCTGATTTTATATCTTTATGCTTGAGTATTAAAAGTGGAAGTACGCCTCTAGAGATTTTATTATTTGAAGGACCTAAGCTGTTACTCCTATTTAATACCGTTGCTACCATGCCTGTTTTATTTATACCCAACCAGGTTCCTCCAGCTAAAATGTCTTTACCTGCAATCACTGACGGGAATTCCTTCCAATGATATGCTGGTTTTTTCCATTTCCTATCTAACATTTCGTCCCTATTACCTGCAATAATAAGGGGCCATTGATGTTTAGGTCTAAATAAAATTAATAAAGTACACATAAAAAAATATTGTTATTGTAGTAAAAAATAAATTATTTCTATATATTTTATAATAAACATAATTAATATAAATAGGAAGAGTAGATGGAAAGTTTTGAAGATAGAAGAAAAGATTTTGAAAAAAAATTCGAACATGATGAAGAAATAAAATTTAAAACTATAGCTAGAAGGAACAGACTGCTTGGTGAATGGGTAGGCAAAGAAATTGGTATGAGTGAGGAAAATATAAAAGAATATGCGGGTCAAGTGGTAATGGCAGATTTTGCTGAACCCGGTGATCAAGATGTTATAAGAAAAGTAATGGCAGACTTAACTGCTGCATCTTCAAGTATTGACGAGGAGACCCTTAAATTAAAAATGTCTGAGTTGCTGAATATTGCAAAAGATCAGATTATGAATAAATAATTTAAAAAACTCTCTCAAAGATATATTCAACATTTTGTAGTTGTTTTTTTATATCAAAAATTGATTCTATTTTTGCTCTTGATAAAATTCCTTTAATTTCTTTATTTTCTAATATGTGTTTCTTGAAATCTTCATTTTTTTCCCATGCTTGCATTGCAATTTTTTGCACTAAAGCATAGGCGTTTTCTCTTTCCATTCCTACTTGAGTCAAAGCTAACAAAATGCTTTGACTGAAATATAATCCGTTTGTTTGATTTAAATTCTTAAGCATATTTTCAGGATATAGAACTAAGTCTTTAATCACGGATGTAAGTCTATTCAAAGCAAAGTCAATGGTAATAGTGGTATCAGGACCGATAAACCTTTCAACAGATGAGTGAGAAATGTCTCTTTCATGCCACAAAGTAATATTTTCTAGGGCTGGTATTACAGCAGAACGTACTACCCTTGACAGGCCACTTAGATTTTCTGTAAGTACAGGATTTCTTTTATGAGGCATTGCAGAACTTCCTTTTTGTCCTTCTGTAAATTTTTCTTCAACTTCCATTACCTCAGTTCTCTGTAAATGCCTTATTTCTGTAGAAATTCTTTCTATTGATCCGGCTATAATAGCTAAAGTAGAAAAAAACATAGCATGTCTATCTCTTGGTGAAATTTGCGTCGATACAGTTTCAACATTGAGTCCCATTTTTTTTGCAACATATTCTTCTACTTTAGGATCAATATTTGCGAAAGTTCCTACAGCTCCAGAAATTTTGCATGTTGAAATCTCATTGATAGCTGCTCTCAATCTTTTTTTAGATCTCTCAAATTCAGCATATGCGTATGCAAATTTTAATCCCATTGTAGTAGGTTCAGCATGAATACCATGACTTCTTCCTATACAAATCATGTATTTACTTTCTTTTGCTCTAATTTTTAGAGAATTTAAGAGGTCATTTATATCTTTTTCTATAATTAAACCTGCCTGCTTTAATTGAAAATTTAAGCAGGTGTCTAATACATCAGAAGAAGTCATACCCTGATGAATGAATCTTGCATTTGGGCCAATATATTCCGCTAAATTAGTTAAGAATGCTATGACATCATGTTTTACCTTTTTTTCTATGCTGTCAATTTTGTCAATGTCAAAATCGCCTTTATTTTTTATTAAATTTGCAACACCCTTGGGAATAACTCCAAGTTTTTCTTGGGCTTCACATGCATATCTTTCTATATCTAGCCAAATTTTGAATTTATTATTTTGGCTCCAAATATTTGACATATCTTTTCTGCTGTAACGAGGAATCATTTCAATACTTTCATACTAGTCAGTTATTGTTAATGCAAGTAGTATATATAGATGATACTAGTCCTACAAATACATTAGTTATATAACATGATTTGTAATTGGTTAAATCTATAATAACACACAGGGATAATAATGTTAATTAATGGAAAATCTATGAGGACTATAGAGGTATTGGATAATTTTTGCCTATCTATAATAGATCAAACTTTGTTACCTCATAGATTAAAATATCGAAAACTTAATAATTTAGAGGATGTCTTTAATGCTATAAGTAAAATGTGGGTAAGAGGAGCCCCATTAATTGGAGTAACTGCAGCTTATGGAATGTCTCTGGCTATTAAAGAAGATGCTTCAGATAAAAATATAAATATTGCTGAAAAAAAATTATTAGAGGCAAGGCCTACAGCAGTAGATTTAAAATGGGCTATTAGTAAAGTTAAAGAAAAAATTTTTTCTTTCAAGCCTAGAGAAAGATTTGAAGTTGCTTGGATTACATCAGGAGAACTAGCAGAAGATTCTATTAAGCAGTGTTCAAAAATAGGAGATTTTGGAAAAGAATTAATATTAAAAAACAGTCCAAATAATAAATCATTTAATATTTTAACTCATTGTAATGCAGGTTGGCTAGCCTGTGTTGACTGGGGAACAGCGCTTTCGCCAATATATAAACTGTTTAATGAGGGGATAGATGTTCATGTTTGGGTTGATGAAACAAGACCTAGGTCTCAGGGGGCTTTATTAACTACATGGGAATTAATGCAACATGGTGTTCCTAATACTTTAATAGTTGATAATGTTGGCGGACATTTAATGCAAAGTGGAAAAGTAGATATGTGTATTGTAGGTTCTGATAGGACAGCGAGCAATGGAGATGTATGTAATAAGATAGGAACTTATATGAAAGCTTTGTGTGCTTATGATAATAACATTCCTTTTTATGTTGCTCTTCCTGAATCTACAATTGATTTTAATTTAAAGTCTGGTGTTAATAATATTCAAATTGAAGAAAGGTCTTCAAAGGAAGTTAATCATATATCCGGATTAAACGAGGTTGGAGTATTAAATACCGTAAAAATAGTTAATGATGATAACATGGTTTATAACCCAGGTTTTGACGTAACACCAAATAAATATGTAACTAAACTAATTACTAATAAAGGAGTATGTGATGCCTCAACAGAGGGTATACAGAAATTATTTAAATGAAAAAAATACAAATCAAATTGATAGAATTTGCTAAAAAACTTAATTCTAGAAAGTTATCTCCATTAAGATCTGGAAATATTTCTGTTAGATTTAAGAAGAACAGTACTGAAGGGTTTTTAATTACTCCTTCCGGAATTAAATATGAAAGATTAAAAATTAATGAGATAGTTTTCGTATCATTAGAAGGTAAATTTGATCGCAGCGGTATTTCTCCATCTTCAGAATGGAAGTTCCACCAGGATATTTATTTAAAAAAGAGGAAGGCTAATGCAATAGTTCATTCACATTCTCCTTATGCAACAGCACTATCAACTTTTGGTAAATCTATACCAGCTTTTCATTATATGGTCGCTTTAGCAGGTGGAAATAATATAAAATGTGCAAAATATGCTACATTTGGGACAAGAGAGTTATCAAAAAATATTATTTATGCCTTAGAAAATAGGAAAGCTTGTTTGATCGCAAATCATGGTCAAGTAGGATTTGGAGAAAATTTATGCGAGGCTTTTGAGCTATCAGAAGAAATAGAAAATATTTGTTATCAATACTCTATTGCTTTAACAATTGGTAGACCTAATATTCTTTCTTCAAAAGAGATGAAAAATATTATGAATAAAATGAAAGATTATAAAAAATAATAATTTGTATTTCTTTAATTATATTGGATTTAAAAGATGAAGGTATGGGAAGTAAGGGGTAAAGGAATAGATTCTTTAAGTTTATCTAATAGAAAATTTCCTAAAAATCTTAAAGATAATGAAGTGTTAGTAAAAATGAAAGCTGCAACTTTAAATTATAGAGATTTAATTATGGTAGCAGGTGGCTATGGAGATACTGGAGGAAGTCCTCCCTTTATACCTATTTCTGATGGTTCAGGAATAATCGTAGATTTAGGTAGTAAAGTAAAAATTTTTAATATAAAAGATATTGTTATACCTACTTTTTTTCAAGGATGGAATTCAGGAAATATTAAAGAAGATAATATTTTGCTTTCACTTGGTGGAAAGGTAGATGGTGTTATGCAAGAATATATGGTTTTTTCTGAAGATAATCTTGTAAATGCTCCTAAGGATTGGAATTTTAAAGAATCAGCTAGTTTACCTTGTGCCGCTTTGACTGCTTGGAGAACATTGGTTACGGAAGGTAAAATCAATCAAGATTCTACAGTTTTAGCACAGGGCTTAGGAGGTGTCTCTCTATTTGCAATTCAAATAGCAAAATTATTTAATGCTAAAGTTATAGTTACTACATCAAATAAAGGTAGAATGTTTCAGGCCAAAAATATGGGTGCAGACTTTGTTATCAATTATAATGAAAGCCAGGAATGGTGGAGAGATATTCAAAATTTTACTAATCGAAAAGGGGTAGATATTATAGTAGAGGTCGGTGGAAGTGAAACAATTGCACAATCTATTAAATCTTCTAAGACCGGCGCTGTAATAGGAATAATTGGTGTTCTTTCTGGTGGAATGGCAGAATTACCTATAGGGCGTATTATTTATAAAGCATCAAGATTGATTGGTATTACCTGTGGTAATAAAAATGAATTAATTGACATGATTAAAAAATTTAATTCCTCTAGTATTAAACCAATAATTGACTCAACTTTTAAATTTAATGATTTACCTAGTGCACTAAAATATATGAAAGAAGGTAAACATATGGGTAAAATCGCTATTGAATTTGAATAGGAGAAAAAATTTGATTAAGATAGTTATTGTAGAAGATGATGAAGACTGGATAGAAATACTACATTCAACTTTAGAAGAAAATTTACTAGATATTGAGAAAGAAATATTTTCAATAAAATATGAAAATGAAACTCAAGTATTACAAAAAATTAGATCGTTAAAACCCACACTAGCTATACTTGATATTAATATGGCTAATTCTAGCAGAGCAGGGATAAGGCTTGCTGAAAAAATAAAAAAAAGTTTGCCCCAAATCGATTTTAGATTTTTAAGTGCACAAAAAGAGAAGGATAAGGATATATTATGGGATGTGGCTAAATTAACAGGAGAGCCACCATTTGAAAAATCTGATTTTCAAAATAATATGGATGTATTTGTTGCTTTTATTGCAAATATATTAAAAAACAAATTATTGCTTGAGGATACTATTATTAAGGGATCACTAAAGATTATAAAAAAGTCTAAAGAAGTATATTGGCAAAATAAAGAAATCAAACTAACGCCTATGGAATATGAAATTTTATTATGTTTAGTTAAGAGACCAAATACCATTTATTCTAAATTACAATTGTACAATCAAACTAAAAGTTATGAAGTAACAGAAGGCACTTCAGAGGAAACAGTAGTCAGTCATATTAAATCTATAAGAGATAAACTAAAAAAATATGATAAAAATTTTACGCCTATTGAGACAGTTACTAATTCAGGATACAAATTTAGATGGAGAGCTCCCTAAGTTTTTATTTGAGAGCTCTTTAATTTTCTATAGACGTGATATTAAATCTTGATCGTAACTAATTTCAATATGAACTCTTCTATTTTTTGCTTCTCTGATTCCATCTCTCGTATGAATTAGAGGTTTAGATTCTCCATAAACCTTAGTTATTATAGCGTTTTCTAAAATATTTCTTTTAACCAAGTATTCTTTAACTGCTTTGGCTCTCTTGTTGGCTAAATTCAAATTGTATTTTTCTGTTCCGGATCTATCAGTATGTCCTTCTAATATAATTCTAGTATATCCATTCTTTATTTTTGAAAAAAATATTTCAAGATCTCTTATAGCTTTGCTGTCAAGATTATACTTATTGTGGTCAAAATAAATTTTAATTTTTTGTATCAAGATTCCATTTTGATCACTTTGATTGGAAGTTATTATTTTTGCAGGAGTTATTCTTTCTTTTTCATTTATTTCAGAAGATATTCTTTTTTTGGGATTGTCAGAAGCAAGGCTATGTATTTCCTTTTTCAATGATAATAGAGATTTATTCATCATTTCATAACATTCTTTTATATGATCGTGTTGCCATCCTTCTTCTAATTGTTCTAGCCAACAATCAAAACCCATCTGTGCTTTAGCTGCTAAAT
>CAZUXH010000006.1:27678-32135 GCA_964624655.1 uncultured Rhodospirillaceae bacterium | reverse complement strand
GGAACAAGATAATCTATTTTTCTAAGAAAATTTATATATGATTCTTTATCGTGTGATTTTTCTTTATTACTAATATGCCAATTATCAATCTTATTTTGAAGAGTTTCTCGTTTATTCAGTAATTCTTTATTTTTAGGTCCGAGGTTTTTTATTAATTCAGAAAACCCTTTCCAGAATTTATGCGAATCTATTCCTGTGCCTGGTAATGCTTCTTTTTCAATAAAGTTTAATAAAACTTCGTCTACTTTAAGTCCGTTTTTTTCTACATGATTTTTCATCATATTTTCCTATTAAAATTAATCTTAGATAGTGGTCCATTTTAGTTACTGAAATCTTTAAAGTAAATATTAAATATTTGTATTAATGGCTTTGTTTATTTTAAGCCAGGATCTTGTTTTTTTTATAATAATTTTTAAAAGTTCTTTTTGTTCTTCTCCGACGCCCATATGATTACCGTCTAATAAAATTATTTTTTTTGGGTGAGTGGTTAAATTTTGTAATTTTAATGAAGAATATTTAGGAATTAAATCATCGTTTTTTCCATTGATAATTAGAAAATTACCTGAAATTTTCTCCAAGTGTTCTTTGGGATCTACTGAATTAAACAATATCTGTACAATCCAACCAAGAAATGGTTTTAACCAAGATGGTTTTATGAAAGGATTAGAGTTTACTAATTTACCTATGTTTGTTCCACCATATGCTAGGACAGTCCATTTTATATCAACTATATTTCTACTTTCCACTATGTGTTGTACTGCTGGTGCAGCAATTGCTCCTATTGAAAAACCTAATAAGCTTATTCTATTTTCGGACCAAGGTTGATTATGTATCCATTCTAAGGCGGTCGCTATTTGTCCTGGGGATTTATTAACTGATGAATATAAATTAAAAATGTTATATAAAATACTTTTTGCTTTTATTGATTCATTATTTATAGGCCAATCATAGCCTACTACAATGTTATTCCCTATATCTGAAATATGTTTGATGCTCTCTAATCCAGTTTCTACACCTCCTATTATAAATAAGACAGGAAGAGGTTTATTATCAATATTCATGGGGAAACTAACGGCTATATTTATTTCTCCTAAATTGGAATCTAGTATAGAAAATTCTTTAAATAATCTAGAGTCTGAAATATATTTTTTACTCTCAATTGATTCAATTATTTTTTTTCCTTTTGGAAGGGAGTTTAGTGCGTTTTTGTTGAGTTGATATAAAATCACAAATAATCCAGATAAACAGATGAAAAGAAATACATTTTTAAGAAGTTTTAAGCCCATGGCATGCCTTCTTAGAAGATTATTATTACATATAATTTCTCTTTTTTACATTTACTAAGAAATTTTGTATAATAAAAAATCTATTATTTTTTTTGGGGGAGAAAAATATGTTTAGACTTTTAATTAAATTTTTAATTATTTCAACTTTTACATTTTTATTAAATATACAATATTCCTTTTCAGCAGATAAGGTTGTAATAAATTCAGATGCCGGTGGGAGATTAATACAGGCAGCAATGTATCCCATATATGTTATATTTTTAAAAGGTGGGGACACTGCATCTCAAAAGAGCAATTGGGTAGATAAAAATTACTGGGCATCTTTAGATATCTTGGAAGGGCCAGATAAAGGTAAAAGTGTTCTATTTAAATTGCATCCCACTAGAGCTGCAAGCGTTCAACCTGAATGGTGCTACTCCGCTGGTGGAGGTGATTATGTAGGAAGAGGAATTACTTGTTTAAATGAAGGTTCAAATAAGGAGTTGAGGTTCAAGGCAAATATTCAATGGGCTGTTGATGCTCCTGAAGCTTTCAAGGATAGAAATTTCGCTGAGCATCCAGATGTGCCAGGCAATGGAGGTCAAGAGTTACTTGATAAAGTAAGGCTAGTTATTTCTATAGAATAAATTAGTCATACACTATTGCTTTTATTATGGCTAAGTGATCTTGAATAGATTGCTTAAATGCCTCTATATTTATGCGCTCATCATTTCCGTGTATGCGTCCAAGGTCTGTTAAAGGAACTATTATTGGATTGAAGCCATAACTTTGTATTCCTAAGTCTCTGGTGAAATGACTATCTGTAAAACCAGTGGTTACTCTTGGAATAACATGAGACTGTGGGTATAAATTTTTCATGGTGCTTTCTATTGCCTCATAAAGTTTGCTATTAGTTGAAGACGAAGCAGATGTGAATGCCATAATGGTTTCTACCGTTATTCCAAAGGGTTTCATCATTTCTTCTATTTCCATTATAAAAGATTCTGCTTTTCGATCAGGTAAAATTCGACAATCAATTTCAGCCCAGGCTTTAGGAGGCACTACATTTATTTTATTTGAAGCTCCTAATCTAGTTATGGAGCATGTGTCTCTTGTTAAGGAATGATGAAAAGGAGATCTTTTTTGTAATTTTTTTATAAAATCTTCTTTTTTTATTGATTTATTTATATTTCTATAATCTTGTGCTTTTTCTTTTTCTATATAATTAGACATTCCAGAAAAATATTCTTCAACACTTGGGATGATTCTAGGAGGAAAAGGGTTTTCTTTTAGATAATGCAAACCATCAATTAATCGAGTAACGGAGCTACTAATTCTTGGGCTAGATCCGTGTCCAGGTGTATCAATGGCAACTAATTTAAGCCAACCTGGAACTTTTTGGGTTAATTCAACTTCAAAAACTAAGTTATTGTTTATTATTCTCCCACTACCTCCTTCATTTAATAAGTATTTAACGTTTTGAAATATTTCTGGTTTATTTTCTATTAACCACCCAACTCCATAAAAACCGCCTGCTTCTTCATCGGCGGTTGCTAGAAATACAACATCTCTATTTAGTTTTTTTGAATTTCTATTTAGAGATATAAAAGTTGCTAATTGGTTTATTCCAGTACCCTTCATATCTAGAGCTCCTCGACCAAATATGTACCCATCTTTTTCAATAGCTGAAAATGGTTCCACGGTCCAATATTTAGGATCGGCAGGTACTACATCTGTATGTTGGAGTAACATTAGGGCAGGTTGCTTCCCCCCTTTAATCCTAGCCCATATGTTACCTCTACCTGGTGCAGATTCAATAAATTGATACTCTATTCCTTCTTTATCAAAAATGGATGCATAAAAATTTACGGCGCTTGATTCATTTCCTGGAGGATTCACTGTATTTATTTTTAGATAGCTTGTTAGCCACTCTAATGACTCGTTTTCTATATTTTCTTCGGAATAAATTATATTTATTTTCAGAAAAAAAATTATTATAAACAAAAAAGAATAATTTAATATTTTCAAATTCTTATTTTCCACTTCTTAGATAGAGGACTTTATTACCGACATAAATTCAGTTGAATAGAAAATTTATTGTTATACGCTTATGTATTAATATTAATTAATGATTATCATAATTGAAAGGGGAGTTAAAATGAATAAATTATTTACTATAATATTAATATTTTTTACTTCTATGATTATTTCTAATGCGGCCATTTCGGGTCATCATAAAGTGACATTTCAATATGGTGGAGAATGGGTTGATACGACCATAGTAGCTAATGGAGATTTTTTTAGTATGGTTGGAGTTTTTGTTGGAACTAATGAAATGGTAGACGAAGCAGGAGGAGTAATTATTACTAATTTCACTTGTCCGGGAATTTTCATAAATGGTGCTGGTCATGGAGTTTGTAAAATGAAACTTGCTGGATCAGAAGATTTTTACATTTTAGATTGGTCATGTGATGCAGATTCTACTTGTAAAGGTAAAGTAGTTAATGGTACAGGCCGATTTGAAGGTGCTACCGGCGATGATTGGGTTTGGGTGCACAACGGGGGTTTTGGTAAAGGCGCTGGAACCTTTTTTACAAAATAATAGAAAGGGAAACTTAAGATGAATAAATATTCTCAGGATATATTAAATAATTTCTCTAAGTTTTCTTTTGGAAATAACTGGATTAGTGTTACAACTGAACCTTTGGTAAAGGTTTGGTAACTTTTACACGACATAATAGAAAGGAAGGATTAATATGAATAAATATTTATATGTTATAACAGCATTTATATTGTCTTTATTTATCACTACTTCATCTTTTTCAGGACATCATGAAAAAGCAGTAGGATATTTTGGATGGTTCGGTGTAGGCAAAACTTATACTTTAGGAAGTTCACTTTTTTGGGCTGGTGAATTTAGTGGTTCATTTCAAAGTGCAGATCAAGGCCTATTTCATAAAGCTAGTGTGAGATGTCCTGCTTCACAAAGAGTTGATTTAGCAGCAGGAATGGCATCTGCAAATGGAGTCTGTATTATTAAAGATGCAGATGGAGATGAAGCATATCTAGATTGGGATCTTCCCAATTGGAAATTAGGCGAAGCTGGCCGTGGAACTTATAGTTATACTGGTGGCACAGGAAAATATGAAGGTCTTTCAGGTGATGGAGGATATTTTTATGGGCATACTATAA
>CAZUXH010000006.1:0-27578 GCA_964624655.1 uncultured Rhodospirillaceae bacterium | reverse complement strand
GGAAAATATGAAGGTCTTTCAGGTGATGGAGGATATTTTTATGGGCATACTATAACTATCTGGGACGATGGAACCGCTGGTGGTTATTCTGTTTGGAACAGAGAGCCTTAATCTATAAATTATATCCTGAGAATAAATATTCTCAGGATATATTAAATAATTTCTCTAAATTTTTCCCTTAATGACATATAGCCTAGCTCTGTCATAGGAGATAGCTGGATAATTTTTTTTCTAAATACGGACCAATTGTTATAAACTTTCTTAGTAAATTCATCTTTGTTTTTCATTTCTTCCATCATTTCTTTTGCTGCTTTAAACATAGCTTCCATAACATCATCAGGAAAGGTTCTGACTTTAACCTTATGTTTATTTAAAAGCACCTGAAGAGCCATAGCATTTCCTGCTGTCATTTCACTTAACATTCTAAAAGCTTCATTTTCAGCAGCATTTTTTATGATGTGCTTTAAATCATTTGGTAAATCATTGTAAGCCGATAGATTTAAAGTTAACGCTAATGCTGAGCCTGGTTCTTGCATTCCAGGAGCATAATAATATTTGGCTATTTTGTGAAACCCAAATGCCATATCATTATAAGGCGCTACCCATTCTGCGGCATCTAATACTCCAGATTGTAAGGCTGGTAAAATCTCTCCACCAGGCATATTTACAGGAACACCACCTATTCTGGATAACATTTCTCCGCCTAGACCAGGAATACGCATTCTAAGACCTTTTAAATCATCAAGACTATTGATTTCTTTCTGAAACCACCCGCCAACATTACACCCTCCAGTACCTGCCAGAAAACCTTTTAAATTAAAAGTAGAATATAGTTCATCCCATAGTTCCTGACCTCCTCCAAAATTTAGCCATGCTGCATGCTCTTGTGCAGTTAAGCCGCCTGGAAGGGTAGTAAAAAAAGGTATGGCAGGGTGTTTTGCAATCCAGTAGTAGGGTGCATCATGTCCCATTTCTGCCGTTCCTGCTCTCACAGCATCAAAAACCTCGAATGCAGGAACTAATTCACCAGCGCTATAGATTTTTATATCTAGCCTACCGTCAGACATAGCATATATTTCATCTACTATTCTTTGTACTCCTGTGCCAAGAGCGGGAAAATTTTTTGGCCAACAAGTTACCATTTTCCATTTTATTTTATCCTTTGCTATCGCTGGGGCAGATAAATTTGTTGCAGAAGCAATTATTCCTGCTCCCGTAGCACCCTTTATAAAATTGCGTCTTTTCATTTGTTTTCCTTTGTTAATTAAAAATTAATATGATTTAGGTAATCCTAAAGCTCTCTCCGCTATGTAACATAAAATCAATTGCTGACTAACTGGTGCCAAGAAAGGAATCATCATCTCTCTGAATAGCCTTTCGACATGATATTCTTTGGCATAACCCATGCCTCCGTGCACAGCTATTGCCTGTTTGCAAGCTTCTATTCCTATTTCAGCCGATAAAAATTTCGCAGCGTTTGCTTCTATGCCACATGGAAGGCCTTTGTCGTATAGGCTTGCTGCCTTAAACATTAGAAGTTTTGCTGCTTCTGTTTGAGCCCATAAAGCCGCTAGAGGGTGCTGAATACTTTGGTTTTTACCTATTGGGTTTCCAAATACTATTCTTTCTTTTGCATATTTCGTAGCTCTATTAATTACACTTTCAGCAATTCCTATTGCTTCAGATGCTACTAGTATTCTTTCTGGGTTAAGACTATCAATTATGTATTTAAAGCCTTGACCTTCTTTTCCAATTAAATGTTCTGTTGGAACCACTAAATCATCTATAAAAAGAAGATTACTATCTACAGCTTTTCTTCCCATCTTTTCAATTATTTTAGTGTCTATTTTTTTTTTATCAAAATCTGTGAAAAACAAACTTAAACCATCAGTAGGTTTTTCTTCATTGCGTGGCGAAGTCCTTGCTAAAATCATTATTTTTTTTGCTACTTGTGCGGTAGAAGTCCATATTTTTCTCCCATTAATTATGTAATGACTACTACCATTCTTCTTAGCAAAGGTTGTTATATTAGAGGTATCAAGGCCTGAATCAGGTTCGGTAACCGCAAAGCACATCTTGTTTTTTCCTGATATAATTTCTGGCAGCCATTCTATTTTTTGTTTATTTTGTGCGTATTTTACTAAGGAACTGGGCCCAAAAATATTCATGTGAATTGAAGAAGCTGCTGTCATTCCACCTTTTTTTGCAATAGTCATCATCATTATAGCAGCTTCAGTGATGCCTAGATTGCTTCCTCCGAATTCTTCAGGTAATGATATTCCTAACCAAGACCCTTTGGCTAATGTTTGAAAAAAAAGTTCTGGAAACTTTCCATCTGTATCGCATTTAAGCCAATAATCATCATCAAATTTTTCTAGAAGAGTATTTAATGCATTTGTAAGCTCTATTTGTGTTTTATTTAATTCAAAGTTCATTGATACTCACTTTATAATGATTTAGTATATAGTATTAATTATGTTTAAGTTTAAATTCATGCTATATAAATTTTATTTTCTGGAATAGATTTATGCAAATTATTATTTTTTTTATATTTATATTTTTTTCTTCTATGACATATTCTGGTCCATTAGATATTGATGATATAAAGTCTAAATGTTTGACAAAGCATTCTAGTACAGCTTCAAAACAATATGTTAAGTGCGTAAATAATAGTGTTAGCAAAAAATTAACTATTAAAAATAACAATAAAAACACTAATAATAAACTGTAATTAATAAAACTTTAAAAGTAGGTAAGATCATGAAAGTCGATTTAAAATTTATAACACCTCAAGAAAGTAAGCCATATTTTGAGAGTTCAGCTATAACTGGAAATGTTCCGAAAATCTATTTTAATACTGAAAAAAGATCGATAAACATTAAGGATATAAGATCTGAAATTGCAACAGAAGATTTTAGTTTGGATAAAAATGGATTTGAGTTTTTAAAACATGAAACAAAAGTAAAAGATTTATACGACGATAAAAAAGTCTATACTGATTATACGCAAGAATTGGAAGATTTTTTAAAAAGATTAACGGGAGCGGATGGTGTAAATGTTTTTGACTATACTCGGAGATCAGACGCAAATATTGGTGCTGTAAACCTAGATGGTTATGGTGTACGGGGGCCAGCAGATAGAGTGCATGTTGATTATACAGATTTTTCAGGGCCCAAAAGAGCAAAAGAGATATTAGGAAAGGAAAAATATGAAACAATTCTTGATTCGGGAGGTAGAATTGTTCAACTGAATGTCTGGAGACCGATAAATGGTCCTGTGAAAAGGTCTCCAATAGCATTTGCTGACGCAAGTAGCATTAAAAAGGATGATTTGGTTGCTACAGATCAAATTTTCTATGACAGAGTTGGAGAAATTTATCATCTGTCTTATTCAGATCAACAAAAGTGGAAGTGGGTATCTTTGATGGAAGATAATGAGATATTGCTTTTAAAGGGTTGGGATACTATGGATGATGGAAGGTCAAAATATACACCTCATGGCTCATTTTCAATACCAGAGCAAAATGATTTTGATCCTCCTAGAGAAAGCATTGAAGCCAGAGTCTTTTTGCATTTTATGAATTAATATAATCATAGAAAATTGAATATTGTTCAATAAAGGTATAATTGTACCTAGTAAAGATTATATTTTGAGTATATCTTTGTTTTATGGCAAATTTTTTAATCAGAAAGAAGTTATGTATGATTAAAATAAATAAATATTTAAATTTAATAATTTTATTTAACATATTGTTTAATATAAATATTTCATTCGCTAATGAGGTGTGGGATAAAGCGCGGCTTGCGATGCCTTGTGCAGGTTGTCATGGTCTAAAAGAAACTTCAAGTATTCCTTCACTATGTAACCTTGAAGAAAAATATATTTACAATTCATTGTTAGAATACAAGGAAAAGAAAAGAGAAAACTATCTTATGCAAATTATTGCAAATGGTTATACTGAAAATGAAATAAGAAGTTTATCTGTATATTTTTCCAAAACTTTTTCTGAAAAGGTGTGCAAATGAATAGGCGTTCTTTTTTATCAAGCCTTTTTTATGGAGTGTCTAGCTTTGGATTATCTGGATCAATAATTAGTCAAAGTTATGCAAAACCTCTTGCTAAAGTTGTGATATTAGGTGGAGGATGGGGTGGGCTTAGTGCTGCGAAAACTATAAAATTACTTAGTCCAGAGGTAGAAGTTATTGTAGTAGAAAAGGAAAATATGTTTCGTTCATGTCCAATTTCAAACTGGGTAATTGGACAATTGAAATCAATGGAAGATATAACTTTTAAGTATGATAGATTAAAAAATGTTTATGGGATCAAATTTATAAATGAGGAAGTGCTAGAGATAAATATTGATAAGAAATCACTCATTACAAAAAATTATAATATAAATTATGATAAATTAATTCTTTCTCCAGGTGTTGAGTTAGATTATTCTTCTATTGATAACTGGAATGCTAGTTTTTTAAATACTTTTCCAGCTGCTTGGAAAGCTGGAAAGGAGACAGAATTATTAGCATATAAAATAAAAAATATGTCTAATGGGGGTGTTATTTCTATATCAATACCTCTCAGTCCATATAGATGCCCTCCAGGGCCATATGAGAGAATTTCTCTTATAGCTTCTTATATTAAGAAGTATAAACCAGCTTCAAAATTAATAGTACTGGATGCAAATCAAAAGATAGTGTCTAAGGGAAAGCTATTTAAAAAAGCTTGGGATCAAATGTATAGTGACATTATTGAATATAGATCAGATTCTCGAGTTGTAGAAGTTAATCCAAAAAAAGGTATATTAAGCACAGATTTTGATGATATTATATGTGATGTAGCAAACTTAATTCCTCCCCAAAAAGCTCCAAAACTACTTGATAATGCAGGATTAATTAAAAAAAATGAATCTTGGGCTTCCGTTAATCCATATGATTTCAAGTCTACTTTAGCTCAGGACGTATTTATAATAGGTGATTCTACTTCTCAAATTAGTGTGGGAAAGGTACCCAAATCAGGATATATAGCAAATTCAATGGGTAAAGTTTGTGGATTAGCAGTAATATGTGAAATCTTTGATAAAGTAAAATTATCTCCGTCTATGATAAATACCTGCTATAGTTTAATTTCTTCTGAAGAGGGAATTTCGGTTAGTGCTGTTTATAGTTACAACGAAGATTTGCAAAAAATTGTTTCTGTTGACGGCGCATCTGGTTTATCGCCAGAAAGTTCATCTATAATTAAAGATAATGCATGGGATTGGGCTCAATCAATATGGGCGGATATGCTCTCATAAATAATATAATAAGGAATTTACAATATGTCTGGAGTTGAAAATATACAAAGAAGGCGAAGTTTCATTTTTTGTCCGGGGGATAAACCAGAAATGTTTGCCAAAGCTTTAGGTTCAGGGGCAGATATAGTTTGTGTAGATCTTGAAGATGCTATCGCACCTCAACACAAAAATATGTCTAGAGAAAATACTCTTCGATTATTTAAAGAAACGATTATACCTCATAAAATAGAAAGTGTAATAAGAGTCAATGAGCTATCTAGTAAAGATGGACAAAAAGATATTTTACAAATTTTAAGTAGTGATAAACTTCCATCAGCTTTAATGTTGCCTAAAGTAAAAAACCCAGATGAAGTTATTGGTTTAGAAAAACAAATTAAAGAATTAAAAATAAATATAAATTTACAAATTATTATTGAAACAAATGAGGCACTAGAATTTGCTTGGGAAATAGCCCAATGTAGCAAGCTAATTAGTTCATTATTTTTTGGTGGAGTAGATATGAGCGCGGAATTAGGATGTAATGGCGACTGGCATTCTCTTTTGTATGCAAGGTCTAGAATCGTTCATGCGGCATCAGGTGCAGGTATAGAGGCTCTTGATGTTCCTTATTTAGATCTTGATGATATTGAAGGAATGAAAAAAGAAGCATTGCTATCAAAAAACTTAGGGTTTTCAGGAAAAGGTACCATACATCCAAAGCAGATCCCAATTATGAATGAAATATTTTCACCAAGTGTAGATGAAATAAATTATGCAAAAAAAGTAATAGATGCATTTGATAAAGCAGATGGAGGCTTAGTAGTAGTAGATGGAAAATTGATTGAAAAGCCAGTATTGAGGTCCGTTAAAAGAGTCTTAGCAAATGTTGACGAAACATTATCTTAATTTTTAAAAACTCTTTTATTCTCTTTTCTTCTAACTCTGGAATATAGTATTTGGTATTAACTAACTTGTTTTTCATGTCCTTCCCAAAAAGGCTCTCTTAATTTTGTTTTTAGTATTTTTCCAGCACCAGATAGAGGCATAGGTTCTTCTCTGAAAGAAACTGATTTTGGACACTTAAACCCTGCTATCAAATTTTTACTATGATCTATTACATTTTGTTCACTTATATTTGAATGTTGATCAATTCTTACTATAGCATGAACGGCTTCTCCCCATTGCTCATTTGGAATACCAATTACTGCACATTCAATAACTCCTTCGAGTTGGTAAATAGCATTTTCTACTTCTGCAGAATATATGTTTTCCCCACCAGAAATAATCATATCTTTCACTCTATCAACAATGAATATAAAACCTTCTTCATCCATATATCCACCATCCCCAGTATGCATCCAATCATTTTTTATTGATTTATTAGTTAGTTCCTTTTGTCTCCAATAACCTAGCATAACGTTAGGTCCTCTGGCAGCAATTTCTCCTACTTCTCCTCTAGGAACTTCTTGTGAATTTTCATCAACTATTTTTATTTCTACTCCTGGCACTGGCTTACCAGTAGATTTAAATTTATAAGCAAGTGGTCCCTCTAAGACATGGCATTCTGGTCCTGCAACAGTTAATAGTGGAGCACATTCTGTTTGTCCGTAGGCGTGAGCAAAGGTGCATTTTGGAATAACTTCCATGGCTTTTAATATTACAGATTCAGGCATAGGAGAAGCACCATAACTTATCTGTCTAAGAGAGGAGAGGTCATGTTTTTTTACTTCTGTGTTGTATACGAGCATATTTATCATAGTCGGCACGAGGATAGTATCAGTAATTTTATTAGATTCTATGCTTTTTAGGACGGCATCTGGCGTAAACCCAGGTATGAAGTAGTGTTCTCCGGCAAGTTGTGTAATAGTAATTACTCCCGTCACATCAGCAATATGAAACATAGGTGCAGCATGTAACCATCGAAGAGTGTCTTCAAATTTAAAACTAGCTAAAGTATTGAAAGCATTTGTCACAAGATTGCGATGGCTTAGCATAACCCCTTTTGATCTTCCAGTAGTTCCTCCCGTATAAAAAATTCCAGCTATATCATCATACCCTCTAAGGGCATCATCTATTGGATCAGAAGATTTTACTATATCTTCATAATTTTCCATGTTGTCTGGGACTTCACCATCAGAAATATATATGCATTTCTTTATGCTTGGAACTTTACCGGTCTCAATTAATTCTTTGGCAATATTTGAAAAATTTTTATCAACGAATAAAATGGAGCTTTCACTATCATTCAACCAAAACTCTATTTCGGGAGGCGCTAATCTTGTATTTATAGGAACAAAAATTCCACCTGCCCAAGGTGCAGCATATAGAATCTCAAAATATCTATCACTATTTAATGAAAGTATTGCGGCTCTTTCATCTGTTTTAAAATCTAGTTTTTTTAGGCCTCCAGCAAGCTTACTAATCCTTTGCATTGATTGTTTCCATGTAAAAGATCTATTGCCGTCTTTTGTAGCTAAACCATTTTCATTAACTTGTGCTGACCTTTTTAGAGCTTGTGTTAAATACAATTTTTCCTCCCTAATTAATCAAATTGTAAATTTAATTTTAAGTTTAAGATATAACACCAATACGTTTAAATTGTCTAATTTCATCATTAGAATATCCCATTTCTAAGAGAATTCTTTTAGTGTGCTCTCCTAGTTTTGGAGCTCTTTTTGCAGACACTCTTTTTACATCTTCAATATTAATTGGTGGAGCTACTGTTTTAAGATTTTTGTGTCCTCGATATTTTATATTAAAAAACATTTTGTTAGCTTTTGTGTTTATATCTTTTACTGCCTCTTGTGTGGATTGTACTTTAGTAAAAACGACTCCAGTTGGTGTTAATAATTTATAAGCCTGATTATATGTTAATTTTTTAAAAGTGTTTTCAAATATTTTTTTTAAGCTATTTTTATTTTTTTCTCTATTATCCTGAGTATTGTATCTGTTATTATCATTTAAACTCTCTAGACCTAATGCTTTTATGAATGGAAGCCAGAATTTCTTTTCGTCGGTTAACATAAGAAATAATATAGATTTATCTTTTAGATAATAAAGATTTCTTAGAGCACTTAATTTATTCCAATGAAAAGTATCTATTGGTTTATGTCCAGCTAATATAGCTTGCACTAACATGGCATTTGCCCAGATACCATTTGCAAATAGTGAAGTTGAAACGTTAGTGCCTTTACCAGTTTTTCCTCTATTTATTAATGCTAACAGGATTGCTGAAAATATAGCTAGACCAGTTGGATGATCACCTACTCCTGGAACTGGAAATGGAGGAAATCCATTATTATCTGGTTTAGACCACTCCATCAATCCAGAATGTGCCCACCATGCAGTAGCATCTAAAGCTGTACTAGAGGCCTGAGGACCTTCCTCGCCATATCCAGAAAGTGAAGCATAAATAATACGTGGATTCATTTTTCTAATGATATTAGAAGTTAATTTTAATCTTTCCCTAGGGCCTTTGGGAAGGTTAGTTATAAAAACATCAGATTTTTTTACTAATTTCTCTAATATACTTTTTCCTTGATTTGTTTTTAGGTTTAAACAAAGACTTTTTTTATTTCTATTTTCCAATAGAAATGCCCAGTCAATATCACTATTAGGCCATACCTGGCCACCAATTACAGCTTCTCTAAAAGTATCTCCAGTGGGTGATTCTATTTTAATTACATCAGCTCCATAGTCAGACATAATAGCACTTGATAATGGAGCGGCTATAAAACTTGAAACATCTAATACTTTAATGCCATTTAGGGGTAAATTTTCTTTAGATTTATTTTTCATGTCTATTTATTTCTACAAAGGTTTATTTAATAAAGAATTATGTTAAAATTACAAATAGTTTTTCTTAAATATATAGGTTTGAAGTATTTATGTATGATCTTTTTAATTCAGTGAAAAATCCAAAATGGCTGTATAATACATTTTATGAAGCAGATATTGTTACTCTTGCTTTAACTTTATCTTATTTAACAGAAGACAGTTCTTATTTAAATAAAATTCAAAAATATATTAAAGGACCTTTTGATTATTCAGCCAAAGTGCCAGATGAAATAAAAGATGAAATTATAAGAAAGATAATTGATTTTTTAAAAAAAAATATAAATAATAACAATAAGTTAAATAATAATATTAATAATAACTATAAATTGATAAAGCAGATTATGAATGTAGGAGTAGGAGACATAGTTGCTGATGAATATGTGCCTATGATGTGCGAAGAATTATCTATGGATGATAATTTTACTAGAAATTTTGATAGTTTTGTAGCTAAAAAAGAATCTGTAAAAAATTTTAATTCAATAATAATTGGAGCTGGTTTATGTGGAATTTTAGCTGCTATAAAACTTCAAAAAGCTAATATTCCTTTTATTGTACTCGAAAAAAATGATTCTGTCGGTGGAACCTGGTACGAAAATAGCTATCCTGGATGTGGAGTTGACACCCCCAATCATGTGTATTCTTATTCTTTTGAGCCTTCATTTCATTGGGAAGACTTTTATTCAAAAAGAGATTCTATATATCAATACTTATTGAATTGCTCAAAAAAATATAATTTACAAGACAATATTGTATTTAATACTTCTGTTAACAGCATGGAATTTGATAAAAGTCGATCAAGGTGGATGTTATCGGTTAATTCTGGGGGAAAAAATAAATCGTATGAGGCCAATGTAGTAATATCAGCAGTAGGGCAGCTTAATAGAGGATTAACTCCAAAAATTGATGGGTTTGATAAATTTAATGGTAAATCAGTTCATACATCATCGTGGGATACTAAATATGATTATAATAATAAATACATAGGAATGATAGGAACTGGAGCTAGCGCCATGCAAGCTGCACCAGAGCTGGCTAAAGTTGCTAAAAAATTAACA
The DNA here is from genome assembly GCA_964624655.1 of uncultured Rhodospirillaceae bacterium. Taxonomy (GTDB): domain Bacteria; phylum Pseudomonadota; class Alphaproteobacteria; order TMED109; family TMED109; genus CAZUXH01. The sequence goes on along the minus strand of CAZUXH010000006.1, from coordinate 17,414 downwards.
ATATTTCAAAGAACACCTCACTGGGTACTGGCCAACCCTAATTATCACAGAAAGTTGAGCGAGGGAAAAAAGTGGACTCTAAAGAATTTGCCCTATTATGCAAGATGGTATCGTTTTCAGCTGTTCTGGGGTTTTAGTGATGGGATACATGCTTCTCTATATTCTGAAAAAGATTGGGTAAATTTTCCTAAAACTATAAATTCTACCAACGAACGTTTCAGAAAAAATATTATTAAATATGTTGAGAATGAAATTGGGGATGATAAAGAGCTTCTTTCAAAAGTTATTCCTGATTACCCCCCTTATGGAAAAAGGATGCTTGTTGATAATAATTGGTACCAGATGCTTAAAAAAGAGAATGTTGAATTAGTTGCAGGAGAGATAAAAGAAGTTTTTGATGATAGTGTATTAGATTCTTCAGGAAATAAACACTATCTGGATACTTTAGTTTTTGCAACTGGGTTTAATGCAAATAGGTTTTTGTGGCCCATGGAGGTTAAAGGTTTGAAATCTAGTAAATTAAATGAAGTGTGGAAAGAAGATAATCCTAAAGCTTATTTAGGTATCACCGTTCCAGATTTTCCTAATTTATTCATTATGTATGGACCAAATACAAATTTAGCACATGGGGGAAGTATTTTTTTTCATGGAGAATGTCAAATTAGATATATAATTGGATGCTTAAAAACAATGCTAGAAAATAATTTTTCTACATTAGATTGTAAAAAAGAAGTATGTGAAGAATATAATAAGAAAGTAGATGAAGAGCACGAAAAACTGGTTTGGAGCAATGAACTTGTGGATAGCTGGTATAGAAATAGAGAGGGGAGAGTGGTTGCGTTATCACCTTGGAGATTGGTTGACTATTGGAAGATGACGAATAGACCAAATATGCAAGATTTTAATTATGAATAGTATTAAAGGGAGATCCAAATGATACATGAATTAAGGATGTATACTACTCGTTCAGGAAAAATGAAAGAAGTAGTAAATGCAAGTGCAACTGTAGCTCAATCTATACGAAATGGAGATAAATATGGAAAACTAATAGGGCATTGGTGGAGCGAAGTAGGTAAGCTGAATCAATACGTTCATATGTGGGAATATAAAGATGTAGAAGAGATGAGAAGATTAAGGTCAGAACTTGCACAATTAGAAGACTGGAAAAAAAAATTTGTACCTTTGGTTGCTCCTCATATTCTTACGCAAAAGATCAGACTATTAAGACCTGCCTTTGAATTTAAAAAACCCTCTAGAGAAAATAATATTTATGAGCTTAGAATAGTCCGTTTGAATGTTGGATTTGCAGTGAAGTGGGTTGATAGTTTTAAAAAAATTAGAGAAAGAACGAGCTCTAATTCTGTTAATATAGGTGTATGGAATACCGAGCTATCAGACCCCAATGAAGTAATTCATTTATGGAGTCATGAAAGTATGGATAGTATGAAAAAGTTTTGGGAAGAATCTGAAAAAAATGTAATATTCGAGGAATTAAATGCTATTCAAGAAAAGTCTATACTTCTTGATGAAAGCATTATATTATCGCCGTCAATTTGTTCTCCATTACAATAGAGAAGTGCATATGAAATTAATTATTTTATCGTTTTTTTTCTCTTTGTTTAGCCTAAGTCTTAACTCACATGAATTTGAGACTAAATATGTCTTAATAGACCACCCATGGATAAAAGAAGTTAACGAAGGATCTACAGTGGGCGCAGGATATTTCAAAATTACGAATAAACGTGAAGATGCTGCCATAAAATTACTCGGAGCTAAGTCATCTTTAGCAAGGAAAATAGAAATTCACGAGATGATCATGATTGATGAAGTAATGAAAATGAGGCCTTTAAAATCTGGTCTTCTTTTACAACAAGGAGAATCTATTGCACTAAAGCCTATGGGCAAGCATTTAATGTTCATAGGAGTTAAAAATTATCCTAAAAGAGGAGAAATGGTTGAGGTTGAGCTACTATTTGAGAAAATACCGTCTTTGATAGTAAAATTTAAAGTAGACTCTTTGAATGCAGATACTAATCATGATCATTAAAAATATAAGTTAATATATAATAAAATCAAAATATTGATTAAAAAATAGCCATTATATTATTTTAGCCTATAAAGTAATCATTATCTATATTAAATTTAAGAAAATATCCCTAATAATAGCTGTAAATTAATTGGCATAAATAATGCTTAATACACTAGTGAGGAAAGTAAGATATTTTTTACTCTCTTATTCCTCTCTAAAATAATTTGAAGGGAAAGATTATGGAATTACAAGAAATACAATTTATTTTTAATACTTTTTCGTTTTTAGTTAATGGTATTTTGGTAATGCTTATGGCTGCAGGCTTTTGTATGCTTGAAGCTGGAATGGTTAGATCTAAAAGTGTTGCTACTATATGTACAAAAAATATTGTTTTATACTCTATAGCGGGGCTTTTATATTTTTTTATAGGGTACAATTTAATGTATGACAATGTAAATGGAGGTTTTATAGGTTCACTAGAAATTTTTAATGTTGTTGATCCTACTGAAGAAACTGCAGAAGGAGGATATGCTGCTGCGTCAGATTGGTTTTTTCAAATGGTATTCGTTGCAACAGCAGCGTCTATTGTTTCCGGAGCTGTTGCTGAGAGAGTAAAATTATGGTCTTTTTTAACAGTAGTAGTAGCATTAACGGCAATTATATATCCTATTCAAGGATCTTGGACCTGGGGTGGGGGATGGCTATCTGATTTAGGTTTTAGTGATTTTGCCGGGTCAACTATTGTCCATTCAGTAGGTGGTTGGTGTGCATTGGTTGGTTGTATAGTCTTAGGTGCAAGAAAGGGAAAGTATTTGAAAGGTGGTAAAGTTAATCCAATACAAGCATCATCTTTACCTTTAGCCACTTTAGGTACTTTTTTATTATGGTTTGGCTGGTTTGGTTTTAATGGTGGGTCCCAATTAGCACTAGGCTCAATTGCTGATGCTAGTTCTATGGCAAGAATTTATGCTAATACCAATTTAGCTGCAGCGGCTGGAGTAGTAGCATCTATGATTTTATGTCAAATAATGTATAAAAAAGTAGATTTAACTTTTATATTAAATGGCGCTTTAGGAGGACTAGTATCTATTACAGCTGAACCACTTGCTCCAACTTTTTTATCTTCAGTTATTATAGGTGGCATTGGAGGAATATTAGTGGTTCTAACAGTTCCTCTTTTAGATAAATTTAAGATTGATGATGTAGTGGGAGCTATACCTGTACATTTAGTTTGTGGTGTTTGGGGAACTATGGCAGTACCATTTACAAACTTGGAAGCTACTTTCTTAAATCAATTTATAGGCGTTATTTCAATAGGAACATTCGTCGTAATTGCAAGCTTACTAGTTTGGTTTATAGCAAAGACGGCAATGGGTATTAGATTAACAGAGAAACAAGAGTCAGATGGAGCAGATCTTTCTGAAATAGGATTAAATGCTTATCCGGAGTTTTCAAATCAATAGCCTTGTGGAGCAAAGAAATTATTCTTTGCTCCAACTATTATTATTTGGAATTAAATATTTAACTAGAGTTATTAATTTACTAATTCAATAAAAATAGTATTATTTACTTTTATAATTTCTTTTGGAAAATATTATGACTCTTTCTAATAAGGATCTACTTAAACTTCAAGCCTTTGATACTCCAACTATTTGTAATGCCCTAGATATAGCATCACCTGAAAGAAGATTAAAAGGTTTTACTTCTAAGCCTCTAGTTTCAGTGGGTATACAAGGTTCTGTTTGCGGTTATGTTAAAACAGCTAAAATTACTGCTAAGCTGAAACCAAAAGAAAATAGTCGTGAAAAAAGGAATGCTTATTATAAATATGTTGCAGAAGAACAGAAACCTTCTGTTGTTGTAATTGAAGATGTAGATAATCCTCCTGGTTTTGGAGCATTTTGGGGAGAAGTAAATAGCGCCATTCATTTAGGTTTTGGTGTAAAAGGGTTGGTAACAAATGGTGTCATAAGAGATTTGGACCAATGGGCCAATGGTTTTGCTGCTCTGGCTGGCTCAGTAGGTCCTAGTCATGCTTACACTCAGATAATTGAATATTCTACAGATGTGAATATTTATGGAATGGTAGCGCAAGATAAGGATATAATTCATTTTGATAAACATGGCGCAGTAATTATTCCTTCAAAAGTAGTTAAAGATATTCCTTATATCATTGAGAAACAATCACAAAAAGAATCCATTATTTTGGAAGCTGCACGAGCTCCAGGTTTTAATTATGATGAGTTTATTAAGGCTGCCAAAGAGAGTGAAGAAATTCACTGATCTTTTGGTGATAATATTATGCGACCTATAACTTTTCTTTCTTCTAACATTTTAAGTCCTTTAACAGCTTCATTTAAATTAAGCTTGCTATATATATAAGGCTTTATGGAATGTTTTTCGGCTATATCAAAAAGTTTTTTTATTGAGTCGCTTTTTTTCTCAGGAAACCTCCTGAAATATTCGCCTGCTCTAACTCCTAATATGGAAATACCTTTTATTAATGGAATATTTATAGGGATACTAGGAATATTTCCTGCAGCAAACCCGATTATAAGATATTTACCTCCCCATTTTATGCATTTAAGAGCTTTATTAAAATATTCACCACCTACAGGATCATATATAATATCTATTCCTTTACCTAGTGTAATATCGTCGATTTTTTCCTTTAAACTTTCGTAACTTAAAGAATAATGTGCGCCCATATGTTCACAAATTTTCTGCTTTTCTCGTGAGCTTGAAACAGCAATGACTTTTGCACCTAGTGCATTGGCTAATTGAACTGCTGCTAATCCTACTCCACCTGCTGCGCCTAAAATTAAAACAAAGTCTTGACTACATATGTTTCCTCTTTCAACTAATGCTACATAAGCTGTTTGAGAAGCAACTCTAAAACAAGCTGCTTCTTCGAAAGAAAAATTTGATGGCATTAAATATACATTTTCTTTATTTACTATTACTTCTTCTGAGTATCCTCCAAATCTTAATTGACACATTACCTTTGTACCTACTTTAAAGCTTTTATCAGTATTCAAAGTCTCTGAAATAATTCCAGAAACTTCTAAGCCAGGTACAAATGGAAGTTCGGGTTTAAATTGATATTTTCCCTCTACCATTAGTTTGTCTGGAAAATTTATACCACACGCTTTAACTTTTATTCTTATGTTTTCGTTGCTTAAAAGTTTTCGTTCTAAAGTTCTTAGTTGTAGAGAACTTATTGAACCTATTTTTTCACAAACTATGGCTTGATAAGTGCTATTGGTCATGTTTTTATTTTAACTTGTATGCTTTTGATGCTGTGTCATGAAAGAGCAAGGTGCGTTCATTATTAGAATAATTTTTTGTTAATTTTTTAAAGCTATTCCATAAATTAACGTAACTACAACTTAGTTTATCTACCGGAAAATTAGATTCAAACATGCATCTATTAGCTCCGAAGTAATCTAAGGTGGTTTCATAAAAATGCCTTGTTTTATTTATTAATTCTTCACTACTTGGAGGTATTGGATTTTTATGCCATTCGAAACCATTTAATTCCATGGCTATACCTCCTAATTTAGCAAAAACATTTTCACATTTCGCAAGTTCTTTTACATGCTTTTTCCAAAACTCAAAAACTTCTTCACTTTTATTTATAAAAGAGCCTATTCCTAAAGGCCCTCCAAAATGATTAAATATTATTACTGTATCAGGAAATTTTCTTGCTAATTCTACTAATTGTGGAATTTGTGGATGATAACACCACGCTTCAAAAGATAAGTTTCTTTTACGTAGAGTAGAAAAACCTTCCTGAAAAGATTCATTTAAATATACTCCTTCGGGAGGTCGAGCTCTTGTTGCGGGAATAGTGCCATCAGGATGCATTGCTGCTTGAGACCTAATTCCTTTAAATCTTTTTGGATTCACAGCAATAAGTTTATCTAATATATTTTCAACTTTTTTTCCCATTAAAAGGGGAGCGCTTCCTACTATTCCTGCAGCAATTTTAGTGTTTCCATATAAACCTGATTCACTCATCGCAGAGATTCCATTAACAAATTCTGCCTCTAATAAAACGTTTTCACTAATTGCGTACTCAGGGTTATACATTGCACCACATTCTATAAAAATAGTTGAGACAATATTATGACCTGAATGTAAGTCTTTTAAAATATCAGGCAGAAGGTATTTTTTTTGTACGTGGTAGGTGTTAAAATCCCACAGATGGTGATGAGGATCGCAAATTGGCATATCTGGTTCAATAGCTTTTTCTTTGTTTAGGGATAACCATTTTTCATTTTCTGTCATGATATTTATCCTATATTTTAACCATTCTTTTACCTTTATTTTCTCCATTTAAAAGTCCAATAAGTGCACTAGGTGCAGCTTCAAGTCCTTCAACTATATCTTCAGATACTATTAATTTATTTTCATTAATCCATTTTTGTAGTTGTTTAATAGCTTCTTCTTTTTGATGATCAAAATCCATAACTATAAAACCCTTAAGAGATAATCTTTTTGTAACTATAATTCCTGGTACACCTCTTGGACCACTTTTAGGTGGCAATTGATCATAGAGAGAGAGTGCACCGCAGCAAATAATTCTTCCATGATTATTCATTCCAAACAGTATCGATTCAAATATCTCTCCTCCTACGTTATCAAAATAGACATCTACTTTATTTGGACATAATTTTCTCAAATCTTTTACTAAATTTCCACTTTTATAATTGATAGCACCATCAAAACCTAATTCCTCGACTAACCATTTAGATTTAATTTCTGATCCGGTAAGCCCTATAACTCTGCAACCATGAATTTTAGCAATCTGTCCTGCTACATTTCCAACTGCTCCTGCAGCTGCTGAAATTAAAACGGTATCTTCTTTCTTTAGGTTTGCTAGTTTCATTCCTATGTATGCAGTTCTACCAGTAATTCCGAGCACACTCATATGTAAATTTATAGTGGAAATAATATTGGATTTTTCAATTTCTTTTTCATTTTTTATGGCATAATTTTGCCATCCTAAATCACCTTCAACATAATCCCCGATTTTAAATAATTCGCTTTTAGAATCTATTACTTTTCCTATGGCATATCCTGCCATTAAATTTCCAGGAAGAATTTGCTCTCTATAAGTTCTTCCTTGCATCCAAGCACGATTTGCAGCATCTATCGAAATATATTCAATTTCTATTAAAACTTCTCCTCTAACCGGAGGCTTTATACTTGTATTTTTAATTTCAAAATGAGATTTTAACAGCTTACCCTTAGGAGTTTCTTTTAAAAATACTTGAGTGTTTTTTATCATTATAAGGCATTTACCATTTCTGAAAATGTATCTACAACTAAATCATGATGTTTATTAGGATAGGGGTCTGGAGGTCCTTCAATACCCCATTCATCAGGTCTTTTTACAAAAATGGTCTTATATCCAACTTTCTTAGCAGCATCTAAATCAAAATTATGGCAGGCAACCATAGCGCACTGGTTGGGGTTAAGTTGAAGCCATTTAGCAGCTGTAATATAGGCTTCAGGAAGTATTTTATATTTACCAATAGCTTCACAAGATATGACGGCGTCCCAAGATAGATTATTTTTTTTTGCTGTGTCAATAATTAACCTAGTGCTTAGAAGAGTAAAAGAAGCGCAAATATACTTTTTTCTTAAAATAGGTAAAGCAGAGGGGAAGTCTGGCCAAGCGGTAAAATTATGAGGAGCTTTATAAGAAATATTATATATGTCTTCCTCCGAAAATTTTTCTAGATTATAGTCAGCAATAATTTCTTCTAGGGCCATTTTGTGTCCATCATCAAAATTATGAGTTGGTGCAGCATGTTCTCCTAAATTGACTACTTTTTTTAAGGACCTTTTTCGGAGTTCATTAGCTAACTTAGCCCAATCCTTTTTTAGTGAATATTTTTCTCCAGCTGATTTAAGAGCTTTAGTAAATCCAGAGTGCCAATCAAGTATGGTACCACCTGTATCAAAAGTAAGTGCTTTAATATCACTTATGTCCATTATATAAATTCCTTAAATATTTATTTCAACTTCCTGTAAATAAAGGCTTTTTCTTTTCGACAAAAGCTTTGGTAGCATTTTGATGATCCTCAGTAAACCGACAAAGTGTTTGATGCATTGCTTCGTTGTCGAGAGATTGGTTAAGATCTCCTAGTTCAGCAATATTCATATTAGTTTTCATATATCTATATGCAATTGAGGGACCTGTTGCAATTTGGTTAACAATTTTATCAGATTCCTCGAAGAATTTATTATCAGGTATAACTTTATTTACAATTCCTATTTCGAGAGCTTTATCAGCGCTAAGAACTTCGGATAGATAATAAAGTTCTCTGGCTTTTGCTGTTCCTATCATCTGAGTTAGAAAATAACTACCTCCAAAATCACCTGGAAAACCTACTTTTGCAAAAGCAGTAGTTAATTTAGCAGATTCTGAAGCTATTCTAATATCACATGCGAGAGCTAGAGAGAATCCGGCACCAGCTGCAGGTCCAGGAATTAAAGCTATAGTGGGAGTAGTAATTTGATGTAAAAGTCTAGCTGTTTCCATAACACGTCTTAAATCTCTAGTTCTTTGTTGTACGTTTTTATTGGCATCTTCATCTCTAGATGCCATATCTTTGACATCGCCTCCTGCACAAAAAGCGTTTTCAGAACCTGTGAGTACTATTGCTCTTATAGAATTATCAAAGCTAGCTTTGTTTAATTCTTCTAGCATTTTATTCAACATATCGTCACTAAGAGCATTTCTTCTCTCTGGTCGATTCATAGTTAATTTGAGAGTTTGATTATTTTTTTCTACTATTAAATCATTAGACATAATTATTCCTTATCTAGTTAAGTTTCTGTTTTCCTCTAATAACCTTACCAGGAAAGTTTTCGGTAAATTCCCCTTTATAAGAAACTTCAATTCCTGATACAAAAGTGTGTTCGTATCCTATTGATTTTTGGATTAGTCTTTTACCTCCTGCAGGTAAATCATAGGAAAGTGTTGGCATCATTAATGATATTTTTTCATAATCTATAATATTTATATCAGCTTTCATTCCAGGTAAAATTGCTCCTCTATCATGTAGTCCAAAAGTAGAAGCAGTTTTAATAGTTTGTTTTGAAATTAGAGATTCCAAGCTTAATAGTCTTCCTCTTTTTCTATCTCTTGACCAAAAAGGAACCATAAATGTAGGATAACTAGCATCACAAATTGTGCCTACGTGTGCACCGGCATCTCCTACGCCACAAATAGTTTCTTCTGAGACAAGCATCTCTTCTATAACATCTAAACTATTTTCAGAGTAATTTTCAAAAGTATGCATAAGAAAATTATCCGTGAATTTACCATTTAAAAAATGATCTAAAGCAATCTCCCAAGTGCTTTTATTGTTTTTTTGTGCAAGGTTGCAAATGCTTTCCTCTTCAACAGGCTCGTAGTTTAAAGGATATTCTAATTTAAAAGTCCTTGTAAATGCCTCTTGAATCCATTTTGTATGGCTATTTTGGGGAATGTTTTTAATTAATGATTTTTTAAGTTTAGGATTATTTTTTATTAGACTTATTCTCTCTTTACTATCAAGTAATTTAAGGTCTTGCCATTCTTTATGAGTTGAAAATGGATTTACACTAGTGTTAAAGCCCATAACTACTCCAATGGGTCTACTTCCTACTTGACCAGTAGTTTTTACACCTAAAGAATTTGCTTTTTTAATATATTTTAGCGTGTTTTTCCATCTGTTTGGAAAGTCATTATATTGTATTAGAAGTACTGATAATGGTTGGTTAGAATGCTGTGCAGCTTGAATTAGAAGATCCATTTCACCGGGGCCCATATCTGAATTACATTGTATTAAACCAGCATTTGCTCTTCTTAACCCTTCAGCTATTCCTGCTAATTCTCTGTCATCAGCGCTTAAACTAGGAGTAAGATTTCCATCTGCAGATTTGTGTTTTGTTGTTCTAGAAGTTGAAATACCCAGTGCTCCCGCCTTTAAAGCCTCCTCAATTAGACTGCTCATTTTTTCTATTTCATCATCGTTTGGTTTTTCTAGGTGATTTGCACCTCTTTCGCCCATGACATAGAATCTTAATGCTCCATGAGGTATTTGCGTTCCTATATCCATTATTCTAGGTAATTGCTCCAAAGCATCTATATATTCAGGAAAACTTTGCCAGGAGAAATCAATTCCCTCAGCTAAAACGGAACCGGGTATATCCTCGACTCCCTCCATTAAATTAATTAGATATTTTTTCTGTTCCTTGCTTTACTGGTGCAAAACCAACCCCACAATTTCCGAAAACCGATGTAGTTACTCCATGCCAGGATGAAGGGGTTAAATAGGGATCCCAGGTTGCTTGTCCATCGTAATGGGTATGTATGTCAACCCATCCAGGCGTAACAAGCTTATTTTCTGCATCTACAACTCTTTTAGCGTTTGCTGAAGTTTTTCCAACTTCAACTATAATGCCATCTTTTATAGAAACATTTCCTAACATTCTTGGAGCGCCGGTGCCGTCAACGATGGTTCCATTTTTGATAAGTAAATCATTCATTTTATTAACTCGTATTTTTTTTTTTACAAACTACAGTATAGTTTTTTTGATTGCTTGTTGCCAACCATTTCTGTACTTATTTATTTCATTTTTATTCATTTCAGGTTTATAAAATTTATTAACACTCCAATTAATTGATGATTCCTCTATAGATTTTAGTAAACCAGAACCAATAGCAGCTAAAATAGCTACCCCGTAAGAGGTTGATTCTCTATTTACTGTTTTTTCAATTGGAGTTTCACTAATATTAGAAAGAAATTGCATTAGCCAATCATTTGTACTCATACCCCCATCAACTCTTATAACTTTTGGTGTTTGCCCATCAGACCTCATTGCGTCCAATAAATCTGTACACTGGTACGCTACGGATTCAAGCACTGCTCTAGTAATTTCTGCAATACCTGAAGACCTAGAAAGACCATATATCAATCCTTTAGAATTTGGATTCCAATGAGGGGCTCCTAAGCCTGTAAATGCTGGGACAAAATATACCCCATTATTGTCTTTCAAACTGGAAGCAAGTTCTTGCGTTTCTTCCGCATTTTTTATGATTTTAAGGTTATCTCTTAACCACTGAACGGCTGCACCTGATATAAAAATTGAGCCTTCTAGAGCATATTTTATGTCATTATCAATTTTGAAAGCTATAGTTGAAAGTAATTTGTTTTGACTCTTGAGAATTTTAGTTCCACTATTCATTAGGATGAAGCATCCAGTGCCAAAAGTTGCCTTAACATCTCCAGCATTGATACAAAATTGTCCTATACTTGATGATTGTTGATCTCCTGCCATACTAAGTATAGGTATACTCTTGCCAAAAATAGAACTATCTAAAAACCCAAATTTATAGATATTATTTTTAACTGTTGGCAGTATTTCTATTGGAATATCAAAAATTTCTAATAATGAATTATCCCAAGTTAATTTATGAATATTATAAAGACTTGTGCGTGAAGCATTAGTTATATCTGTATAAAAACTTTTTCCTTTTGTTAATCTATAAAGTAGAAAAGTATCAATTGTTCCTACTGCTAGTTTACCTCTTAATGCGAGTCTTTTTGCTTCCTCTATATTATCTAATATCCAAGAAATTTTAGTAGCAGAAAAATATGGGTTTATTATTAATCCAGTTTTTTTAGATATTGTTTCGCTTAGTCCATTCTCTATCAATTTTTTGCAATGCTTTGAAGTTCTTCTATCTTGCCAAATAATTGCATTATAAATTACTTCACCAGTAATCTTATCCCATGCAACAATTGTTTCTCTTTGATTAGTAATTCCTATTGCATGAATTTTACATTTTAATAAATCAGATTTAGATAATACTTGAGACAATACTTTTTTTGTTTTATCCCATATCTCAATGGGGTTCTGTTCAACCCATCCATTAAAAGGAAAAGTAGAAATAATTTCTTCTTGCTCCATATGCATTGCTTTTCCTTTGGAATCAAATAAAACAGCTCTTGTAGAAGTTGTTCCTTGGTCGATAGCTATTATTGCATCTTTCATTAAATGACCTTATAATTTTAATAATTTTTAAGTTATATTTATAGTTTTTCAATATTTAATCAATATATATGGGGAAGTGAATGGCCTTACCAGAAATTTTAAAATACAATTTTAGTGTGCCTGTAATAGGGGCGCCATTATTTATTATATCTAATCCAGATTTAGTTATAGCGCAATGTAAGGCAGGTATTTTAGGATCATTTCCTGCTTTAAATGCGCGACCTCAAGAATTATTAGATGATTGGCTTGCCAAAATTACAGAAGAACTTAGTAATTATAAAAAGAAGTTTCCAAAATTACCTATAGCTCCTTTTTCTGTAAATCAAATTGTTCATAAATCTAATCAAAGATTAGATAAAGATATTGAAATGTGTATAAAATATAAGGTTCCAGTTGTTATTACTTCTTTGGGTGCACGTCCAGAAGTTAATGAAGCTATTCATAGTTATGGAGGAGTAGTATTACATGATATAATAAATAATCGCTTCGCAAAAAAAGCCATAGAAAAAGGCGCAGACGGTTTGATAGCGGTAGCTGCTGGGGCAGGGGGGCATGCAGGAGTTCAATCTCCTTTTGCTTTGATACAAGAAATTAGAGAATGGTTTGAAGGACCAGTGGCTTTATCTGGAGCCATATCTTCTGGAAGAGCTGTGTTGGCAGCTCAAGCTGCTGGGGCTGATTTTGGATATATAGGTTCAGCTTTTATAGCCACGAAAGAAGCAAATGCTACAGAGGCATATAAAAACGCAATTACTCAATATTCTGCTGATGATATAATTTATACAAATTTAATTACAGGCGTCCATGGAAATTATCTTAAACCTTCTCTACAAAATGCTGGATTTGACGTTGAAAATTTACCCACCAGTGATCCTAGTAAAATGGACTTTGGACCTCAAGGAATGGAAAAAAAGAAAGCCTGGAAGGATATTTGGGGGTGTGGACAAGGAATAAGTATAATTAAAGAAGTCGTTTCAACATTTGATTTAGTAGAACGGATTAAGCATGATTACTTGGAGGCTAAAAAAGGTCTTACTGGACATGCCGCTTAATTATTTAATATGAAGAGGAATATTTTTTGGAATTAAACTACCCACCACAGGAAATAAATGTTGAAAAAAGAGACGATGGTTCTTTTATACTGCGCTCTCCTTTGAAACTAGAAGAGTGCGAAAAATCAGTTGGTATTAAATTTAGAAAAACATGCGAAGAATATAAAAACTCTATTTGGTTAGCGGAACGAAATGGGGAAGAATGGCGGACAATTAAATACGGCGAGTCCTTGTCCATAGTGGATAGAATAGCTCAATCAATGGTTGATTCAGATCTAAATCAAGATAAAGGCGTTATGATTCTTTCAGGTAATAGTATTAATCATGGTTTGATTAATCTTGCCGCTCTGTCAGCAGGAATTCCTTTATCTCCAATATCTGTGGCATATTCTTTGATGAGTAGAGATTTTGCTAAGCTTAAACACTGCTTTGATCTAGTTCTTCCGGGAATGATTTATATAGAAGATGGTTGCCAATTTGAAGAGGCTCTCTCATGTTTAGATTTAGAAGGAGTGGAAATAGTATGTTCTAAAAACCCATCAAAAAAAATTAAAATGAAACTTTTTGATGATCTTTTATTAATACGTCCGAAGGATAGTCTTCAATCTGTTTATGAATCTGTTAACCATCAATTTGTAGCTAAATATTTATTTACTTCTGGCTCTACTGGAATGCCCAAGGGAGTAATCAATACCCAGTTAATGTTATGCACAAATATGCAACAAGTACAACAAGTTCGTCCTTATGAAATGAATGAAAATAATATAGTTGTTGATTGGTTGCCATGGAATCACACTATGGGAGGAAATCATATTTTTAATGGTGTATTCTGGTCGGGAGGGAGTTTATATATAGATAAAGGAAGGCCAATACCAGGAATGTTTAATGAAACCATAAGAAACCTGAAAGAGATTTCTCCATCCTATTATACCTCTGTTCCAGCTGGTTTAGCTATGCTATTAGAAAATTTGAAGTCTGATCAAGAGCTCCAAAGTACTTTTTTTAAAAATTTAATAGCGGTGGGCTATGGTGGGGCTTCCTTACCTCCAGAAGTATGGTATGGATTAAGAGATTTATTCAAATATAAAACAGGGAAAGATTTGAATCTAGTTTGTGGTTGGGGTGCTACTGAAACTGCACCCGTTGCCACTTCCACGTATTTTAAGTTAGAAAAACCTGGAAATATAGGTTTGCCTATACCTGGATTAGAGCTCAAAATGGTTCCTTATGGTGGCAAGATGGAATTAAGAGTAAGGGGAAAAAATGTTACTCCAGGTTATTTAAAAAGACCTGATTTAACTAAAAAAGCATTTGATGAAGAAGGATTTTATTTAATAGGTGATGCCGGAAAACTAGTTGATTCTAATGACCCTAGTAAAGGGATCGATTTTGATGGCAGAGTAGTCGAGAATTTTAAATTATTAACTGGGACATGGGTAGATGTTGGCACTCTAAGAATTAAGGTAGTAGATACATGTGCTCCAATAATTCAAGATGCTTTGATAGCAGGCCAAGATCAGAATTATATATGCGTTCTTGCTTGGCCTAATCTAGATGTATGTAAGAATTTAATTAATGATAAAAATATAGTGACTTCAGAAAAAATTGTTCGACACGCTATAGTGAGAGAAAAGATAAAAAATGCTATAGCAAATCATAATAAAAATTTTCCTGGCTCTAGTACTAAAATTATAAAGATATTACTTATGGATAAACCTCCTTCATTTGATGATAATGAAATTACTGATAAGGGTTATATAAATCAATCTTCTGCATTATTAGCGAGGAAAGATTTAGTAGATAAATTGTATGATGATGAATTAGTAGATGCAGATATTATAAAAATATAGTTATACCTCTAGCCATTCTTTTCTTATGGATTTATTTTTTTCTAACTCTTTTGGAGTTCCTTTAAAAACAATTTCGCCGTGCCCCATCAGGTATACTTTTGAAGACAATTTTAATGCTATAGTTAACTTTTGTTCAACTAAAAGTATAGATATGCCTTTTGAAGAAATTTGTTTTAAAAGGTCAGATACTTTTTCGATCATTTGTGGAGATAAACCTTCTGTTGGTTCATCAATCATCATGAGTTCCGGGTCTCCCATAAGACATCTGCACATTGTAAGCATTTGTTGTTCGCCCCCAGATATAGCTCCCCCTAAGACATCTTGGCGTTCTTTTAAATTTGGAAATAATTTAAATAGTTCTTCAACATCCCATTGTCCTTTTTTATTTACATCTTTTGTTCCCAGCATAAGATTTTCTTTTACAGTTAACGTAGGGAAAATATCTCTATTTTCTGGAACATATCCAATACCTTTTAAAGCAATACTGTGTGCTTCTAAACCAGATATTTCTTCATTTTTAAATTTTATAGAACCAATAGGACTAACAAGACCCATTACAGATTTTACCAGTGTTGATCTGCCTACTCCATTTCTTCCTAGCAGAGCAACTATTTCACCTTTTTTAATTTCTAAATCTACACCCCTCAATATGTGAGATTTTCCATAGTAAGCGTTCAAACCTTTCACATTTAGCATTTTTATTTTCCCTCTGTTCCAAGGTAAGCTTCCTGAACTGCTTTATTAGACCTTACTCTATTAGGTACATCAGTGCATATTATTTCTCCATAAACTAGTACTGAAATCCTATCTGCAAGGTCAAATACTACACCCATGTCATGTTCTACAATTACCAGGGTTCGATTTTCTGATATTTTTTTTATTAATTCTACTGCTCTGGCGGTTTCTGAATTGGACATTCCTGCGGTAGGTTCGTCCAGCATAATTGTTTCGGCACCACTAGCAATCGTAATTCCAATTTCTAGTGCACGTTGGTCGGCATAACTGAGTAATCCAGCTGGGATATGAGCACAATGATCCAAGTTTAATTCAGATAGTATTTTGGTAGTATGGTTATTTAACTCTTTTTCACTATCTAATAATTTAAATATTGAGTATTTGAAATTCTTAGACCATAACATTCCACATCTTATATTTTCTGCAACACTCATCTTTGGAAAAATATTAGTTACTTGAAAACTTCTTGCTAAACCTTTTCTATTTATTGAATGTGGGTCTAAATCGCTTATTTCTTCTTTATTAAAAGTAATTTTTCCAGAAGTTGGTTTATAGTGTCCAGATATGAGATGAAAAAGAGTCGACTTCCCAGCCCCGTTTGGTCCTATAATAGCGTGCCTTTCTCCTTTTTCGATATCTAGGTTTAGATTTTTAATTATTTGAGCAGGGCCAAAAGATTTTGATACATCAGATAGTTTTAAGATATTTGTCATGAACTAATCTCCGATTTAACAACAGAGATTGCATGATCCCAACTTTCTCTAGCCTTGGGATATGTTTTTCTACAAAGATAAATTCCTGCAATGATCAAAAATGAAAACACAAGCCAAGATAAAAAACCATTAGCATTAAATTCATACCAAAATATGACAACTTCTCCTTCTCCCCTAGAAATAAGAGATCTAAAATAGAGCATCTCTATAATTCCTATTGTTCCAATAACTCCCAAAAGAGTACTGCCAATCGCAGTCAAATAAGGCTTAATTAATCCTAATAATAAAGATTTATTTGTTCGGGCTATTGGCCCATGCATAACAATCAAACCAGCTAATCCCCCAGGAGCAAAGGCTACTATAACTGAGAAAGTTACTCCCAGATAAAATAACCATGCTTCGGTAATATCTAAGAGAACAGAATCCAAATAAGTTAATCCTATTGCACCTATTACAGGACCTAGGAAGTGCCCAACACCTCCAATAAAAGCCATAAATAAAACTTGTCCTGATTGAACTATGCTTACTGATTCAAACCCAATATGTTCGTAATTTATTGCATGAAGACTGCCAGCTGCGCCAGCAAACATAGCTGATAAAGTAAATGCTATCCAACGCACATGTCTAACATTATATCCTATAAAAGCTGCCCTTTCTGGATTATCTCTGACAGCATTGCTCATCCTACCGAAGGGCGTTTTTGTAATAAGATACATTAGGACGACAGTAAGAAGTGTCCAAAATAATATCAAATAGTAAACTTCTATTTGAGGTCCAAAAGATACTCCAATTGGCTCGGGTCCAACAACTCGATCTGTTTGGATGCCATCTTCTCCATTAAAAAATACTACAAAAATTAAAGTAAAAGCAGTGGCCATTTCGCAAAAACCTAATGAAATCATAGCAAATGCAGTTCCAGCTCTCCTAGTAGAAAGATAGCCTATGATGCACCCCAGAGAAGCTCCCACTATAGCCCCTA
>CAZUXH010000005.1:25387-32445 GCA_964624655.1 uncultured Rhodospirillaceae bacterium | reverse complement strand
TGTAGATGCAGCATGGTCGACTGCTGGTTATTGGGCAGGAAAAATTTCTGCTGTACAATTTTTTTCCGCGGTTCCTTTTGGCCCAAATGCAACAGAATTTATTGCCTGGTATCATGAAGGAGGAGGAAAAGAAATTTGGGAAGAAATTTATGCAAGACATAATTTGAGACCAATTCAGTGTGAAATAATTTCTCCTGAAGCATCAGGATGGTTCAAAAAGGAAATAAATAGCCTAGAAGATTTAAAAGGTCTAAAGATGCGCTTTTTTGGTCTTGGTGCTAAGGTTATGGAAAAAGTTGGAGTATCAACACAGTTACTAGCTGGAGGGGATATATACCCTGCCTTGGAATTAGGCTCCATAGATGCAACAGAATTTAGTATGCCTGCGATAGATTATGACTTAGGTTTCTATCAAATAGCCAAACACTATTACTTTCCTGGTTGGCATCAACCATCATCTGCATTAGAACTCATAGTAAACCTTGATAAATGGAATGCATTATCAGATAGTCAAAGAGCTCAAATAGAAGCAACCTGCACTGAACTAGTCGTTAAAACGATTGCCAGAGCTGAGTCAAGACAACCTGATGCACTTGCAAAACTTCAAGAAAAAGGAGTGACTTTACATAGATGGTCAGATGAAATACTCGAAGCTTTAGAAAAAGCTTGGTACGAGGTAGTAGAAGAAGAGTCTGCAAAAGATGAAGATTTTGCTAGAGTGTGGACCTCCCTAGAAACATTCAGGGAAAATTATAAGACTTGGAAAAATTTAGGATTTGTAGATTAATATCATTTAGGGCTAGTAAGAAATACAACTACTAGCCCTATTTTAATTTATTTACTTAGTACAAAATAATTGACAAAAAATATTGATAATAAATCTTCATTAACGAAGATGTGGAGCAAAGCTCCTCAAACTACTCTGGGAATAGATCAAGTTTTATCCATTGATTCTATAAACGGCATCGCTACTATAAGCTATATTGCTGAAAAAAAAATGTGTCACTCAGGCGGCATAGTACAAGGAGGCTTTGTTACAGCCTGGATTGATGCTGCTATGGCTCTTGCCTGCATGGCAAAATGCGGCAAAGAAGTTTTAGTTCTTACATTAGAAATAAAAATTAGTTTTATAGAAGCTGCTAAAACAGGAAAATTAATTGCTTCAGGTAAAGTACTTAAAACATCTAAATCACTAGCCTTTCTTGAAGGAGACTTAAGAGATATAAAAGGTAATTTAATTGCAAAAGGAACATCTACTGCTAAATTAAAACCTGATTTTTATAAATCATGATATAATTTATGGAGGCATAAATTGATAAATAAAATAAATGCTAATTTACCAACTCCTTCTCTTATCTTAGATTACAAAATTTTTCTAAAAAATATAAATAAAATGTCAACTTTTTCTAGAAATAACAACATTAAAACACGACCTCACGCAAAAACTCATAAAACTCCAGAAATTGCTAAAATTCAGATAAAAAACGGTTCCGTGGGAGTGTGTGTTGCAAATATTTACGAAGCAGAGATAATGGCAAAGAATAATATTCCGGGAATATTACTGACTTCTCCTATAATAAATGAATACGATAAAAATAGACTAAATAATATATTAAAAATATCTAAAAACTTCTGTATCGTTATAGATAGCAAACAAGCAATAGAATATTTATCTGAAATATGTTTCAAGCATAATTTAAAATGTCGCGTTCTAATTGATATAGATATTATGTCAGATGGAAAGAAAAAAATAGGCAGAACAGGAGCAAGAAATCTTGTAGATGTATTAAAATTGTGTCAATTAGTCAATGATTCTCAGAATCTATTATACGAGGGAATCTGTGCATATGCAGGAGACATTCAACACATAAACGATTATTTATCAAGGCTAAAACAAGCTAAAAAAAGGTATGATTACTTAAGCCATATCATAGACAATTTAATAAAAAATAATTTAAAACCTAAAATCGTTTCTGGAGGAGGAACTGGTTCTCATATCATTGACACTAAAAGTGGTCTTTTTACAGAAATACAACCCGGTAGCTATATATTTAGTGATGTAGAATATGACAAAGTACAATTAAATATTTCTGGCTCAAATAATTACAAAGCTAGTTTATTTATTGCTAGTACAGTAATTAGCATTATAAATAAAAATAATTTTATAGTTAATTCTGGCCTCAAGGCTTTTTCTACTGATTCTAACTACCTACCAAAACCAATTATTAACGAATTAAAGTTTCATTTTAAAGGTGACGAACATGGGATGATTACAACTTCAAAAAAATTTAAGAAAACAATAAAATTAGGGGATACAATACTGATACAACCTTCTCATTGTGACCCAACAGTTAACCTTTATGACAAAATAAGAGTATATGACAAAAAAATTATAAAAACTTGGGATATTTCTGCTAGAGGCTATTTTTAATAATTAATTATGAAAATTGACAAATTCATTTAAATTTGCCCTTTCCGTTCTTAAATTATTTACCTTTGCGTTAGTATCTTCTATGCCCAAACTCATTCCACAATGAATTAAATGATTATCTGATATATTTATTATGGGTGCAATATCATTATGAACACTTGACCAAGCCGCTTGTGGACAAGTATGAATTCCGTATGCTCTAGCTGCGACGCAAATATTCTGTATAAACATCCCATAATCCAACCAACTCATCCATCCTAAGTCTTTTTCTATAGTAAATAACAAACCCACAGGTGCACCAAAAAAAGAGAAGTTTTTAACATGAAATAGTTTAGTTTTTTCATAATCACCCTTTTTAATATCTAGAAGATTATACAAATCCCATCCCACTTTTCTTCTTCTAGTAATATAGGGATCTCTAAACTTTTCCATGTAATGGACACGATCATTCTTGTTTTCTTTAGACGGATCCATAAATGATTCAGAGGCTTTAGTGCAAACTTTATCTTTAAATATTCCAGTTAAAACATGCACATTCCAAGGTTGTATATTAGTCCCACTTGGGGCTCTAGATGATATTTCTAAAATGTCTTTTATAACTTCATCAGGAATAGGGTCAGGAAGAAATTGCCTCACCGACCTTCTAGAAATTATTGCTTCTTTAACAGAAATATCGATTTCATATTTTTTCAATTTAAACTCCTCTTAATGTATATTTTTTTAACAATTAATTAATTGTAAAAAAATTAAAATAATGACTATAATTATCTAATTAATATTATACTTACTTACAAAAAATTAAGAACAATAGGATCATTTAAATGAATTTCGAAACAATTTCAATAGAACAAAAAAATAATATTCATACGATATATCTTAATAGACCTGATAGATTAAATGCTTGGACTCCTCAAATGGCTTCCGAGATAAGAAAAACTATGGATGAAGCAACTAAGGACAACAATGTAAAAGTAATAGTTATAACAGGAACAGGAAGAGGATTTTGCGCTGGAGCAGACATGGATTCTTTAAATTCTATTGATGCAGATGAGAGAGAAAAAGAGCAACAAAATTCCCCATATTCTGCTTTTGATGACGACTGGCCATTGGATTTTCAAAGAGCTCAAACATGGTTTCCAAGTGTGCCAAAACCTATTATAGCTGCCGTTAATGGTCCTGCTGCAGGATTGGGTATGATCATCTCAATGTGGTGTGATATTAGATTTGCCTCTAAATCGGCAATATTTTCGACCGCTTTTAGTAAAAGAGGCCTTATAGCTGAGCATGGTATGAGTTGGCTCTTGCCACGTTTGGTAGGCATGGGAAATGCCCTAGATATGGCTTTAACTGCAAGAAGAATTTCCTCAGAGGAAGCAGAAAAAATTGGATTTGTAAACAAGGTATTTGATGATGATGTTTTTTTACAAGAGGTAAATAATTATTGTGAGACATTAGCAAAAGAGGTGTCTCCAAGATCTATGAAAATTATGAAAAGACAAATGTGGCAAGGATTACTTCAGGGCCTAGATAATGCAGTATCTATTGCGGATGAAGAAATGCTTAAAAGTTTCGCTAGTGAAGACTTTAAAGAAGGTGTTGCACACTATATTGAAAAAAGAGCACCAAAATTTTCAGGCAAATAATATATTGGAGATAATTATATGGAAGACCTAAAAGGCAAAGTCGTTGTTATTACTGGTGCCAGCACTGGTATAGGTGCCGCTACAGCATTACGTTTTTCTCAAGCAGGATCTAAAGTAGTTATAAATTATAATAATTCAAAAGAAAAAGCGGAAGAGTTAGTAGAATCTATCAAAAATAAAAACTTAGAAGCAATTGCTGTACAAGGAGATGTATGTAAAGAAGAGAACATGATTAAACTCGCTAATACCGCTATTGATGCATTTGGTGAAATAAATATTTTTATAAATAATGCCGGAGGCATGGTTGAAAGAGCAAGTGTTGATAAAATTACTCCTGAAGTATTTCAAAAAGTATTTGACCTAAATTGTAGCACTGTAATGCTTGGTACAAAAACTGCGTTAAACATTTTTAAGAAGCAAGACAAAGGTGGAAATATTATTAATACTACTTCAATAGCAGCCAGACTGGGTGGTAGCGCTGGAGCAGTATTTTACTCTGCTTCAAAAGGTTGGGTAAGTACTTTTACTAGAGGTATGGCAAGAGAGTTGTTACCTTATAAAATTAGAGTAAACGGGGTAGCACCAGGGATTATTGACACCCCCTTTCACGAGAGATCAACACCACCAGAAATTATGGAAGGAATGATAAAAACTATTCCTATGGGAAGATGGGCATCATCCAATGAAGTAGCGGGTGCGTATTTATATTTGGCATCAGAAAAACTAAGTTCTTATGTTACTGGCCAAATAATAGAGGTAAATGGTGGGCAACTTATGCCTTAGTTAATAATTTTTATAAGGAATATAATATATGTCGTTGAAATTAAGCATTATTTATGGATCAACAAGAAAAGGCAGATTGGGTATACGATTTGCAAAATACTTAGAAAAAGAATTTACAAAACGTGGAAATAATTGTTTTTTAGTGGATCCTGACGATTTAGCGCTAGATACTCTTAAAAAAAGATATGTAGATTATGATGAAGGAAAAGCGCCGTCGACTTTAGCAAAACTACACTCTCAATTTGTTGAGACAGATGCCTTTATAATGGTTAGCGGTGAGTACAATCATTTTATTCCCCCGGCATTAATTAATATTTTAGATCATTTTTACGATGAGTATAGAAGAAAACCCTCGGCAGTAACTACATATTCTGTATCGCCCTTCGGTGGAGTAAGAGTATCTAATCCTTTAAGATCTTTTCTTTCTCAATTAGGTATGCCTCCGATAAACGCAATGCTTCATGCTCCATTCGTTGGAAAACATTTTAATGAAGATGGGGATAGAACAGAAGGCGATATAAAAGAAAGAAAAAAAGAATTTGATTTTTTTGCAAATGAAATCGAGTGGTATGCAAATGCATTAAAAGAAGCTAGGAATAAATCATGATTAAAGCATTTTATGCTTCTAAAATTTGGGCTTTTTGGGCATACGGTGGGTTAGCTCTTTTGATATCATCCCTATATGTACAAGTTCAATTTACAGTAGCATTTAATAGCTGGTATGGAAGGTTTTATAATCTACTTCAAACTTCTGATAATTTTAAAGATAACGCTGAAGAAGGCATTACGCAATTTTATGAGCATATTTTATCTACATCATATATAGAAAATGGTTTTAGTGGAGACCCTTCATTCTGTGTTATTGTATTTCCATATATAGTTTTAGCAGTATTTACCAGCTGGTTTACAAGAATATATGGCTTAAGGTGGAGACAAGCTATCACCTTTAATTATATTCCTAGATGGAGAACTGTTAAACAAGAGATAGAAGGAGCTAGCCAAAGGATTCAGGAAGATTGTAATAGATTTGCTAGAATAGTTGAAAGCCTAGGCTTACAAATAGTTAGAGCTATCATGACATTAATTGCCTTTATTCCTATCTTATGGGGACTAAGTGATAGTGTGCAAGTTCCATTTTTAAAAGACATAAATGGAAATTTGGTTTGGGTAGCATTAATAGTTTCTTTAGGAGGAATAATAATTTCTTGGTTCGTCGGTTGGTTTCTTCCTGGTCTTGAATATAACAATCAAAAGGTAGAAGCTGCCTTCAGAAAAGACCTAGTTTTGGGAGAAGACAATAAAAAGGATTATGCGCAACCAGAAAAATTATGGGAATTATTTTTAGGCATTCGCTTTAATTATCAAAGATTATATTTACACTATGGCTACTTTGATGGTTGGATGAATTTTTATGACCAATTTATGATCATTGTACCATATCTAGTGGTTGGTCCAGGCCTATTTACCGGATTAATTACCTTAGGAACTGTTGTGCAAGTTAGCAATGCTTTCCAAAGAGTACATGGCGGATTTGCTTTGTTTTTACATAATTGGACTACAATTACAGAATTAAGATCCATTTGGAAAAGATTAAGCGAATTCGAGGCAAATTTGACTAAATATGAAAATGCAGATTTATCTGAGACAGAACAACAAAAATAATTATAAAGCTGGTGGCTTAGTTTTTTCCATTGATTGTCTTATGAAAAGTTTTTCTAACCAAGAATCAAGATTAGTTCTTTCTTTATTAAATATTGAACTTGGTTGTCTAATTTTAATAGATTGAATCAAGCACCCAACAGATATAATACCTATATCTATTGTCTCATTAATAGGTTTAAATTCTTCAGACTCTTGCTCTAATAAAGATAACCCCCTATTAATCTTATCTGTTAAAGATTATGATTTTAATAAAGTAAAAAGATTTGGTATGGAAATTGCACCAGTTATTACTTCTGGCCCCCCAGGAATTACAGGTTTTGCCGGTGGTCGTCCAAAACCACAAGAAATAATTGCATATTGGCCAACGCTTATAAAAAAGTCAATTATTAGAACGGAGGTAAGTATATAATGAAAATACCTTTAGGAAAAATTGCCTATACTAGGTCTGGTGACAAAGGCCCTAATGCTAATGTTGGTGTTATATTTATTACTAATCGTTTATATCAATGGGGCTTAAAAGAGCTGACAGATAAAAAAAT
>CAZUXH010000005.1:21560-25377 GCA_964624655.1 uncultured Rhodospirillaceae bacterium | reverse complement strand
CAGACTCTTCCTCTAATACAGATAATCCCCTATTCACCTTATCCGTTAAAGCTTTAATGTAATCCGGCAATCTAAACTCTTCCGGCCTTCTATTTTCAAAACTCAAATGTCTCATTGCATCTATTACCTCATCTACTAGAGCATTGAGCCTAAGAGCTGCTACTCTTAACTTATAATCTTCGGGAATAATAGGAGGAGCTATTCCTATTCCATCCAAATAATTGACGATTACTGTACTGTCAAATATTGTTTTCCCTGATTCTGTTAATAATGTTGGAACCCTACCAGAAGGATTATAGGAAGATAATTCAGTTTCTTTAACCTTAAGCGTTCCTTCAGCAAATCCTATATCGGCGGGGACTAATTCTATTTCATCTTCCAAACCTCTCTCTATTGCAGCAACTAGTACTTTCCTAGCGAAAGGAGACCAATCAGTATAATATAATTTCATCTACGTTATCCCATTATAAAGCTATTTTTGAAGGAGTTATATATGGACCCTTAATAGCACTATTACCCCCTACTGTAGTTCTTCTGAAAACTCTTCTGTAATTATTCATATCGTATGGAACAGCTCTATGCAGTAAACACCTATTATCCCACATAACTAAATCCCCTTTTTCCCATCTATGTTTATATAAATAAGGCGAGATATTTACAATTTCTAGTAATTTTTTATGCAATAAGGAGCCATCACTCTGGTTCATTCCTCCTATTTCATTACCTGCATTAGAGGTAAAAAAAAGAGACTTTTTATTATTTCTATCCTCATGCAATCTAACAAGAGGATGAGAAACAGGAGGTACATTTTCTTTTTCAAATTCGCTTACTGGTGGCAATTCAGGGAACAACCGTCTTCCAAATTCATAATAGTGAACCATATGCAATGGTTCTATCATCTCCTTTAATGATTCATCTAAAGAATCATAAATTAAAAACATATTAGCAAATTCTGTCTCTCCTCCTTTAGCCTCATCAGGAAGAACTTCAATACCATACATTAGTGAAGCCTTAGATGGAATAAACCTATAAGAACTATCGGTGTGCCATCTTTGATTTACTTTTTGATATACTACTTGTTCATCAGTGTCCTTTAAATGCTTCCCCTCTGTGTTTACATTAGCTACATGATAAGTTTTAGAGGACTCTTTAGTTTTGTCAGCCTCAGGAAACACCTCTAATTTACCAAAACACTCGGTAAATTTTAATTGCTCTATATCAGTGAGGTTTTGTTTCTTAAAAACTAATAAATGATATTTATAAAAAACTTCTTCTAATGACAGTACTTCTTCATTTGATAAGTTATTTGACAGATCTATATTTTCTATAGAAGCACCAAAATGAGGACTTAATGGGGTAATGTTCTTTTTCATTACTATAGTTTATCTAAAAAAAACATAATTTTCAAACTGTATATATTAAAAAGAACTTTCATATAATCCACCATCCAGCAATAGATTTTGGCCCGTAATATATCCGGCTTGCTCTCCGCACAAGAAAGCACAAGCTTCTCCAAACTCGCTAGGATTGCCAAACCTTTTTGCAGGAACACTTGATGTCATTTGATCGGAAATTTTATTTATACTCTCATTAGTCATTTTAGACTTAGCATCTAAACTTTGCCTTAATCGATCGGTATCAAACATTCCAGGCAAAATATTATTAATAGTAACATTGTGTTGTGCAACAGATCTAGCCACTCCAGACAAAAATGCTGTCAAACCTGCCCTAGCGCCACTTGACAAATCAAGACCAAACATTGGTTTCTTTACAGATATAGAGGTTATATTTACTATTCTACCAAATTTTTTCTCTATCATTCCATCAATAATTTTTTGTATTAGTTCTATTGGAGTTATCATATTCATATTGAGACCATCCATAATAGATTCTTTATCTAAATCTCTAAAATCTTTAAATGGAGGTCCACCATTATTATTAATCAATATATCCGGTGCCGGACAAACTTCAAGGAGGGCCTCTCTTCCTTGATCAGTTGATACATCAGAACTAACAATATCTACCTCTATATCTGAAAAAGACTTAGAAATATAAGAAGCTGTTTCTTCTAGAACTTCTTTGTTTCTTCCATTTAGTACTACATTTACTCCATTTGAAGCTAATGAAAATGCGCATGCTTTACCCAAACCTCTACTTGAAGCGCATATTATTGCTGATTTCCCTTTTAAGCCTAAATCCATTATTTTCTCCTCATTTATAACCAACCTGGAATTGGTAGATTTTTTGATTTTAAAAATTCTATATTATATATTTTACTTGAGTACCTAATACCATAATCACATAAAATCGTAACAATAATTTTACCTGGACCTACTTTTTTACCAAGCTTAATTGATCCAGCTATATTTACTCCTGACGAAGGACCTAAACTCAACCCTTCTTTTTGCAAAAGGTTGTAAATTACGTTCAAAGCTTCTTCATCTGATACTTGAACAGCATCATCTATAAGAGAGTTCTTCAAATTTAAAGTAATCCTGCTCTGCCCAATTCCCTCTGTGATTGAATTCCCTTCAGCTTTTGGCTCTCCATTTTTAATCCATGAAAACATTCCTGAGCCTGGCGGATCTGAACAAATCACTTTAATATTTTTATTTTTAGATTTTAAACCCTCACTTGTACCTGAAATAGTTCCTCCAGTTCCTATAGCTGAAACAAAATAGTCTACACTTTGATCAGTTTGTCGCCATATTTCCTGAGCTGTTCCTTCTACATGAGCCATTTTATTAGCAATATTATCAAATTGATTAGCCCAATAACCTCCTCTTTCTTTTGCTATTGTCCCTGAGGTCCTAATATAATTTCCTGGATCGGAGTATGGTAATGCTGGAACCAAAATTAATTCTGCTCCCATATTCTTTAATTCAGATTTTTTTTCTTCACTCTGGGTTTCTGGCATTACTATTAGCGTCTTATAGCCTAGCGCTTGTCCAACTAAAGTTAAACCTATTCCAGTATTCCCTGCAGTACCTTCTACTATTAAGCCCCCAGGGTTTAAAAGCCCTTTATTTTCGGCATCCCTAATTATACTCAGCGCAGCCCTATCCTTAACTGATTGCCCAGGATTTAGAAATTCAGCTTTACCAAGAATAGTGCACCCTGTTATTTCAGAAGCTTCTTTTAATTTTATTAATGGCGTATTACCTACTAATTCTACACAATTATTTGCTATCATACGTCTTCCCTATGGAAGTTTACTTAGACGGATCTGATAACACTCTAAGATATGGTTTTATAGTCTTCCAGCCTTGAGGAAATAATGTTTTTGCCTCCTCATTATTTACAGCAGGAATAATAATAACATCATCACCCGAGCGCCAGTTAGCAGGTGTAGCAACTTTATAATTTGCTGTCAATTGACAAGATTCTAATACCCTTAATATTTCATCAAAATCTCTTCCACTGCTCATTGGATAAGTAAGACTCATCTTAATTTTTTTATCTGGCCCAATTAAGAATACTGATCTAACAGTTAAATTATCTACGGCAGTTCTATCATTTGAATTTCCAGAAATATCAGCTGGTAACATATTGTAAAGTTTTGCTATCTCTAAATTCTCATCTCCTATTATGGGATATAATAATTTTGCACCTGACACTTCTTCTATATCTTTTTGCCATTTTGTGTGATCGTCCACAGCATCAACACTCAAACCTATAATTTTACAATTTTTACTCTTAAATTGATCATGCATTTTTGCTAATGTACCTAATTCTGTCGTACAAACAGGAGTAAAATCCTTAGGATGAGAAAACAATACCACCCAGCTTTTATCAATCCAGTCGTGAAATACAATTT
>CAZUXH010000005.1:0-21460 GCA_964624655.1 uncultured Rhodospirillaceae bacterium | reverse complement strand
ACTCCTTGCTGGAGCAGAATAAGAAAATTACAAAAATTCGGTATTATTAAAAAAAAAACAGCGGTTCTAAATCCAGAAATGTTAGGTTTTAATAATAGAGTTTTCATTTTTATCAAAACAAATCAGCATAAAAAAGAATGGGCCGATAAATTCAAAAAATATCTATTAGAGCAGAAACAAGTCATAGGATTATATAGGATTAGCGGTACATTTGATTATTTAATAAATGTATTAGCTAAAGATATTAATGACTTTGATAAATTTTACCAAAATTTAATAGAAAATGTTGAAATATTTGATGTAAGCTCTTCTTTTGTAATGGAAGTTATGAAAGAAGATACAGAAATTCCTCTTTAATTAAATAGATTTTATTGCTTTCCTACCAATTTGACAATAATTCATCTTACTGATATTATTAGCCAACATGAAGAAAGGGCCATGGGCTCTTGCCAACCTGCTAACTCAGGCAAGGTGGCATCTGTAAATTAGACATGTGGTCTTTTCAAAGAAGACAATTATATGAGTAATATTTACAAGTGCCCCCTTCTAGCCTAATAGGATGGGGAAAATGACGTTAGAGCTACAGAAGAGCAATATTTCTCTTGAGATCTTTCCTTTTGTAAAAGAGAAGAATAATATTAGATTATCTCAAGAACTACGGTTATTTGAAAATAATAAACCTAAATTTACCTCAATTACTTATGGAGCCTCTGGTTCTATCCAAAATAATACTTTATCTTTAGCTACCAGAATTTCAAATTTAACTTCTCTTAACCTTGCAGCCCATCTAACTTGCGTGAACAGTAAAAAAGAATTTATAAAGGATTTGTTAAATATTTATTGGAATAAGAATATACGAAACATTGTTGCAATAGGCGGAGACAAACCTAAAATAGCATTAGATTCTGATTACAATTTTGCTTTTGAATTAGTTGAAGATATTAAAAAAAATAATGATTTTTATATTTCTGTTGGGTTTCATCCTGAGGGACACCCCAAAGATAAAAACATACGTAAAGAAATAAATAATTTAAAAAAGAAATTTGATCATGGAGCTAATCAAGCAATAAGCCAATTTTTTTTTAATAAAGATTATTTTCTTAAATTTAGAGACGCTCTCTCTAAAGAATCTCCAAATATAAAATTGGTACCTGGAATACTTTTAATTTCAAATTTTGAAATGATAGAAAGATTTGCAAAAAAATGTAAGACTACAATTCCAAAGGAAGATAAAAATATATTTTATTCATGTGAAAACCCTAATAATATTCCTGAAAATATTTCAATTGAATACACTTATAATTTATGTGAGAAATTGAAATCTGAAGGAGTTGAAGACTTTCATATTTATACCTTAAACAAATTAAAAACTACATCCAAACTATTAAAAATATTAATGTAATGAATATCTAAAATGCACGATAAATATAAAAAATATATTAAAAAAGATAAATCTAAGATTATATCCAATATTCTTAAAAAAAGAATTCTTGTTTTAGATGGTGCAATGGGCACAATGATTCAAAATTATAAATTTACTGAGGAAGACTTTCGAGGTAATTATTATAAGTCGCATAAATCAGAATTAATTGGCAACAACGATATATTATCTATAACCAGACCTGAAATAATAAGTGAAATTCATGAAAACTTTCTAAAAGCAGGCTCTGATATATTAGAGACTAACACATTTAATGCTAACATAATTTCACAAAGTGATTACGGCCTAGAAAACTCTACTTTCCAAATTAATTTTGAATCTACTAGATTAGCCTGCAAAATCTCAGAAAAATATAACAGCAAATCAAAGCCTAGATTTGTTGCAGGTGTATTAGGTCCAACAAATAAAACTCTTTCTATATCCCCAGACATAAATAGGCCTGCCTTTAGATCTATTGATTACGATGAATTGGTGGCAGTTTATGAAAAATCTCTGTTAGGTTTAATTTATGGTGGCTCAGATATTATTTTAATTGAGACTATTTTTGATACTCTTAACGCTAAATGTGCTATAAAAGCAATCCAAAATATTTTCCTTAAATTTAACATTTCTTTACCTGTGATGATTTCAGGTACAATAACTGATTCATCTGGTAGAATACTATCAGGTCAAACTCCTTCTGCATTTTGGCATTCAATAAAACATATAAATCCTATAAGCGTCGGATTTAACTGTGCTCTAGGAGCCGATAGTTTAAAACCTTATATAAAAGAATTATCAAGTATTGCTGACACATATATAAGCATTCACCCTAACGCAGGTATTCCTAATGAGTTAGGTGAATATGAAGATACTCCAGAATTTATGTCTGCAGAATTATTGGATTTAGCAGAAAATAAATATGTTAATATTGTTGGGGGTTGCTGTGGCACTACTCCAAAACATATTAAAAAAATTTCAAAATCTATATCAAATATTAATAAAATTAGAAATATTCCGAAAATTAAATTGATAACTCATCTTAGTGGATTAGAAACTCTTTCATTTAATGACGTTACAGGATTTGTAAACATTGGAGAAAGAACCAATGTGACAGGATCATCTAAATTCTCAAAGGTAATAAAACTTAAAAAATATGATGAAGCTATAGAAATAGCTAGAGAACAAGTAAACAATGGAGCCCAAATTATAGATATAAATGTTGACGATGCACTATTAGATGGAAAAGAGGTAATGATAGAATTTTTAAATTTAATTGCATCAGAACCCAGTATTTGCAAAGTTCCAATTATGATAGATTCTTCTGATTGGGATATAATAGAGGCTGGTTTAAAATGTATACAAGGGAAAGGAATAGTAAATTCTATTAGCCTTAAAGATGGAGAAAAGAAATTTTTAAAAAAAGCAAAATTAATTAAATCATATGGTGCCGCAACTGTTATTATGGCGTTTGATGAAAAAGGACAAGCTGACAATTACTCTAGAATGGTCGCAATTTGCAGTAGAGCATACAATCTATTAGTAAAAAAAATAAAATTTAACCCCACAGATATAATTTTTGATCCAAACATATTTCCCATAGCTACAGGAATAAATGAGCATAATAACTTTGCTAAGGATTTTATCAAAGCCATTAAAAGTTTAAAAAAAAAATTTCCTTTTGCGCTTACTAGTGGAGGCGTGAGTAATATTTCTTTTTCATTTAGAGGCAACCTTGGGATAAGACAAGCAATGCATTCAGTCTTCTTGTATCATACTAATAAAGCAGGTTTAGATATGGCTATAATAAATGCTGGTCAACTGTCAATTTATGAAAGAATAGAAAAAAATTTAAAAGAAAAAATTGAAAATGTTATTTTTAATAAAAATAAATTAGCAACTGAAGAATTGTTAAAAATTGCTGAAAAAAAATCAAAAATATCCATAAATACAAAAAAAGTTGATGATTGGAGAAAACAAAACATAGATAAGAAGATAGAACATGCATTAGTAAATGGTATTGATGACTTTATAGTTAGAGATGTTGAAGTTAAAAGAAAGGAAGGAAATTCTCCACTTGAAATTATCGAAGGATCTTTAATGAAGAGTATGAATATTGTTGGAGATTTGTTTGGTTCTGGACAAATGTTTCTACCCCAAGTGGTAAAAAGTGCTCGTGTAATGAAAAAAGCCGTAGGATACTTACATCCTTTCATGAAAAAAGAAGAAGAAAATAAAAAAATAAAACAACCAATTGTAATAATAGCAACCGTAAAAGGAGATGTACATGATATAGGAAAAAATATTGTATCAGTTGTAATGCAATGCAATAATATCAAGGTTATAGATCTAGGGGTAATGGTTCCTGCACAAAAAATAATTCAAGCTATTAAAAAACATAAGCCAGATATAATTGGTCTTTCAGGATTAATTACACCATCTCTTAATGAAATGGTTAATGTCGCTACTGAATTAAATAAAAATAAAATTAAAATTCCTCTCTTGATTGGTGGAGCAACTACCTCTCGTCTTCATACTGCTTTAAAGATAGCTCCTCAAGGACTTGGTGCTACAATTCATGTTAATGATGCATCAAGGTCTGTTCACATTCTCAATTCCTTGATAAATCCAATAAAAAAAGAAATATTTATAAAAAATATAAATAAAGATTATAAAGAAATAGTTAGAAAACATTTAAAAGGTAATAAGCCAGTTTTACTTAGCTTAAAGGATGCTAGAAAAAATAGAATTAAAATAGAATGGAAAAAATACAAGGCGATTAAACCTAGGTTAATAGGAACAAAACTTATTAAGAATATTTGCTTGAAAGAAATAATAAAATACATTGATTGGACTCCTTTCTTCCAAACATGGGAACTATCAGGACGATTTCCTAAAATATTAGAAGACAAAATTGTTGGTAAAGCCGCTAAAGAATTACATTCCGATGCATTGAAAATGTTAACTACTATATTAGAGGACAATCTGTTGCAACCAAAAGCGATAATAGGGATATATAGAGCAGACTCCTTAAATGAAGAAATAAATATCTATGATATAAAAAACAAACTTGTAAATAAATTTATTTTTTTAAGACAGCAATTAAAAAAATCAGGAAAATTAAAAAATTTATGTTTATCTGATTTTATAGCTCCAGAAAAACTAAAAATAGATGATTACATGGGATTATTTGCAGTAACAGTAAAAAGTAATTTTTCTAAAAAAGCAAAGCTAGATATTATAAATAATGATTATAATTCTATTATGTTTAAGGCGCTTTCTGATAGATTGGCCGAAGCTCTAGCAGAGCTAATACATCTAAAAACTAGAAAAAACTTTTGGGGATACAATAAAAATGAAAAATTAGATTATGACGATATAATTCGCGAAGAATATGTTGGTATTAGACCTGCTCCAGGATATCCTGCCTGCCCAGACCATTCCCATAAAAAAGAAATACTCAAAATACTAGATGCTAAAAGAAAAATAGGAATAGATCTGACTGAAAATTTTGCTATGACGCCTCTGTCTTCTGTAGCAGGATTCTATTTTGGAAATCCAGAAAGCAGATACTTTGGTGTAGCTAACATTGGAGACGACCAAATTAAAAATTACGCTAATAAAAATAATATTTCAATTGATCAAGCTAAAAATATCTTTTCCGAAATCATAGAATAATTTCCTATCCCATTAGATTATATTTTCCATCTAAAGATAAATACTTACTTTGTTCGTCTTTATAAAAAGTTTTTTTATCTGAATTTGCTAGTACTTTTAAAATACCATTTAT
Organism: uncultured Rhodospirillaceae bacterium; assembly: GCA_964624655.1. Classification (GTDB taxonomy): domain Bacteria; phylum Pseudomonadota; class Alphaproteobacteria; order TMED109; family TMED109; genus CAZUXH01. The sequence continues at coordinate 16,250 of CAZUXH010000005.1, read as the reverse complement.
AGGTAAATTTTCACTCACACATTTATCTATAAACTTTCTGCTATCAGCCATATCTATTAATTCAAATGGACCTTTTGACCAAGCAAAACCCCAGCGCATGGCTCTATCAACATTAACTATATCGTCTGCAATCTCAGGTACAAGTGTCGCTGCATACCAAAGAGTGCACCCCATAATATTCCACGCTAACCTACCTTCAACACTTTCTTCAAATATAATTGATATATCTTTATCATAACTATACTTTTTAAACGACCTCCAATTTTTTTTATCTAAATCATAAACTTCTTTAATTTTTTCATTTTCATTAATTTTTTTAATTCTATAAAAACCGCCTCCACTTTTTCTTCCTAGCTGTCCTTTATTATACATTTCGAGTTCTAATTTGGGTAAATGAACAAAGCGTCTACCAAAGTCTTTATCTGGCAAATTTTTATCTAGATTCAATCCAACAGAATGCATAACATCTAACCCTATTAAGTCTATCAAACCATACAAACCCGTTGGAGGAAGACCTAAGGGTTTAGACAACAAAGCATCTATTTGTTCGATAAGCAATCCGTTTTTTCTCGCGATTGTTCCTTCATATAATCCTTTTAGAAGCATGAAGCAGCCTATTCTATTACCAATGAAATTTACGGTATCTTTTCCATGTACAACTCCTTTATTAAAGTCATTTTCTAAAAAATTTTTTAAAATTTGAAGTGTATTTGTAGATGTTTTTTTTCCAGGAATTAATTCGCATAATTTCATGATTTTTACAGGATTAAAAAAATGTGTAATACAAACGTTATTTAACAAATCAGAATTAATTTCTTCCGTTATAGCTTTTAAAGGGATACCTGAGGTATTTGAGCTAACAATTGAGTCAGGATTTCTATATTTATCAATTTTACTAAATATATCCTTCTTAACCTCTAAATTTTCTATAACTACTTCACAAATCCAATCAAAGTTTCGAATTTTTTCAAAATCTTCATCAAAACTTCCAGTATAAATATTACTAATTTTTGAAGGATCAGATAAAATGGGAGATTTCCCTTGCAATAGTCGCTCTTTACTTGCAGATGCATCCTCCTCTGACATATCTAATAATAATACTTTATAATCTTTTTCTGCTGCCAAGGCTGCTATACCAGATCCCATAGTACCTGAACCTAGAACTGCTACTGAAGTTATTTTCGAGATCATCTTTTTCACTTTCTTATTTAGAATAATAATTATTTGAATATCTATTTTTTATGATAAAAATACAATATAATAAAATTTTTAAAAAATAGGCATTTAAAAATGGTATCACCAAAATTTTTAAAATTTAATACATTAAGCTTGCATGCCGGTCAAGAACCTGATCCAAAGACTGGTTCAAGAGCTACTCCTATACATCAGACCACATCTTATTTATTTGATGACACAGATCATGCTGCAGCACTTTATAATTTAGAGCAACCTGGACATATATATTCTAGAATTTCAAATCCAACTATTTCAGTACTCGAAGAAAGGTTAGCTGCTTTAGAAGGTGGGGTGGGCTCCATTGCAACAGCAAGTGGTATGGCTGCATTTTTCTTAACCATTGCTACATTGATGGATAAAAATAGTCATATTGTTTCTTCAAATTCTATTTATGGTGGAACTCATAATATATTATCATACACTCTACCAAGGTTTGGAATCACTACTACATTTGTAGATCCAAGAAAACCTCAAGATTTTAAAAAAGCAATCCGAGGTAATACCAAACTAATATTTGCCGAAACTATTGGGAATCCTAATGCAGAAGTTTTGGATATAGAAAAGATATCAAAAATTGCCCATCAAGCCAAAATTCCCCTAATGGTAGATAGCACATTCACTACTCCTTACTTAATGCAGCCGATAAAACTAGGAGCAGACATAGTTATGCATTCATTAACAAAATTTATAGGTGGTCATGGAATTGCTATTGGCGGAGCAGTAATAGATAGCGGAAAATTTAATTGGAGAGAAAGTAAAAAATTTCCAAATCTAACAAAACCTTATGATGGATATAATGGTCTAATATTTGAACAGGAATTTGGACCACACGCCTTGACTATGCGAATGAGGTCGGAAGGAATGAAAGATTTTGGTGCGTGTCTCAGTCCCACAAATGCTTTTTATATACTGCAAGGTTTAGAAACTTTACCTATACGCATGAATAAGCATATTGAAAACACTAGAGAAGTTGTTTCTTTTTTAACTGAATGTGAAGAAATAGAATGGATTAATTATCCTTCTCTAAAAAGTCATAAAGATTACAATTTATCTAAAAAAATACTTCCCAAAGGAGCTGGTGCTATCTTTAGCTTTGGAATAAGAGGAGGAAAAACTGCAGGAAAAAAACTTATAGAGAATGTACATTTGGCATCACATTTGGCTAATGTCGGAGATGCTAAAACATTAATCATTCACCCAGCATCAACTACACACCAACAAATGAGCAAGAAGTCACTTGAGAAAGCAGGTATAAAAGAAAATCTTATTAGAATTTCAGTTGGACTAGAAGACTCATCAGATATAATTGAAGATTTAAAATATGCAATCAGAATGTCTCAACGGAATTAATTATGAATGTAAAAATTAAAGGAAAAAATATAAACATTAGAACTGGAGGATATGACCATAAAGACAAAGATAGAGTTATAATGTTAATCCATGGTGCAGGCATGAACGGAAGCGTATGGCAACTACAAAATAGATATTTATCAAGCAAAGGAATTAGAACACTAGCAATAGATTTACCCGGACATGGCTATTCAGATTTGCCTGCCTTAAAAACCATAGAAAAGATGGGAGATTGGGGCCTTAATCTTCTTTACTTTCTAAAAATTAAATCTGCTTTAATAGTTGGCCACTCGATGGGATCTCTAATAGCAATTGAGATGGCTAATAAGGAAAAGAAAATAATTAATGGACTTTCTCTATTAGGTACTTCTCATATCATGGCAGTACATCCAGATTTAATTCATGAATCAACCAGTAATATAATTAATGCGTCAGAACTAATGACCGATTGGTCTTTAAGTAAAAAACAACATATTGGATATAATCCTACACCTGGGTATTGGATGATAGGTTCTTCTTCTAGACTTATTCAAAACTCACCAAAAGGATCTTTAGCTTTAGATCTTGATGCATGTAATAATTATAAAGGCGCATCAATTATAGCAAAGAATATAGTACAAAAAGTACAAATTATATGTGGAAAAGAAGACAAAATGACATCCACAAAAAATGCTATGATTCTGTCAGAAAATTTTGAAAATGTAACTTTAAAAATTTTAGACAATACAGGGCATATGATTATGGTGGAACAACCTTTTATAATAGCTAAAGAACTTTATCAATTTTCAAAGAACTTTCTATAGCTGAAAGGAATATATAATGAATTATCTTAAATTTTTAATAACAATTATATTCTTATTTTCTTTTTTCATAACAAAACTTTCAATAGCTGAATGCCTATCAGATAAAAAAATTACAGATATATTAAAGTCTTCTCCTCACAGTCCAATAGAGGGAATAAATGAAAATATCACGCTAGAGGAAGCTTACTGTAGTCAAGAAAAATACGTTGAGTTTTGGAAACAACAAAGTCAATATTCTGATGCCGTGATAGGTTACAAAGTGGGTTTTACTGGCAAGGCAACACAAGAAATATTTAAAATTAACACGCCAGCAACAGGGGTTTTATTTAATAGTATGTTTTTAAAAAATGGCTCTGAAATTTCAAAAAACTTTGGACATAGAACTTTAATAGAACCAGATTTATTAGTAATTGTTAAATCTTCAAAGATCATGAAATCAACTACTAAATTAGAAGCAGCAAAATATTTAGATACAATCCACCCATTCATGGAATTACCTGCTTTACAAATAAAAAAAGGTGAAGCTATTACAGGACCGGTAATAGTTGCAATTAATATGCTTGCAACTAAAATGGTAATGGGTCCCGGGATTACTATTCAGGCAAATCAAGCTTTTGTTAATGCACTTGAAACCATGGAAACCATCTTTACAGATGAAACAGGAAATATTATACAAAATTCTCCTGGTTCAACTCTCTTAGGAAATCCCCTAAATGTGGTGCTTTGGTTAATTAAAGAATTTAATCAAAGAGGACTTATCCTCAAAGCTGGAGATAGAATAAGTTTAGGATCAGTTGGAAAACTTTTTCCTTTAAAAGAGTCTAATAAAGAATATACTTATACACTTGAAGGATTACCGGGTGGGCCTTCATCTACAAGTATAATTATAAAATAATTTTAAACGAATGTAATATTTATGACGAGATTAGTATTCCTTAATGGCAAATATTTAGAAGAAAAAAAGGCTAAAATATCAATTTTTGATAGAGGTGTTTTATTTTCTGATTCCGTATACGAGGTTACAGCCTTTATCAATGATAAATTATTAGACTTTAGATCACATTTAACAAGATTACAAAGATCTCTGGATGAATTAAATATTAATTATAAAGTTTCAAATTTAACAATACTGGATATTCATAAAAGACTCATCAAAGCAAATAGGCTTAATAAAAAAGAAGGTTTAATTTATCTACAAATATCTAGAGGAAATATGGAAAGAGATTTTGAAATTCCTAAAAGCAAGCATAAAATAAATATTTTTGCATTTACTCAAGAAAAGTCTATTACCAATAATCCTAAATTAAGTAAGGGTTTAAAGATTATTACAGAAGAAGATCTAAGGTGGAAAAGAAGAGATATTAAAACAACCCAACTTATCTATCCTTCATTATTAAAGACAAAAGCTGCAGAAGGAGGAGCCGATGACGCTTGGATGATAGATAATAAAGGTTATATTACCGAAGGCACTTCAAATAATGCTTATATAGTATCTAAAAATACTATAATAACTCGTAATTTATCAAATGATATACTTCATGGAATTACAAGAAAAACTGTTTTAGAAGTTGCCTATAAGCTTAAGTTAAATATAGAAGAAAGACCTTTTAGTGTTAAAGAAGCTTTAAACGCTGAGGAAGCTTTTATTACTTCTGCCTCTACACTGGTAGCTCCTGTTATACAAATTGATAAAAAAACTGTAGGAGATGGCTTAGTAGGCCCTATAACTAAAATATTAAAAGAAACTTATCTAAAGATTAGCCTAAAAACAGCATCATGATGTCTAGGGAGTGAATATGAAAATTAAAGTAAATCCGCTTAACAAACTTATAATAGAAATATTTTATAAAGCGGGATGTAATAAAAAAGAAGCAAAAGATATTTCTAATTATTTGATAGAGGCCAACCTAACTGGTCATGATAGTCATGGAGTAATAAGAACTCCTAGATACATTGATATGATTAACGATGGTAATATTATAACAAATGTTAAACCCAAAATTGTTATGAATAGCAATAATTTTAGTTTAGTAGATGGCAAAGATGGCTTCGGACAAACAATCGGGCCTTTTGCATGTAAATTAGGAATAAAAAAAGCAAAAAAGTTTGGAAATTCAATTGTCGCAATTAAAAATTCTGGGCATCTAGGAAGAATTGGAGATTTTTCGGAAATGGCAGCTAAAGAAAATATAATCTCTATTCATTTTGTAAATAGTATAGCAGGTCTTTTAGTTTCTCCCTTCGGCTCTTGGGAAAGAAGATTTTCTACAAATCCTTTTTCAGCTGGAGTACCCATAAAAAATAAAAAACCATTTATTTTAGACTTTGCAACATCCTTAGTTGCAGAAGGAAAGGCTTATGTTGCGCAACAAGGAGGAAAGCCAATTCCTGAAGACGCATTGATAAATAACCAAGGAAAAGACACAAATGATACTAGTGTTATATATGGGACAAAAGACCCTAATGCAAAAAGTTCTCGAGGAGGAACTGGGGCTTTAAAACCTTTTGGACTGCATAAAGGGTCTGGATTATCGTTTCTATGTGAATTTCTTGCGGGAGCTTTAACGGGTAGCGGTATGGGCAGGCATGATCCCAAAAAGCCTTTTAGAAATGGAATGCTTTCAATCTTTATAAATCCAAATAGATATGTGAACAATGAAGAATATGAAAAAGAAATTAAAAGATACATTAAGTTTTTTAAATCTGCTGCTCCTATCAATAAAAAAAATACAATTTTAATGCCTGGGGAGCCAGAGAATATTAATAGAACAGAACGTAAAAAAGATGGCATTCCGTTAACAAAAATTACTTGGGAAGCAATTAAAGATACATCAAAACAATTCAATATAAGCAATAAACTAATTCGGGATTGCGAAAAATAAATCCAATTTTTTTAACAATTTAACTTCTTATCTACTGCTCTCTGTCCTCGTAACTTCTTTGCACATCACCTTTCTGTAGATCAGGAGGCTCAAAATCAACATACACAAGCTCATAAGCCCCACTTCCATCTCCTTGTACTCGAAAAACTTCTTGATCGTAATCAGAACCTTCATCTCTAATACGATTCATTTCTTCTCTATTCAATTCAATTTTATGTAATCTTGGTGGGTTTTCAGAATGCATATCTTTTATTAACAAATATATATCTTTTTTAGAATAATCTGGAACTATAGAGGTAACAATCTTAAAAATACCTGTGGGTCTTTTTTCTATAGCGACACCCATAGAATTAATCATACCATATAATGGCAACCACAATGCAAAGGATAGTAATACTATATTCAGTGTCTTATTAAGACTACTCTTAATAAATAAGCTTACAATTACTAAAAATAATATTAAATATGATAAAACTGTATAAGTACCCATTTTTTACTGATCCAAATTCTGTTGTCTGTTATTACTGTTGGGTCTAGGATAATCTCTATTGATACGTTCTATAGTATCAGCATCTTCAATAGGATCAAAGTCTCTTTCAAAAGAATCTTCATTTAAAGAATCATCCACTATATTTCTTTCATTTTGAGTTTCTACTTCTTTAAAACGTCTTTCCAATGTCCACTTATAAGACTTATTTCCAGTTTCTTCATCTCTCTCTACTAATAAAGAAATTTCTTTATAAATTCCTATATTTCCTGACGCCTCTTGTAAAGCTAAAGCATCTTCTAAAGTAAATGGAATAAAAAAATTCTTAGGAATCTTGTTTTCATCTAAGGCCATTACATATATTTGTCTGTCAGTCTCGCTAATCTCCCAACCTTGAATTCTATACTGACCTTCTACAGCATCTATTGGATAGCCTTTGAACATATTATCAAAATAATAGATAGTTAGAATTCCTACGACACAAAATGTAAAAGTTAAATATTTTACACTTTTTTTATTAGAAAAAATATATACTATACCTATAAAAAGTATAATGGCGCTTACTAAAATAGCATAAAGATAAACATTAAGTAATATTTCACTCATAATTATCTAAGACTTAAAATAGATCTATATAAATTATGAACACTGTCAGGAACTAAGTCTTTATTATTATCAATAGTAAATCTTGCAACTGTCACTTCCTCTTTATTATCTTCAAGAAGCACCTCACCAGAGAATATTTCACCCAGATCTCCTTTTCCTGTTATTTTTACAGTGACCGGAACAGGTAAATCATCTCCATATGGCCCATATAAATGGATATTTACAACATATTCTCCAGGCTCTAAATTACGTATTGACATCCATTCATAATTTAATTGAGAACTATCATTAATTTTACCCCTATCATCTCTTTCTAGATTCAAAGACGGGCCTGCAGCAAATAATCCCCAACCAACAGGGATGCCATCTGGACCCATAGCCCATAAATCAACATCATGTGCTGCTCCAGTTGGCCAAGTTGCTTCAATTAAAATTTCTGTCCTTAAAGGAATTTCTTCTGGGCGATTAGTAGGGTTTATAAGAAAAGTTAATATAAATATGATGACTATTAAACTAAACACCATAAGGAATAGAATATCCCTAAATACGGTACTTGTGCCACTATCTCCAATACTTTTGTACTTATTAAAAATCATCAAACTATTTATTCTTTATAATTGAGGGAATTAATTCGCTTTCTGCCTTTTCTATCACTAAAACTACTAGTCTATCTATTGCAGAAGATAAAATTTCATAATGCAGTTGTAACCAAATACCTCCAAATATACTTCCCATTAGTGTAGTAAAAAGTGCTACTCCCATTCCATTTACAATTTGACCAAGTACTGTTTGAACTCTAGCTAAATTTTGTCCACCTACTAAGCTATCTCCTAAACCACCTACAGCTATAATAAAACCAATAACTGTACCAATAAGTCCTAAAAGAATTAATAGATTTGCCACATATGAAATTATTTTAATTTTTAAATTTAACTTTACTTGAAGTGTAGATGCCAGAATTGAATGATCAAAATTTTGATTTTTTTGTAATTCAAATCTTTTTTTAAGTAAAGCCGAGTAATCATCATAAATTTGCGACCCTTCATTCAAAATTAAATCATTCAATTGCTTGTTGACCCAACTCCCTATAAATAAACTAAATACCCACAATACTAAAAATATTACTGCAATCACATAACTTATATAACTGCTATCACTTTCAAATACTCTGTTTGCCCATCCCATTAAATAAGCTGTATAAAGCAGCAATATAAAAAATGAGTTTATAAGTATTAGGCTATAATTTATACTATTTCTGAAAAACATTTAGATTCCAACCGATTATATTAAAGCAGAGATCATATATACAAAACATTATAATGACAATAATAATATAATGGCAATTATTTCCGATATATTTACTGAATTAATATTAAGAAATATCTATCAAACATTAAAATAATTGGTTATTATGTTCACTTATAATGTTATACACGGGAGGAAAACATGTATAAAATAATAATGCTTATTTTGTCTTCATTCTTTCTTGTATCTATTTCTAAAGCTGACGTAAGCGTTCAAGATTTATTAAGCTTACCTGGCGACGATTGGGTACAAGCTAATGGAGACTATACTTCAAGTCGATACAGCACATTAAGTCAAATTAATGCCAACAACGCAGGAAATTTGGAAGTTAAATGGGTGTATTCTACAGGAGGTACTACTAATGCTCAAGGTACACCAGTAGAGCATGATGGTATCGTTTATATAGCTCAGGACAATCAAGTTCATGCTATAGATGCTGCAACAGGAAGCAGAGTTTGGAGATATGATCACGAATTACCTGAAGATTTTGGTGGTCAATTTAATCCATTCTTTACTGGTAAACACAGATGTGTTGCTCTTCATGGAAAAAATGCTTATTTCCTAGCAAATGAGTGCACTATTGTTGCTTTAAATCTAAAAACAGGTGATGAGGCCTACAGTACTAAAATTGATAGACCTTATCCTAGAAATTTTGAAACCACACCTGACGGAAATGGATATTTCTGTACTTCTCAGGCTGTAGCACTACCGGACAAACTTATGGTTCCAATGAATGCTACAGATACTGGAGGTCTTCAAGGGTATATGCATGCTCATAGTTATGAAGACGGAAGTCAAATTTTTGCAGCACCAATGATCCCACAACCAGGAGAGCCTGGCGCGGATACTTGGCCTGGCGATAGTCGCCTATATGGTGGTGCTGGTCCTTGGCAAGGTGGTTCTTGGGACCCTGACTTAAAACTATACTTTACTGGAACAGCAAATGCTTATCCTTGGAATCCATACGGAGAACGTCAAGGAACAGGTAGTGAAGGAAACAACTCTAATGATGGAGCTGCTGCTATAGTAGCTGTTAATACAGACACTGGTAAAGTTCCTTGGAGATATACAGTTGTTCCTGGAGATCCATGGGATTATGATGCTAACCAAACACCTATGCTTGCTGAAATAGATGGTAGAACTGTAGTAATTCAAGCTAATAAAACTGGCTATGTTCACTATCTAGATGCAGCTTCAGGAAAATTCTTACAAGCTCCTCAAATAGCTGATAAGATTACCTGGGCTAATGGTTACGATTCTGACGGAAATCCTATTTGGGCACAAGCAGTACCTGAAGAAGGTGTGGAAGTTATAGTTTGGCCAAGTCTATTAGGGGCAGTAAATATGTCTCCAGCTGCACTCAACAGAGATACAGGTATGATGTATCTTCCTAGAAGAGAGTCACCAATGGCTTATACTCTAGAGAAGGTTCAAGTAACAAGTAATGTTCAAAACCTAGGGGCTGCTTTTGAAATAGGTCCTGATGGAATTGACAAACAAGTTAACTCTGCACACCGTATTAACGACGGCTCCGAAGTTTGGAGAAACGAAGTTACTTCTGGTGGTGACTCAGGTGGTATGATGACTTCTGCTGGTAACATAACAGTTTATTCTACTCAAGGTGGAGAGATAAATGTTGTTAATGCTACTACAGGTGAAAAGCTTTATAGCTTCAATTCCAACCATAATAATGATGCTGGACCATCAACAGGACTAGTTAATGGCGAACAATTGATTTTCTTCCATATGGGAGGTTTGCCACAATTTGGAACTGCGGGTGACACAAATCCAGTTAATAATGGTGGGCTAGTAATAGCTCTAGGTCTTAAATAAGACTTAATATTAATTTTAGCGCAGAGCTTTTTAAAAGTTCTGCGCTATATTTTTAGTATCACAAGGAAGAATAATGAAGACTATTTTTAAATCAATTTACATAACAATATTTTTTGTTTCTTTAGTCTTAATCGCTCCAATAAAAAATTCATTTGCTGTAGGAGAAGAGAGTGAAAGTAAATCTCCTAATCCACTATCAGGAAATGCAGAAGCTATTGCTGAGGGAAAAACGGAATATCGAGCTAACTGTGCCTACTGCCATGGTCTAAGGGCTAATGGAAAAGGAAGAGGTTTACCTAATTCTGCTGATTTACGAAAATTTAAACGAGGTTATACCGCTTATTTTGCTACAGTAGTAAATGGTTATAAAACTATGCCACCTTGGGGATCAATGGGGCCTCTAGACTTTGACCAAATAAATAAAATCGGCGCATATCTTGAATCAGTTGCAATAAGAGGGGCCAATTGGCAAGACCCCGAAGAAGAATAGGATATTTAATTATGATAAGAATAATAAAGATATTTTCAACCTTTACTATATTAGTACTTTTTTCCCTAACATCAGTTTCAGCTATGGATCTAGATTTAGGGCCTGATCGCAATGATAATAAGTCTTTCATGGAAGCCATTAACAGTGATATAGAAAGCATGGATAAATACATTCAAATATCAATTAAAAGTTTGGATGATCATTATTTACTCATAGAAAATGCTGCAGCAATCAACAAAATTTTAAAATCGTACCTATTGGAAGCCATTGTTAGTGCTAATGAAAGTATTAAACAATCCAGTGTTCCAGACAAAGTTAAATTTTCTTTCGAGAATATACAAACTATACTTTTTTCTATTAGAGATAAGAGCGGACAAATAGCAGGAGGCTTAAATCCTGTAGGAGTAGCCTTCTATTCAGAAGAAATAGCAGAACTAATTAAATCACTTTATAAAGGTTATGATAAAAATAATAACTCTCAAATAGAAGAAGATACTGAATCTACGTTAGATTTTTTAAATTCTTGGAATAAAGGTAACTAAATGAAAGTAGTATTTATATTTTTAGTAGCTTTTCTATATTTTGTGGAAAGCAATTCAACCTCTTTGGCTGATGATGAATTAAAGGAAAAGCCGGTAAAAATAGGTAAAATAGTCGCTAAAAAAGCCCATTGGGTATTCAAATATAAAAAAATAGTCAGGGAAAATTCTGAATTACGTGTCTCTATAAGGTATATTAATAAAGGTGCCTATATGAGAAATATCTATTTAGGACAAGGAAGTAACCAAGCAACCACCGTCCTAAATGATGATGGCACTGTAACGACTAGTCCAACACCAAATAATGAATCTCCTCTTGCTACATTAACATCTTTAGAAGGTGATGTAATATTCGCAAAAAAAGTTGAAGGAATAGAAACCGAAGGTTTCACGAACCTTGATTCAAATAAAGGAAAGACAGCTACTTTTTACTTTGACATACCTAGTGAAATGAAATATGGATATTTTGAATGTAGTTGGGTAACTATGATAATGCGTGGAGCAACTGGCGTACTACCCGTAAAAATTTTAATACAAATTCCATAGATTAGTTAATGAAAACATACAACAAAGTTTTATCTATAATATTTTTACTTATGTTTATAAGTACAGGTTTTTATATTCGTTCGTATATAAACGATACGATTATACCTGCAAGAGAGGCACTAGTTCTCGAAACTTTACAACAAGAAATAGACTTAATTTATAGTAAATATGCAAAAAAGAAATATAAGGACTCTAAACAATCTAGTATATATATTTTGGAGGCATATACTGATCGTTTAAACGATCAAACTACAGATGAACTAAATTTAGTCATAGTGAAATCATCATTAAATATAATGAAAAAAGAAGAAGATAGAACAAATATTGAAAAAGTAAGATTAGATTTTGAAAATTTATCTGATTCTCAATTTCCTAATGTAAAAGTAGATGCATTGATAGGAATTGCTGAATGTTATATGTTCAAAGAAACCTTATCTGTTGGCGATGTAGATAACTCAATAAATTTATTAGAAGAAGCTCTAAGTTTCTCACAAGATAAGGAACTAGAAAATAAGAATTTAGAGAAGTTAATTGCTATTAACTTAATAGAGAAATATGAAATCACCAAAGAGTTCTCTTCTAAAAGTAGAGCCATAGAAATTCTTATAGATAGAGTTAACAAACTAAAGGAAAGTGTAAATATAGAGGAATACGCCGATTCATTAGTTGACCTTTCTCTAGCTTACGTAAAAATTTCCTTTGTCGATCAATTAAGAACAAACTTAAGAAAAGCTACTGAACAGATGGAATTAGCAAGCACTACCTTGCCTAGAAAAATTAACCCTAATAAAAATGCTAGAATAATGAGAATGCTTGGAGATGTCTACTACCTTCGTTCTAAAATGCCTAGACTTCATAATGAAGCTGGTCCTTTGTATATACAAAATGTCGTTCGTTTTCAAGCTATCTCAAAAAGAGCATATAGGAAGGCAGAACAAATGGGTGTATTTCATGACATTGTCCCTGGAGTACAAGAGATGAGACTGCTAGATGCTGAAAATAGAAAAAGAATTGAAAATGTAAACGATAATGATGGTGGAGGACCGATGAGAACTGTAATTATAGATGATGAAAAAATTGACGACAAAAAATAAAAACTAACTACCAGCCATATCTGATAAAATTTTCATTCTTTCTTGTGTTACCGAGAATTGTCTTCCCCCTACCATTCCTCCATCTACTAGATAGTCTGCGGATGAAACAAAAGAAGATTCATCACTAGCTAAAAATGCTACTACATTTGCAATATCATTTGGGCTTCCAGCTCTTTGAATAGGTTGAGCTTGAGAAAACGCGTTTTGTAATGAACTTGATTTCTCATCTGCTTCTTTTGAACTGTCATCATTCATTTTTCCAAATATTCCTGTTACAATAGCACCAGGTGAAACACTATTAACTCTTACACCGGATTCTGCCAACTCTAGCCCAGCGCTTTTACTAAAGTGAATAACAGCAGATTTTAGTGAAGAGTATATATGAGAAGGACCATATCCTCCCAAGTGTCCTGCAATACTTCCAATATTAATTATGCTACCGCTCTTATTTTTTTTCATTACTTCAGCGGAATATTTAGTCCCCAATACCACACCAAAAAATAAAGTTGAAGTCATATATTCAAGTATTTCTTTACTAATTTCTTCTATAGAAATTAACGGTCCTGGAATACCCGCATTATTAACCATTATATCTAACTTTCCATATACTGATACAGTTTTAGTCACTAGGTTTTGAATATCTTTTTCTTCAGACATGTCAGCTTTTATAAAAGTAGATTCGCCTTTTAAACTATCTGATATAGATTCTCCTAATTCAGTCCTTCTTCCAGAAACAACAACTTTTGCACCAAGATTTGACAATTTTTCAGCGCAAGATTTTCCTATACCACTTGTGCTTCCAGTTACTATAGCAACTTTATTTTCCAAATTTATCATATATACCTCCTATAAAACCAATTATATCATATTTTCTAATCGAGTCCGTATTAACTCCTCGGACTCTTTCATTATTCTATCAATCAATTCCTGACAAGAAGGAATATCATGAATTAACCCAGCTACCATACCACAAGACCAAGGACCAGTATCCATTTCTCCATCGAGCATTACTTTGGGGTACACACCTGAAACATCATTAATTATATCTTCAAATTTTATGTCTGAACCTAATGCTTCTTCTTTTTCTAATAATTTTTCAACGGCCGTATTATTAAGAACTCTTTCAGTGTTGCGTAAAGGGCGCATAACTAATCTCGTATCTAGTTCAGTAGCATTAAGTATAGCTTGTTTAACATTATTATGGACAGGTGCTTCTTTTGTAGCGATAAACCGTGTCCCCATATTCATGCCTTCCGCTCCCATTGCAAGTGAAGCTACTAGAGATCTTGCATCTGCCATTCCTCCTGAAGAAACAAAAGGTACTTTTAATTCTTCAGCAGCGCGAGGCAAGAGTATCATATTTGGAATATCATCTTCGCCAGGATGGCCTCCACACTCAAATCCATCAATAGAAAGTGCATCGCACCCAATTCCTTCAGCTTTTAACGCATGTCGAACAGTCGTACACTTATGAATAACTTTTATTCCATTTTCTTTTAGTAATGGCAGCCATTTAGAAGGATTATTTCCTGCAGTTTCTACAATCTTCACTCCCCCATCTATTACGGCTTTAATATACCCAGGATAATCTGGAGATTCTACAACTGGTAAAAAAGTTAAATTTACTCCTATAGGCTTATTAGTAAGCTTTTTACATTTATCTATTTCATTAGCAAGATCTTCTGGAGTTTTTTGCGTGAGAGCCGTAATAATCCCTAAACCCCCAGCATTAGAAACCGCTGCAGCAAGTTCTGCAAAACCAACATAATGCATACCACCTTGTATTATGGGATGCTGAATTTCAAACATATCAGTAATAAGTGTCTGCATAAAAATCTCCAAGTATTGTAGATATTAATATAGAAAAAAATATCCTCAAAAAATTAAATAAATAAAAAAGAGAATAACAAATTTATAAGAAAATTAACAAACTAAAAAACTTTAATTTTATACCCTCCCAACAAATGCTATTTGAGAGGGTATAAAAGCTATTAAATCAAGTAATTAGCCTATACGTTTGAGTAGTTTTTTCATTTCATTATCACAAAATACGGACTCTTCTGGACATAATCCAGGCACCATAGCACCACCAATATGACCACGCTTAGAAGGTATAATTTTTAATTCGGCATTTTGCATATAACTCACTTCTATGACATTATCTGATGGAGGAAAATATAGATCAGTTTCAGCTGGCATTACTAATGCAGGACATTTAATGCTAGATAAAGCCTTTTTCCAATCCCCACCAAACTTCTCATGACTTCCCACATCTCCGTATTGCCATGTGTACATCATCGCTAATAAATCATTTGCATCAAATGAACTAAAATAGCCATAGGCAAAATCAAGCCAAGCAGACATATCTTCAAACCCACCAAAAGTTTTAAGATGCAAACCTTCTCTATAACCTACTTGGTCATAAAACCAGGAAGCATAAACTGTACTAAATGCTCTTAAGCCCACTTCCGGAGGAGAAGTATAATCGCCACCATTAAAATTTATGTCAGCCTGCAGAGCTTTTTTGCATCCTTCAAGAAATAACCAATTATGAGGCGTAGTTTTAGCTGAACCTGCGACAGGAACTATAGCTCCAGTGTTTTCACCATACATTACCCCCCAATGAAATGCTTGTTGTCCACCCATTGAAAAACCCACATACATAAGTGGATTATTAATGCCATAGTGAGATGTTAATAATTTATGTTGTGCAGCAATGTTATCCCAGTAAGTAACTTCTGGATATCTTGTCCCATCTTGAGGTGATGCTGTATTGCTTTGTGATGAGGATTGTCCTCAACCTATCATGTTTTGAATAATAATGAAGTATTTACTAGGATCCATTGCACGATCAGTTCCGAGCGAACCTCTATTTAAATAATGGTTACCTGCATAACATGTTGGATAAACAATTACATTGCTTTTATCAGCATTTAATGTTCCATGTGCATCTACCAAAAGAAACGCATCTTTAAGTTTTACTCCACTTTTTAGAGTAAAATCACCTAATTCAAATTTGAACTGATGATGTGGCCAAGCAACTTCTTCTTCATTAGCCATTGCCTGACGAATACCAAAT
>CAZUXH010000004.1:32220-37949 GCA_964624655.1 uncultured Rhodospirillaceae bacterium | reverse complement strand
ATTATTTTGATTGTTATCTCCGCAGCCAGATACTATGGCTAGCATAAAGCACGTGATTATTAATGTAATTTTTTTCATTTGTTTTCTCCCTTAATTCGATAAACCTCTTAATTTTTTCAGCACTTAAGAGCCCATAGTAATAAAATATACTTAAATAATTATTTTATTAGTTTAAGTATAACATATAATAATATCATATTAATTAAATTATTTTGGAAAATAATGTCATCATCTTTTTATGTCCAAGACTTGCTTATCAAAAAATTAGCTAACGATTGTTTTGTTTCGGCTCAGATAGAGTTGCCAATGATTGAAGAGATTTCAAAATCAGGTATAAATTTAATCGTTAGTAATAGACCAGAAGGGGAGTCTCTTGATCAACCAACAGACTTAGAACTATCAAATCAATCGAAATTATATTCAGTTGAATTTAAGAGTGTTCCTTTCTCTGGTAGTTCTCTAACTAGAGAAAAAATAGATAACTTTAGTCAAATTTTAAAAGAAAGTAGCGGTGGTAATTTATTATACTGTAAGTCTGGGTTTAGGTCTGCCATAATATGGGGTTTATCAGAAGTTTTGAATTACAATAAGGAAGTGGAGCCAGTAGCTCAAATAGTGGATAGTTGTGGATATGATTCCAGTACTATTTTTAGTCTTGTGGATTTTTTTCGTTAAAATAGGAGCAATTTAATGAAGATAATAATGGTTGATCAAGACAGCTCATTTGATGGAAATTCATATAGATCTGAACCTCTAGGGGGCACAGAATCTGCTTTTGTATGTCTTGCTGAGGCACTTTCTAAATTAGGTCACCTAGTTATTGCCGCTACAAAAATAAAGCATGCTATTAAGATTGAAGGGGTAAGCTGGCTTCCCATAACTTCAAAATTCGATGAGTGTGATATTTATATTTGCAATAGAGCGCCAGAATTGTTGTCAAAAGCTCCTATCAATTCAAAAAAAGTATTGTGGCTTCATAATCCAGGAAACTATCTAAAAAAACTAAAAAACATTAAGAAATTACTTTTTAATGATTTAGTTTTAGTTTGTTCTGGGGATTATCACTTTCAGACTATTCCTTTTTGGCTTAAAAATAGAACTGTTAAAGTGCCGCTCGGTCTTTCCGATGAAATTTTTAAATTTAGTAGAGATTATAAAGATATTCCTGAACCAATATCTGTATTTTCTTCTAATCCTGAAAGAGGACTTATTTGGTTATCTCAATTATGGAAAGAGAAAATATCTATTAAAATTCCTTCTTCAAAATTATTGTTATTTGCTGGTTATGAAACTTATGGGGGAAGAAAAAAAAGCTTGATCAAAAATATTTTGCAAAATGTGAAAAACCTTAATTCTTCTAATATAGAAATAAATAAGCCAATTAAAAAGAAGGAATTATTTAAAAAAATTTTCTTTTCTAGAATTATGTTATATAGAGGAGACGTAGGAGAGACATTTTGTCTCTCTGTTGCAGAAGCACAAGGTTTGGGAGTGCCTGCTGTAGTCAAATCTGTTGGCAGTTTGCCTGAAAGAGTAGTACATAATGTTACTGGTTTTGTAGTCAATAATGATGATGAGTTTGTTAGATCAGCTATTGCTATCTTAACGGACGATGAATTATGGGAAAAAATGAGTAATAATTGTATGAAAATACAAAGAGAAAATTCTTGGGATAAAGTAGCTAAAGAATTTATTGCTGCAGTTATTTAAGTTTAGGTTTTTCTGAACTATCTTCTAACTCTGCTTTCATATAACTCAAAAATATATAAAGTGCAGCAAATAGGGCTATTATGAATCCCCATTTCCCTTCCTTGTAGCCTTTTCGTGAGATATAACATTTCCAAAACCGAGTAATAGACCTCCTTATGGTTATAGCTAAGTTTGGTAATTTTTTATGGGATTGTCTGAGTTGCATAGCATTTGCTGATGAGTATCTATCTAACCTTTTTATCATATCTGATAGATTATTATCTATATAATGATTAATTGGCAATTTTAAAATACCTAATTTTTTTCCAAGTTCTAAGCTAGGATGAATAGATTCTTTCCCCCATTTTTTTGAATTTTTGTGAAATAAACAAGGTTTATGAGTAACTCCCCAGGAAGCACCCCAACCATGTAAAACTTTTTTAGAACCTATATAAGTGTTGAATGGTATTAAAAAGTACCCAGTAATATTTAAATCTAAATTTTTTATAGCAAGTTTAGCCTCTTCTATAAGTCCATCACTTAATCTTTCATCAGCATCGACTTCGATAATCCATTCATATTTACATTTTTTTATTCCAAAATTTCTTCTTTCTCCCTCATTATCCCATGAACCTTCATTAATATTACAATTAAATTTTTCAGCTATTTCTTTTGATTTGTCGGTAGTTTTGTCTAGAATTAATACTATTTCGTCCATATCTTTTAAACTTGAGAGACAATCATAAAGATTGTTTTCTTCATTTTTTGCTACTACTAGTGCTGATACAAGATACATATTTCCTCAAAATATTGTTATTTAATTATATATTATTATGAATATAATAATTCATGGATGAGTTTTTGAATAATAAAAAATTAAAAATAGCTATAACTGGGGCAAGTGGATTTGTCGGACGACGACTTGTTAGTAAATTAATTAATAGAGGATGTCTTGTTCGAGCGGTTGTTAGAAATAAAACATTTAACAATCTAAAGGATAATAATCTTAGAGAGATTTTAATAGAAGATATATCGGATAAAAAAAAATTAATTTATGCATTTTCTAATGTTGATGTAGTTGTTCATCTATTAGGAAATACACATTCTTCAACAGATTTATATGAAGATTATTTTGATGTGAATGTTTTGGGTACTAAGCATGTTATAAATGCCGCCGCAAAGAACAAAGTAAATAAAATAATTATGTTGTCATCTATAAAAGTTAATGGAGAAGGTTTTAAAGATACTGGTTTTACATATAAGGAAGAGTCTGATGAATTTCCGCTTGATAATTATGGAAAGACAAAATTAATGGCAGAAAAACTTTTTTCAAAATATTTGGTTAATAAGTCAACAGAATATATCATAATAAGATCTCCTTTAGTTTATGGGCCAGGTGTTAAGGGTAATTTAAAAAGACTTATGGAAATTATTTATAAGGGTTTACCTGTTCCACTTCCTTATAAGGAGAATAAAAGATCTATTATAAGTATTGATAATCTTTGCAATGCTATAATTCAGAGTATATTTTTTAAAAGCATAAATACTAATTTATTTTTAGTATCAGATGATATGTTAGTTTCTACTAAACGTTTGGTTGAAGAAATTTCTAATGCTATGAGCAGAAAACCTAAATATATTTTTATTCCCTATATTTTTTTAAAGCCTATTTTTTTTATTTTAGGAAGATCATCTTTTTTAAATAAAATTTCGTACTCATTAGAGATAGATAATAGTAAAATAAAGAGAACTATTGGATGGAAGGATAATAATAACTTCAGGGAAGACATTAGTAATATGGTTGCTAACTTCTTAAAGAATAGAAGTTTATAAGATTCCTTAATTCAATAAAAAAATGCAAAAATTGATTACAATTTGCTTGCTAAATGTTATTATTTAATACGGGGAGAAAAATAATGAAAATATTCTTAATTATAATAGCAGTAATATTTTTGCCATTTCATGTAATGGCTGATACTACTGATCAAAAATGGCAATCTCAGGTTGAGGTTACCAAGAAAGGCGCTCACTGCGTGGATGACCCTAATTGCTTTAATAGGTACCATCCAGCCATTCCTTCTGTTGCAAGTGCTAATCCTGGAGATATAATTATCTTGCATTCCAGAGATGCTTTGGACAGTCAGTTTACTTTAAATTCTATAGCTGACGATTTATCCACTGTTGACTTAGGCTTAGTTCATCCTATGACCGGTCCTATATATATAAATGGAGCAAAAAGGGGAGATGCTTTAGAAGTAGAAATACTTGATATAATTCCTGACGAATACGGTTACACTGTAATTGCTCCAGGATTTGGCTTTTTAAGGGACTTATTTCCAGATCCCTATATTGTTAATTGGAGGCTTACTAGAGTAGGGGCAGTTTCTGATGGAATGCCAGGAGTTACAGTTCCTTTTGAAGCTTTTCCAGGTTCAATAGGAGTTTTACCTGGTTTACCTGAAGTTAAAGCGTGGAAAGAACGTGAAACAGCATTAGCCTCTGCTGGAGGTATTGCGCTTGGTCCTTCAACCGGAGGAGCTCTTCCTGCAAATGTATGCGGAGAAGGAGGAAGTCATGCCGCTGATTGTCTTAGAACTATCCCACCTAGAGAAAATGGGGGCAATATGGATGTTCAACAAATGCAGATAGGAACTAAAGTAATATTTCCTTGCTTTGTAGATGGCTGTGGTCTTTTTACAGGTGATGTGCATTATGCCCAAGGGGATGGTGAAGTTTCTGGGACCGCTATTGAAATAGGTGCGATTAATTTCTTTAGGACAAGAATTATTAAGGGTAAAGGGAAAACCATGGATATGCCTATTACGATAGGAAATGATGAAATAAGAGATATAGAGCCTACACGTTTTCATCAAACAATAGGAATTCCTTTAAAAGGAAAAGGTGTAACTTTACCTTATCATGCTTATTTAGACTCTGAAAAAATTACTAACTTAGATAATCTTTCAGAGGATTTAACTGCTGCTGCAAGACATGCACTAATACAAATGATAGATTATTTAG
Organism: uncultured Rhodospirillaceae bacterium; assembly: GCA_964624655.1. GTDB lineage: Bacteria > Pseudomonadota > Alphaproteobacteria > TMED109 > TMED109 > CAZUXH01. Next base: position 33,239 of record CAZUXH010000004.1, on the reverse strand, counting down.
TTGCAGATCACGGGTTAACACGAGAGCAAGCATATATTTTATGCTCCGTTGCAGTAGATTTAAGAGTTGGGCAAGTCGTAGATGTGCCTAATTTTGTAGTAACTGCAGTATTAAATCTAGATGTCTTCGATAAGTATAGAAACTAAATTATAGATTAGAGAGGGGGAAGAATTCCCCCTCTTATTAAAAATATAATATGATTAATCGTCGTAATTTTTTAAAATTCGTTCCTATAATTTTTTCACTTTCTATCGTTGGGCATGCCCCTTGGGGTCAATGGCAGGTTTATAGACAGAGGCATATGCTCTTTCTTAGCACTATAGAAGATAAACCTAGTTATCCTTTTTCTAAAATACTAGTTGAAATGTTTGAAAAATATTTGCCCGAGGCTAGCCCAAGACCTGCGAGAGCAAAAGATTTTATGAGGGTGCACAGTCTATTAATTTCTGATCAGATGCCTGTAGCGGTTCTATCAAAAGAAATTGCTCATTCTCTAATTCAAGGAAAAGGAAAGTTTAAAGCTTATAGCCCTGTTGAAATGAAGTTGCTTTATGACTTTGGAGATATGGTATTAATAGCTCGTCCAAAAATGCCCAATAATCATGCTTGGAGAATAGTTGACGCAATTATTAGGTCTAATAATTTTAAAACATTTAATTATGAAAGTGATTTATATTTTGATCTTCATCAAGGAGCTTTAGGTGCTTTAAAAGGTGATCCTATGCCTATCGAATAAATAGTTTCATTAAAATATAACAAGCCCACATAGGAGGGATGTATGCGGGCTTGTTAATTTCAGCAGGTTACTTAGCAGCTGCTAAACCTTTATCGATATCTTTTATAATGTCATCTACGTGCTCTATACCTATGGATAATCTTACATAAGAATCTACCACTCCTGTTTTAATTTGATCTTCTTCATTTAATTGAGAATGAGTAGTAGTGGCAGGATGAATGGCTAAGCTTCTAGCGTCTCCTATATTTGCTACATGATAAAATAATTCGAGTGCATCAATAAA
>CAZUXH010000004.1:1436-32120 GCA_964624655.1 uncultured Rhodospirillaceae bacterium | reverse complement strand
TGAAAGGCATTAAAAGGACTCATGGCTCCACCTATATCTCTGAGTAATGTAACCCTAGCTTTCAATATATAAGCTATAGGTCCTAAAGGAGCTGCAGCTTCACTCCACACAGCACCATGATAACTAGGATCAGGAGTATTAAGGCTAGGTTGTCTTTCCTTATGTTTCTCCCAAGGAAAATTACCTCCATCTACGATAATACCACCAATTGATGTACCATGACCTCCTATATATTTTGTCGTAGAATGTATAATAACAGCAGCCCCGTGTAAGAAAGGTTTGCATATAATTGGGGCTGCCGTATTATCCACTATAAGTGGAATTCCTTTAGGCTTACCTATATCTGCGACTTCTTTTATAGGAAAAACGTTGAGTTTTGGGTTCGGAAGTGTTTCAGAAAAATACAATCTAGTTTTATCATCAGTAGCATTTTCAAAATTTTGAGGATCAATAGGATCTACAAAACGAACTTCTATTCCTTGGTCTTGTAGAGTATTTGCCAATAGATTCCATGTTCCTCCATATAAATCTGTTGAACTTACTATATTATCTCCTGTTTTAGCTAAGTTTTGTATAGCCATTGCTGTTGCTGCTTGGCCAGAGGATGCCCCTAGTGATGCAACACCACCTTCTATGGCGGCAATTCTTTTTTCAAGTACATCAACAGTTGGATTCATAATTCTTGTATAAATATTTCCTAATTCTGCAAGGCCAAACAGATTAGCAGCATGATCTGTACTATTGAATTGATAAGATGTGGTTTGATGAATGGGGACAGCAACCGAATTAGTAGTTGGGTCTGCTCTCCATCCAGCATGTACTGCAAGAGTTTCTGGATTTTGAGTATCTGTCATATTTTTTCCTTTCTAAATTAACGTATTAATATTTTTGCCAATTTGAGAAAAGATGGGCTCTATATAAGATACCGCCTTATATTTTAATGGCGGTCTTGATGACCACCTCTTTAGCAGATCTTATATAGCGCTCGCAATCTGGATTTCAAATCAGCGCTCAATAAAAAAGAATAGTATTTTATTTTATTAATTCATAAATAAATTCTTTAAATATCTGAAATTTATTAATATATTAGAAATAATTACTATAATATAAATTAATAATAGTATATTTTTTTATAAAAAAAGTAATTTAAACATTTGTATATTTTTAAATTCGTTTATGTTATTAGAATTTATGTACAATCTTCCAAAAGAAATAAGATCTAGAACTATTAAAAATATTAATGGTCTTTCTATGCATATTCTTGAAGCAGGATACCAAGATCCATCAAGACCATGTATAATATTATTGCACGGATTTCCTGAGCTATCTTATAGTTGGAGAAAAATTCTTATTCCTCTTGCAAATGCGGGGTACTATGTAGTAGCTCCAGATCAGAGAGGATATGGTATGACTTCTGGTTGGAGTAATAATTATGATGGGGACATTTCTCAGTTTTTTATATTAAACATAGTTGAAGATTTAAAATCCCTAATAAAAGCTCTAAATTTAAATAGCATTGAATGTTTAGTTGGGCATGATTTTGGTTCTTTTGTTGCAGCATATTCTGCTTTATTATTTCCCAATATTTTTAAATCGGTAATTTTAATGAGCGCGCCTTTTTCAGGTGCGCCAGAAGTATCACAAAATTTACCAAAAAATAAAATAGATAATATTCACGATGATTTAAGAAATTTAAGTCCTCCTAGAAAACATTACCAATGGTATTTTTCTTCAAAAGAAGCAAATGACAATATGATAAATAGTGACCAAGGTGTACATGATTTTTTGAGAGCGTACTATCATTTTAAAAGTGCTGACTGGGAGTTAAATAAACCTTTTAAACTAAAAAGCTGGTCCGCTACTGAGTTAGAAAAACTACCAAGATATTATATTATGAATAATGATAAAGGTATGGCTGAAACAGTAGTAGAGTATATGCCTAGTAGGGATAAAATAGATAATTGTAATTGGTTGACTGAGAATGAACTATTAAATTATAGCAAGATCTATAAAAAAACAGGGTTTCAGGGAGGGTTGAACTGGTATCGGTGTATGATTAGTCAAAAATTTTTAAAAAAACTTTCAAAATATTCTGGCTTAAAAATTACTATTCCCTCTTGTTTTATTGCTGGAGAAAGTGATTGGGGTGTTTTTCAAAAGCCGGGTAGTTATGAGGAAATGTATGAGAGCGTATGCAACCAAATGAAAGAGCCTGTATTGATTCAGGGAGCAGGTCACTGGGTGCAGCAAGAGAAACCTAATTTAACTTTTAAAAAAATAATCGAGTTTATTAGAGGTTTAAATAATTCTACAAGTTAGGAATTGCTATTGCTTTTCCTAAAATTTTTCTATTTGCAATTATTTGCATTGCTTCTACTGTTTTCTCTAAAGGAAGCTCCATGGATATTTCAGGTTTTATATATCCTTGGTCAACCCAATCATATAGTTTTTGAAAATTATTAAGATTACCTTGTGGATTTCTAGTTACCCATGCACCCCAAAAAACTCCCACTATGTCGCAAGATTTTAATAACGCTATATTTGCAGGAGCAGATGGAATTCTACCAGAGGTAAATCCAATTACTAATAGCCTGCCTTCCCATGAAATACATCTTAAAGATTGATCAAAAATATCTCCTCCTACTGGATCGTAAATTACATCAGCTCCTTTTCCATCGGTCATCTCTTTCACTTGATCTTTAAACTTTCCATCTGAATAATTTATTACTTCATCTGCCCCATGCTTTTTAGCAATCTCACACTTTTTATCTGTACTTGCAGTAGCAATTACTTTTGCTTTCATCGCTTTTCCTATTTCGACGGCAGCCAAACCAACGCCTCCAGCGGCTCCATGTACTAAAAGAGTTTCATTTTCTTGTAATTTTCCTCTTTGAATTAGAGCGTGAGCTGAAGTTCCATATGCCATCGGTAGGACTGAAGCTATTTTTAAATCTATATCGTGGGTTATAGGAATAAGCTTAGTTTCTGGGCATTTGACGATTTCCGCAAAACAACCATGTCCCGGCATGGCTATAACTTTTTCACCAATTTTATAATTTTTTACATTCTTCCCTATTGCTATTATTTCTCCTGAAGCTTCAGCACCAGGGGAAAAAGGAAAACTTGGTTTAAATTGGTATTTGCCCTCAACTATTAAATTGTCAGGAAAATTTATTCCGGCAGAAAATACTCGAATTGTTACATCATCATCTCCGGGATGAGGATCATTAATTTCTGCAATTTCAAGGTTTTCTATTGATCCAAATTCTTTACAGATTAGCGCTTTCAATAATTATCTCCAATATTAGTAAGTATAAAATACTTATAAGATATTCAAGATTAATCTCAACTATTTATTTATAGAATCTTATTCTTTATCATAAATAACCGATAGGTGTGTCATGAAAGATGCCCTTCCTATCGGAAGTTGAACTTTTACAGGAAACATCATGAGTTCACTTTCTGGAAGTTTTTGCAGCCATACAAAACCAGATCTCGGATGTTTTTTTAATTCTTTCTCACTGTATCCTGCAATTCTTTCTATAGAAATCTTGCACTTTAAAGATTCACCATGGCTATCTGTAAACGCCGAGGAAGTTAAATTTTCAATACCAATTTCTTTTGTATACAAATCAAATCTTCTTCTTCCATCAAAAATTGGAATTTTATGATCACAATTCTTGGAGATTGATGTCAAATATCCAATAGCAATTATTGCAGTAGCCGGGTCTAATACATTTATTTTTAACTGTTCGTCAACAGGCTCCCTTCTCGTATCATTAATTACTGGCGGTTCTGCTGATTTAACTAAAGCAATTCTATTATGAAAATTTAATTCCATATGTCCTTTTTTTGTCTTATCTCTTATTTCATCGACTCGATAAAAATTAGAAATAATAGATTTTTTATTAATATCAGATATTGCTTTTATTTGTTGTTCCCAGGGAAAAAATATACTTGTAATGCCAGCAGTTTCTGCTCTTATCTCTAGAGATATTTTATTTTTATCTATACTAAACTTTCCTGAGGCAATTCCTACTTTAAAACCTGATAAATAACCTTTAATACTTAAATCCCATGTTTGAGCATTAGATGTTGATATAAAAGAAAAAAATAATAAAACAAAAGTTTTAGAAATAAAAAATCTTCTATTCACTTTTTTCCTCCTAATTTTATATTTTATTATTAAATAGATGTTTTATATTATAAAGATTATTTTTATTTTAAATAAATAAGATTGTAATTTTATTTATTAGTTAAACTATAAAAAAGATATATGGGAAAATTCTTTTGAAAAAAGATTCTGCATTAGTTTTGTTTTCTGGAGGCCAGGATAGTACCATATGTCTAATATGGGCATGTAAGAACTTTAAAAAAGTTGAAACAATAGGTTTTGAATATAATCAAAGACATTTAGTAGAAATGAAATGTAGAACTTCAATTATAAGAAAACTAAAAGAAAATGTAAATTATGGTTCAATAATTGGTAAAGATCATATAATAGATTTATCAATATTAAGTAAAATTTCGGAAACAGCACTAACTAAAAGAGCTGATATCAAAATTTTAAAAAATGGTCTTCCAAATACCTTTATTCCAGGTAGAAATTTAATATTTTTTACTATGGCTTCGGCAGTTGGCTATAAAAGAAATATATTTAATTTTGTTGGAGGTATGTGTGAAACAGATTTTTCTGGTTATCCTGATTGTAGACAATCTACTTTAGAATCTCAGCAGCTCACGCTTAGCTTAGGATTAGAAAAAAAAATTATAATTCATACTCCATTAATGAATATGTCAAAATCAGATTCTTGGAAATTGGCTTACGACTTAGGAAAAGAATCATTAATAAATATGATTATAGAAGAAACTCATACTTGTTATTTAGGTGATAGAAATATATTACATGAATGGGGTTATGGTTGTGGGTTATGTCCTGCTTGCAAGCTCAGAGCAAAAGGTTTTATTGATTGGAAAAAAATTAATGACAACATATAGCGTTAAAGAAATATATTATACTATTCAAGGAGAGGGATTTTATACTGGCAAGCCAGCTGTGTTTTGCAGGTTTTCTGGCTGTAATTTATGGTCTGGCGTAGAAGAAGATCGGGTTAAAGCAAAGTGTGAATTTTGTGATACAGATTTTGTGGGTACAGATGGAATTGAAGGAGGTAAATACAAAAATCCAAAGCTTTTGGTTGAAAAGATACTTTCTCTTTGGCCTTCTAATTACAATCCGTTTGTTGTATTAACTGGAGGAGAGCCTTTATTACAAGTTGATACTATGCTAATTGATGAGATGAAAAAATACAAAATAGAAATTGCCGTTGAAACCAATGGTACAATTATTGCTCCAAAAGGACTAGATTGGATTTGCGTAAGCCCAAAGGCAGGAAATAAATTTATTCAAAACTTTGGTGATGAAATAAAAATTATATATCCTCAAAAAGGCATAAATCCTGAGGATTATGAAAAATTTGCATTTAAACACTATAGTTTACAACCTATGGATGGGAAGTTATTAAAAAGGAATACTCAGTTGACAATAAATTATTGTAAAAAAAACCCTAAGTGGAAAGTAAGCATCCAGACTCATAAATTACTTGGAATTAGTTAAGGATATTTAATGTTAGTATATAAAGATTTCACATTTGACTCTGCACATTTATTATCTAAGTTTTCTAAAGATCATCCTTATGGAAAAATTCATGGACATTCTTTTAGAGCTAGAATATGGATTGAAGGAGAAAAAAGTCAAAATGATATGCTGATTGATTTGGCTGAAATAGAAAAAGAAAGTTTAAAAATTAAAAAAATATTAGATCATAATAAATTAAATGATATAGATGGTTTAGCAAATCCTACGCTTGAAGTATTAGCAGCATTTATTTGGAATAAACTTATTAAAACTTTTCCTAATCTAAATACTGTCGAGGTACATAGAGATCAGAGTGGTGAGGGCTGTATATACAATGGTAAATAAGAAAGATGGTAAAAACAATTTCTTATATCTGGGGAAAAAGTCTAAAAATTTAGAATCTCCTAAATCTGTAATTTTAGAAAAGATTGCCAATCCTCATCCCGATTCAGATTATTTAGCTAGATTTAGTATTCCTGAGTTTACATCGTTATGCCCCGTAACTAATCAACCTGATTTTGCAAAAATATACATAGATTATGTACCAAATAAATGGATAGTTGAATCTAAGTCTTTGAAACTCTATACACAAAGTTACAGAAATGTAGGTATATTTCATGAAGATGCAATTGTTACAATAGGTAAAGCAATAAAAAATAAATTAAGTCCTAAATGGTTAAGAATTGAAGGATATTTTTATCCTCGCGGAGGTATTCCTATTGATATTTTTTGGCAAACTGGAAGACTTCCTAAGTCTGTAGCAGTTCCTGAAAAAAAAATTGATGTTTATAAAGGTAGATAACAAATGTTTTGTTTGAATTATTTTATATCTATTTTCAAATTAAAAATTTCTTTTTGTTGATATGTTAGTGATGTATAAAACAATTATAAATATTCTTTTATTTAGGTAAATATTGAATGTTAGCAAATAATAATAAAAGAGAATTTGAAACATATATCAATGAATCTATAAAATATTTAGAGCTATTGAGAGATGGGGATATTATAGTTGCTATCGATGAACTAATAAGTCAAATTCACTCTAGTATTGAGAGTGGAGGAAAAATAATTTTTTGTGGAAATGGTGGTTCTGCTTCAGACAGCCAACATTTAGCAGCAGAGCTAGTTGGAAGATATAAGTTAGATCGCGTCCCTTTGCCAGCTATAGCATTAAATACAGATACTTCAGTAATAACAGCAATTTCAAATGATTTTGGATATGAAAAAATATTTGAGAGACAAATTGAGGCTTTGGGAAATTCTACTGACTTATTGGTTGCAATTTCAACGAGTGGCGAAAGTAAAAATATTGTTAATGCAGTCATAGCAGCTAAAAAAAAGAATATATATGCTGTAGCACTCACTCAAGAAGGAAATAGTTCAATATCTAAAATGTGTGATTTATCTATAGGAGTTCCTTCAAATAAGGTAAACCATATTCAACAAATGCATATTTTAATCGGACATTTTGTCTGTGAAGCTTTAGAAAAAAAATATTTAGAAAAAAAATAAATTACTATTTGCAGTCTGCTCCGGCAATTAATGTTACTCCATGTAATCTTCTTCTCTCTCTTAATTCAATATATATTCTTCCCCCTGGTTTTCTCATAATCGCTTCTCCAAATGCTAAAATTTCTCCTTCTTCACTATAAAGTATACACCTTACTAATTGTTTATCTCTGTTGCTTTTAATTTCAATATCTAATTCCATTATTCTAGGGCATAATTTACTATTTGTTTCTTTGATTATTGTACATTTAGGAGGGTATATTTTTTTTACGGTAATTTCTTTAGCATGTGTTATTTTATAAAAACTTAATATATAAATAGTAAAAAAGACAAAAAATATATTCTTCAAGGTGCAATCCAAAACATCTTAATATCTTTTTTCCCAAAAATAAATTTAGCGCGTCTATGTCCTGTATGAACTAAATAAAGCCATTCAATTTCCGATACAACTAGATTAATTCTTCCAAAATTAATTATTCCTTGTTCTTGTTCTTTTTGGTTATATTCCTTTATAAATTGGTCTGTATATTCAGGAGAATCAATTATTTGGCCTGGACTAAGAGGAGTTACATAACATACTTGACTCATGGATTCTGATTGGCTCCAAGCTTTTTTAGATAGATTATTGTTGTGATAAAGGAGAGATGTTCCAGATATTCTTATTTGGATTTTTAGAGAGGGGTCATAAAAATGTAATGTTGAAGAAGGATTAACAATTAATTCCTCCCATTTTTTTGATCTAATATCTGTGTTGAAAGAGATTATTTTCTTACTTTTATTAACTTCTCTAATTACTACTGATCTAGTAGCAGGCTTACCCATGGAATTTATTGTAGATAAAGTCGCTATATGAAATACCGATTTACCATCGGGAACTCCATTTTCTAGAAGAGACCAAATTTTCTTCAAAATCTGTTTTAAGGTAAAATTTTTCATGTCTATAATCTTCTTAAATTATTTAATTAAATATATAATATCTTTTACATTTAAAAAGGGTTAAAAAACTATATTTACAATATGGGAGTATTATGATGGGTTACAAAACAATTTTATATGAAAAAGATGGTCCGAACAGAATCATAACGCTAAATAGACCGGAAGCAGCAAATGCTTTGAACGAGGAATTATCTAAGGAATTTTATGAAGTAATTTCTGAATGTTCAACAGATAACTCTGTTAGATCTGTAGTTCTTACAGGAAAAGGAAAAATGTTTTGTGGAGGAGGAGATTTAAAATTTTTGCTAAGTAAAAAAAATGAAGTTAAAAAAATATTATTAAATATGACGAATTATTTGCATGGAGCTATAGCTAGAATGGCTAAAATGAATGCTCCTGTTGTTGTAGCTGTTAATGGTACTGCAGGAGGAGGGGGATTAAGTTTAGCAATTTCTGGAGACATAGTAATATCCTCTGAATCTGCAAAATTTACTTTGGCATATACTAAGGCTGGCTTATCGCCAGATGCAAGCTCTACATTTTATTTGCCTCGACTGATTGGAATGAGAAGAGCAAGAGAATTAATGCTGACAAATAGAATGCTTTCAGCAAAAGAAGCATATGAGATAGGAATGATTGATAAGGTAGTAAGCGATGATAGATTAATGGAAGTTGCTATTAAGCAAGCACAAGATTTTGCCTCTGGTGCAACACAAGCATATGGATCAGTAAAAAAACTACTCAATATGAGTTTTTCTAACGGCTTAGAGACTCAAATGGATCATGAAGGTATTATGATATCAGAAAACGGAAGCTCAAATGATGGTCAAGAAGGAATGTTGGCTTTTTCAGAAAAAAGAAAACCAGAATTTAAGGGAAAGTAAATGATCAGTGCAGTAGAACATTCTAAGAAAAGGATAAAAGTATTCAATAAGGAGATGAGTTATGTGGAAAAAGGTGAAGGAGAAAATACTATTTTGTTTCTTCATGGTAACCCTACCTCTTCTTATCTATGGAGAAATATAATTCCTTATTTATCAAAAACTAATAGATGCATAGCGCCAGACTTAATAGGAATGGGTAATTCAGATAAATTAGATAAAAAGGGCCCAAATACTTATACATTTTTTGAGCATAAAAAATGGTTAAATGAATTTTTAAGATTAATTAATTTAGGAGACAAAGTAGTTTTAGTAATACATGATTGGGGCTCTGTTTTGGGTTTTGATTGGGCTAGAAAAAACCATTCTCTTGTTAAAGGAATCGTCTATATGGAGGCTATAGTTCGTCCTCTTTCTTGGGATGAGTGGCCAGATAATGGTAAATCTATCTTTCAGAGTTTTAGGTCAGAAGCAGGAGAAGACATGGTAATAGAAAAAAATATATTTGTTGAGAAAGTTTTACCTGGATCAGTTTTAAGAGGATTAACAAATGAAGAAATGGAGGTTTATAGAAGGCCGTTTCTAATTCCTGAGGACCGAAGACCTACATTAGATTGGCCAAACCAAATTCCTATAGATGGGCATCCTGAAGATGTAGTGAACATAGTAACTGATTATAGCAAATTCATGAAAGATTCTGATATACCAAAATTATTTATAAATGCTAATCCAGGTGCAATTTTAGTTGGAAAACAAAGAGAATTTTGCCGAAATTGGAAAAATCAAGAGGAAATTACTGTTCCTGGAAGTCATTTTATACAAGAAGATTCTCCAGATTTAATAGGAAAGGAATTGTTGAAATGGCTAAATGTCTTACATTAGCTTTTATTTCTATAATTATTCTTATGAGCAAAGCTTCCTATCCATTAGAATCTGCTATGCATAAGGCAGAAGTTGCTAAGTGTTATATTCTATCTTCTTTTTTTTCTTCTAATGCGGAGATTATGCACGAAGGAATAAAAGAATATTCTCAAAATATTTATGATAAGGCTGTTTTAAAAATAAAATTGTTTGACATTAGCGAATTATCTATTGATGAAATGAGACAAATGCTCAATCTAGAGGATATATATGAACCATTAGTGAGTAAAAAAGAATTTCAGCGAATTGAGCAAATTCTTAATGTATGTAGTAATACTCTAAAAATAGGTAAATAAAATTACTTTCTTATGGATGTAGAATCTAAAGTAATTTCATTTCTATACATCCAGCAGCTTGCATAACTACCGGTCCATCCTCTGCCTTCTTTTCTAAGATTGTCAAACCTTACTTTTCTAAATGCAGCATGACATCTCCCACAAGACAAGCTAAGCATGCATACGGATCGCCTGATTTTTTCATTATCCCCATTATTTAGAGATATTTCTAAATTTTCAGATGCAAAGACAGCATCCATGTAATAACGTTTAAATGCTTCAGGAATAAGCCAAACTAAAGTTTCCGCACTTGTATAATCAATGTGTGCGGCACTAGTATTTTCAGGCCAAAAATCTTTTACCTGTTTTAGCAAATCTGTAATTTCTGATGCATCTTGTAATGCTTCTCTTCCTTGAACTAGGGCATAAGTTTCAGCTGTGCTAGTTTCTTCATTGCTGCCAATAACAATAGAACTGCCATCAGAGGTGGCAATGATGTCTCCTGGTCTAGCAATTAGAGTTGACAGTCTATCCAATCTTTCCCAAATAGCCTGCATAGCTTGTTGTCTTATGTCTACTATTGAATCCCCTTCTTGAGAATTTGCTTGAACTGAAAGTAAGGTAAAGCAAAAAATTGCAAAAAACAGTTTTTTAAAGGTCTTAGTCATTTTTTCTCCATAACGTTTAAGTTAACTATTTATATAGTTTTTTTTTACTTTAATAAAGATATAATGATTTATTTTAAAAGTGGTGATAAATTTTAAATTACTTTTTAATATTTAGATTATTTACCACTAAAAAAAATGAAATAAAATGAGAAAATATCTTATACAGTTTTTTGTTTTAATAACCTTATTTGAAGCATCTATTAAACATTCTGTTGCTAACTATATGGAAGCATTAGTAGCATATAAAAATTTGAATTGGTTAAAAAGTATGGAAATTTGTATGCAAACAAAGGAAGATGATAGTTGTGACAACTTATTAGGAGTAATCTTTTTAAAAGGGCAGGGTGTAGAAAAAGATTACCAAAAGGCTTTTGATTATTTTTATAAGTCATCTCAAAATGGTAATAAATATGCTTATAAAAATTTAGCATGGATGTATTTAAAAGGTTTAGGGGTAGAAAAAAATTTAAAAGAAGCTTCAAGACTTTTAAAGATATCTGAAAATGATTCTGAACTTAAAAAGAAAATGATAAATAAAGCTATTGCTGACACAGAAAGTGTTATGAAAAAGGAATTTAATGAAAATAATAAAACAGTAGCGATCTTTAGAAAATATTTTTCCGAGTATCAAAAAATAAAATTTTTAATAAATTTTTATAATCTTGATTTAAACAAAATAAATATTAATATGGAAGAAATACATAATAAAATTAAATATCTAGAAGAAAATATTAATCTAGAATATAGAGCAATTCAAGATCTAAAGAAAGAGATAATTAAAGAACAAAAAATTACTTTAAAATTATATGAATTATCTCTTATAAATGGTAGTTTTGATTTAGAAAGTGAAATAAAAAAAATTTACATTAAAATTTATGATTTGGATTTAGAAGATAAATGAAATTAGTTGTATTATTATTAATGTTTTTATTTGCTTTTTCAGCTAGTTCTGAAGAAGTTCCTGCAGGTTATGTTGTTAAATGGGATGTAGTTCCTTTATCTAAAAAAGATTATGAATTTATTAAGAAAATAGAATGTCAAACATTCTCCAGCGTATTAAAAGAAGCTAAATCAGAATGGCCACATACGAACCCTTTTAAAATAGTAAATGATTCGCTAACACATTTTGTCGAAGGTTATAATATTCAAGAAAACCTTCTCGCTGATGTAGTTGTAGTTTGGCCTAATTATAGTTCATCCGAATGGTACGTCCTTATGGGTAATGAGAATTGTTTTGTAAGATGGATAGAAATTCAACCTGATAATATACAATCAATTATGAATGAAGGAAGAAAGAAGTTATCAAATAAAATTTAATTTGATTCAACTTTTTTGAATTTTGGTATTGTTAATTCATCGGAAACTTTATCAAAGAAAACTTTCACTTTATCACCTATTTTGATCTTTTCATTACCTTTTATAACTATATTTGATATTATTCTCGTGCCTTCTTTTAATTGAATTAAAGCTACTATATATGGGACATCTTCTTCAAATGCTGGCCCTGCAGGAGTATGAACTTCTGTATAAGAGTAAACCTCTCCTTCTCCAGAAACTTGCTTCCAGATTAAATTATCATCCTCTGAAGTATTTCCCAAAATTCTAGAATATAAAAAGTATTCATTTTTATCTTTGCTATATCGTAACATTAGTTTATTTGATTTAGCTCCATTCCAATACTCATCAGAATCCGAATCAATTGTAGGTATTGGTTTTTTTAACATTTCAGTTTTTTTCCTTAGATAAAATTAAAGTACTTGCGCTGGATAAAACTCCACCAGTTCCATGGCAAATAGCATTTATAGGATCCTTTATTTGTCTTTCGCCGCATTTTCCCCATAACTGATGTGTAGCTTCAATTGCCGTAAATATTCCATACATTCCAGGATGACAATAACTTAATCCTCCACCATTTGTATTTAAAGGAAAATTCCCTCCGGGAGACAAATTTCCATTTTTAACAAATTCTTTTCCTTCTCCCAATTTGCAGGCTCCTATTGCTTCCAGAGTTAGTAATACAGTGATAGTGAAAGAGTCATAAATCATTGTGAGGTCGATTTCTTTTGGAGACAGTTTTGCCATTTTGTAAGCCGCATTGCTGGAGTGTTCAGCAATTTCTAATCTCTCTAAATTAGGCATATAATTAATACTAGAGTGGCTGTTAGTTTCCCCATATCCTTTTATATATATAGGCTTAGTTTTTAAGTCTTTTGATTTTTCGTGAGTTGTAATTACTATAGCTCCACCCCCATCGGTGACTAAACAACAATCAGATCTATGTAAAGGAGTTGAAATAGTTTTAGAAGATAAGGCTTCTTCCAAAGTAAGAGGATCTTGAAAAGCTGCATTTTTATTTTTTGTTGCCCAGTTTCTGGTGGAAACCGCTATCTCAGCAAGCGTTTCTCTTGTACTTCCAAATGAATGCATATGTCGTTCTGCTGCTAATGCATATCCTCCAACAGGAAGAGGCAGGCCAGCAACGACTTCAAATTGATTACTGAATGTAGCTGGTCTATTGCCTAAAGATCTGGACATTTGAGATTTTTGTAAACTACCATAAAGAATTAACACTGTGTCACATATACCTGCTTCAATTGCTTGTGATGCATGATTAACATGTAACAAGAATGTTGATCCCCCTATATTAGTTCCTTCAAGCCATTTAGGAAACTTTATACCCAAATACTCTGTCAATACGTTGGGTTGCATTAAACCTGCTCCTGGCAAACCCCACATTCCAGCAACAGCTAACCCGTCTACATCTGAAAAATTTAAGCCTGCTTGTTCTAGTGCTTTTTTAGCGCAGAACCTTTGAATAGATAATTCAGAATATCCTTCTTTTGCTCTCCCTCTATTTTCTAAAGGAAAATCTGCAGCACCAACAATGCATGGAAATTTTTTCATCATACTCCTTTTTATGGAGGCCCGGAACGGAATCGAACCGCCGTACAAGGATTTGCAATCCTCTGCATAACCACTCTGCCACCGGGCCTAATTTATTTAACTATTAATAATATTTTAATTTAGAAGTTTATACTCTATAAGTAATTTAAGGTAAAATTTATTTTTTATTAGTAGTGAAAAGTAAGTTTAATTTATAAAAAAAGTAGTTATATGATTTTTAGAAATATTTTTGAAAACATAATTTTAAAATTTTGGAAACTAATTTTATTTTTAATTCTGGTATTAGTTATAATATCCTCTTACCAAATTAAAAAACTAACAATAGATGCTTCATCAGAGACGCTTATTTTGGAAGATGATAAAGACCTTGCTTTTACAAGGTTGATCAATAAGAGATATTACTCTCCAGATTTTTTAGTAATTGCTTACACTCCTAAAGCCAGCTTATTTGATGCAAAAACTATTTCTAACATAAGAGAAATTAGTAATGAATTAATTAAACTAGATAGAGTTTATTCTGTAAACAGTATTTTAAATGTTCCTCTATTACTAAGTCCTCCTAAAGCAATGAGCGAATTAATTGAATCTGTTCCTACTTTAGAGAAATCAAATAATATAAATCTTGATTTAGCTCGGAAAGAATTTACTACTAGCCCATTATATAAAGACAATCTAGTGAGCTCTGATTTCAAATCTACATCTATTTTGGTTAATTTAAAAGATGATAGTCATGGAATTTTTCTGAGAGAAAAGAGATCTGAATTAAAACTTTTACTACAGAATTTAAAAGATGCTTCTTTAAGTCTTGAACTAAAAAACATAGAAGCAGAGTATAAAGTTCATAGAGATAAGATGCGAAATATAAATGAGCAAACAATAAAAGACATTAGATCAATACTTAGTCCTTTCCAAAAAGAAGAATCTTTATTTTTAGGTGGGTTGGCAATGATATCCAGTGACGTAGTAAATTTTGTGGAAAAAGACTTAAAAATATTTGGTATTAGCATACTGTTTTTTATTATATTTGCTCTTATTATAATATTCAGACAATTAAGATGGGTCATTTTACCTATTTTAACTTGTGTTATCTCAGTGCTTGCTACTGCTGGATTATTAGGATTTTTCGGATGGGAAATAACAGTAATATCGTCTAATTTCATATCTCTTCAATTAATCTTTACCTTAGCCATTGTAGTGCATTTGATTGTGAGATATAGAGAACTAACTAGAGTTTATCCTCAAAAATCCCAAAAATTTCTTTTGATAGAAACAACTCACATGATGATTAAACCTTGTCTTTTTACCGCGTTAACTACAATAGCGGGTTTTTCATCTTTAGTTTTTTCTGGAATACTTCCAGTTATTAATTTTGGTTGGATGATGAGCGTTGGGTTAATGATCTCATTGTTAATGGCCTTTTTGCTTTTTCCTATTTTGCTTATAAATTTTAAACGACTTGAACCAAATTTAACTTTTGAAAATTTATTACCTTTACCTGCATTTTTTTCTAATCTTACGGAAAAAGTGGGAAAAAAAATAATTTTAATTGCTTTAATCATTTTTATTCTTGGTCTAGGAGGAATTTATAAGTTGGAGGTAGAAAATAGTTTTATAGATTATTTTAAAGATAATTCTGAAATATATAAAGGTATGAAATTAATTGATACTCAATTAGGTGGCACTACTTCATTAGACGTTATTATAGATTTTGATGAAAACAATGATGAAGAAAGTCTGGAATTTGAAGAAGATGAAATGTTTATAGATGATGAATTTAGCTTTTTAGATGAGGAAACGGATGAAAAAAATTATAAATATTGGTTTACATCTGAAAGAATGAACATAATAGAATCTGTTCACGATTTTTTACTTGAAAAAGAAGAGATAGGAAATGTGACATCATTTGCTACAATTTTAAAAGTAGGAAAAAAAATTAATAATAATAGAGACTTAGATATAATTCAGTTAGCTCTGCTATATGAAGAGTTACCAGAAGAATATAAGAAGCTAATAATCAATCCTTATATTTCTGTTGAATATAATCAGGCGAGAATAGTTGCAAGAATAAAGGACTCCCTTCCAGATTTAAGGAGAGCAAATCTTTTAAAGGATTTGAAAAAAAATATACCTGCTCAGATAGGGATTGAGAGTGATAGAGTAAGATTTGGAAGTGTATTAGTATTATATAATAATATGTTACAAAGTTTGTTTAAATCACAAATACTAACTTTAGGAACTGTAATTACTTTATTATTAATTATGTTTTTAATTTTATTTAGATCTTTGTTGATTTCTATTATAGCACTTTTTCCAAATGTACTATCTATAAGTTTTGTCTTAGGTTTTATGGGTTGGCTTTCAATACCTTTAGATATGATGACTATAACGATAGCAGCTATTAGTATGGGTATAGCTGTAGATAATACCATACATTACATATATAGATTTAAGACAGAAATTACAAAAGACTATGATTATGTGGAGTCCATGAAAAGGTCACATAAAAGTATTGGTTATGCTATGTATTATACATCTCTTACCATTATAGTAGGTTTTTCAATATTAATGTTTTCAAACTTTATACCAAGTATATACTTTGGTCTGCTGACGGGGTTGGCTATGTTAATGGCGCTGCTTGCTTCATTAACATTACTTCCCCAACTAATTATGTATTTTAAACCTTTTGGGAAACAGTAAAAAAGTGAAATTACATAAAGTTTTCTATAAAATTCTTTGCCATATCTATAGTCTTTTGATCTTTAGCTTTATGAGCGGCTTCTAACATCATTAAGTATGTTTCTTTAAGTTCTGATTTATCTCTGCCAAGCGATGTGGTAAATAGTCTCACTGATGTTTTTAAATATCCTATAGCACTCTCATAATTTTCATTATTCATTTCTATTGCAGCTTTAGTAAACATTGCTCTGGCTCTATACATTGCTGCTTTCCTTGTGTTTTCATTGACACCGTGAGTGGTAGGATTATCTCTGGATATAGCTTTTGACATAATTATGAGTGATTCTTGATGATAAAACATTGCTTCTTTGAAGAGCGATTGTTTATTTAGTGACAATGCTAGCAGACTAATAGAGTCAGCTATAGCGGGATCATAATGTTCTAAAACTTCATACATAATTTTAGATGATTCTCTAAAAGTTTGTTCCGCTTCTTCAAAAGATTTTAGGTCCATTTGAATTTCACCTAAATTACTTATCAATGTTCCAGTAACCTTATGATTAAGTCCAAATTCTTTTTCTGAAATAACAATAGCTTTCTTTGCAAAACTTAAAGCTTTTGTTAATTCTCCAGATTTATACGCAGATTTGGTAGACTGAAAAAGACTTTTAAGTTCATCACTTTGAGCAAAGCTATAGTTTATGAATGTCGTAGCAGATAGAAATAATATTATAAATAACTGAAGAATTTTTTTAATAAACATTTTTTATCCAAATTTTTGTTTCTAGTTAATTTATAATTTATAATTAATAATGATTCAATATAGTTGATTAATTTATAAAAAAAATATAAAAAAATTTTAAGGAGTAAACTAATGAGTTTAAATCTTAATGATATGAAGGAAAATATGATTAAGGGCCAGTTTAAACCTATGGGCATATCTGACGATAGAGTTATAGAGGCTTTTTTGTCTGTTCCAAGGGAAAGGTTTGTTGCTGGTGTTATTAATGATTCTCCTTATTTTGATGGACATATTCGTTTGGAACGAAAAAGATGGCTCTTATCTTCTTTATCAATAGCTAGACTAATTAGTTTGGTTAAAATTTCTCCTGAAGATATTATATTGGAGATTGGTTCAACATCTGGTTATTCAACAGCTATATTAGCAAATCTAGCATCTTTAGTAATTGCTGTTGAGCAAGATCCAAAATTAGTTAAATCAATAGAGAAAAACTTAGCCTATACGTCTTCTGATAATACTGTAATTATAAATTCTGATCATTCCTTAGGGTATTCCAAGAGTGCTCCATATGACAAAATATTCATATTTGGTTCAGTTCCTAAAATTAAGGATAATATTACTGATCAATTATCAGATAATGGAAGTCTAGTCACAGTATTGATTGATGAGAATAAGGAGGATACTTTTGGTAAGGCAGTTGTATTAAAAAAAAATAAGGGTATAATTAATCTTTTTGAATATTTTGAAGTTTTTCTGCCTCTTATGCCAGGATTTAATTTAGAAGAAAAATTTCAATTTTAATTTATCAGTATATATAAATTGAATTACATATAGTATTAGTTTAGAAGTTTTTTTAATTGTTATTGTAGAGAATGTATAATGCATCGTTTATTTAGGATTATTTTAGGTCTATTATTTAATATATTATTTTTAAATCAATCTTTTGCTCAAGATATAAATCAAGCACTAGCAGAGGCATATTCTAGTCATCCTTTGCTTTTTGCTGAGAGAGCATCAGGAAGAGCAGTCGCTGAGAATGTAACAGATGCATTATCGGGATGGAGACCGGAAGTAAGTTTAAATAGCTCTATTGGTAAAAAAATAGTTACTACTACGGCAAGCGGCAAATCAGCAGATACAGATAATAATTCGCCTGTTTCTGTAGGAATGAGTATAGAACAAACTATATACGACTCAGGGCAAAGGCAGGAAGTGTTAAATATTGCAGAATCAGAGGTATTATTATCACAGGCAAAGTTAATGAAAGTAGAGACTGATGTTTTGCTTGATGCTTCAAAGGCATATTTAAATTTTGTTAAAGAGCAGTCTTTACTAAAAATAGCAAAAAAGAATGTTGAAGTGGTAGAGAGGCAGCTACAGGCCACAAAAGATAGATTTGATGTAGGAGATGTTACCATTACTGATGTTTCTCAGGCAGAAGCAAGGCTCTCAGATGCGATAGCCAGTTTAGTTAGATCTGAATCTAATTTAGAATCAGCAAAAGTAGTTTATACGACTACAATTGGAAAAGAACCATTGCAGGTTTCTTATCCTAATGTCTTACCATTAATTCCCGCAAATATTGAGGAACTCTCTGATAAAGCATTGTCACAAAATCCAAATATTGTAATTTCTAGCTATATCATTGAAACAACTAAATCTAAATTAAATTTGGCTTTGAAAGAATTAGGACCAACAGTTAGTTTAAGAGCATCTGTAAATCAATCTTGGGATCCTAATACATTTTTTGAAGAGCAAAGGTATTTAGATTTAAATGCTGTTTTAAGCTGGCCGCTTTATAGAGGTGGTAAAGAGTGGTCAAATATAAGACGTTTAAAAGAAAAAGTAAGGCAGCACACTTTAGAAAAAGATAATTTTGTTCGTTTATCTTCTGAGGAATCAATTAAATTGTGGAATACAATTGAAAGAGCAAGAGCAGAAATTAAGGCATATAAATCTTCAATTTATGCTAATGAGGTTGCATTAAATGGCGTAAAAGAAGAAGAAAATGTGGGGTCACGGACTGTCATTGATGTACTAGATGCTGAGAATGAATTATTTAGGGCTAGGGCAAATTTAATTATAGCTGAAAGAGATTTTTACGTATATGTTTATGCTCTGCTTGCCTCTATAGGAGATCTCAATGCGCGGTCTTTATCCTTGCCTGTAGATTCTTTTTATAATCCAGAAGAATACTATAATAAAGTAAGAAATGCTTCCTGGGGAAGATTAGAAAATAACTAATAGGGGTAAAATATTTATATTATTTTGAAACTTCAATAATAATTTTTACGAGTATTATCATTTATGGCTATTAACAGAAGAAACATAAAGCAGTACGATGCTGAGAAAATAAAAAGTGCTATGGGAGAGGTAAGAACTGCTCTGAATAAGGGGAGAGCAAAAAATGCAACAAAAAAACGAAATTATAAAAATAAAGAAGATATTCTAATTCTTAAGGAAACCTTAGAAGAAAATGTATTAATTTTAGATGAGGTTTATGATGATTCTGAATTTAAAACACACCTATACAGCAAAGATATTAAAAAAGCAAAAAATGTGGTTTCAAAATTAATTCGCTCAGATATAGAATGTTGGCTCGAAAATAATATGAGTATTTATTTAGAGCAATCTGTTAGAAAAGCTATAAATATATCAACCAAGAAGAATAATAGTTTGCAATAATACTTTATATTTTTAGATACTACGGTGTACTAATGTCTTCAACAGATAAACAAAAGAAAAATATAAATAAAAACGCATATAGAAAAATTGAAGAAACAGCTGATACTGTTTGGTCAAGAAATGGTCTTTTTGATTTAAAACCTAAGTCTTCTAAAGATGCGTGGAGTATAATGATGCCTCCTCCAAATGTTACTGGCAATTTACATATAGGGCACGCCTTAAATATGACTCTTCAAGATGTGTTGACTCGTTTTTGGAGAATGAAGGGAAGGGATGCTTATTGGCAACCCGGGACTGACCATGCAGGTATAGCTACACAAATGGTGGTTGAAAGAAAAATCATGAAGGAAAAAAAACTCACTAAGAATAATTTAGGTAGAGAAAAATTTATTGAAGAAGTTTGGAATTGGAAAAATGAATCTGGGGATGAGATTTTAAAACAATTGAAGAGATTAGGAGCTTCGGCAAATTGGAAGAATGAAAGGTTTACTTTAGATCAAGGTCTTTCAGAATCTGTGACTAAAGTTTTTGTGAAATTATTTAATGATGGGATTATATATAGAGATAAAAGATTGGTAAACTGGGATATAAAATTAGAGACAGCAATCTCAGATTTAGAAGTTGTTCAGAAGGAAGTAACAGGAAATTACTGGTATTTTAAATACTTTTTAGAAGATAATTCTAATTTTATAGTAGTTGCAACTACTAGGCCTGAAACGATGCTAGGAGATACTGGAATAGCAGTGCATCCTAATGATAGTAGGTATAGTAATTTTATTGGTAAAAATGTAATTCTACCTATAGTAGAAAGAAAGATCCCAATTGTAGCTGATCATTATGCAGACCCTAAAAAAGGAACAGGAGCGGTTAAAATTACTCCTGCACATGATTTTAATGATTTCGAAGTAGGAAAAAGAAATAATTTAAATGTTATAAATATTTTAAACCCAGATGGAACTTTAAACAATAATGTGCCAGAAAATTACAAAGGATTAGATAGATTTGAAGCTAGAAAAAAAATTTTAAAAACACTAGATCAAGATAACTACTTAGTTAAAATTGAAGAAACTGTTCATTTTGTTCCCTATGGGGATAGGTCGGATACAATCGTAGAACCTTATTTAACAGATCAATGGTTTTTAAATGCAAAAAAATTATCACATGGTGCTATTGCGGCAGTTGAGAATAAAGAAACAATTTTTATTCCCAAAAATTGGGAGAATACTTTCTTCGAATGGATGCGTAATATAGAGCCTTGGTGCATTTCGAGACAGCTTTGGTGGGGCCATAGGATTCCTGCTTGGTATTCTGACGAAGGAAAAATATTTGTTGCTGAAAATGAAAAAGAAGCAAAAAAAATAGCAAAAAATTTTTATAAAAAAGACATTCAACTCAGGAGAGATTCTGATGTCTTAGATACTTGGTTTTCTTCTGCTTTATGGCCATTTTCAACTTTAGGTTGGCCCGAAAATACCGATCTTTTAAAACGTTATTATCCAGGTGCCACACTTATTACTGGATTTGACATAATTTTCTTTTGGGTAGCAAGAATGATGATGTTTGGGATTTATTTTATGAAGAAGAGCCCTTTTAAAGAAGTTTATGTTCACGCTTTGGTAAGAGACTCAAAAGGACAAAAAATGTCTAAGTCTAAGGGAAATGTTGTGGATCCAATTATTTTGATGGACAAATACAGTACAGATGCACTCAGATTTACATTGGTAGCATTATCAACATATGGACAAGACTTAAAATTATCAGAAAATAGGATTATTGGATATAGAAATTTTATAACCAAAATTTCAAATGCTTCTAAATTTTTAATTATAAATGAATGTGCTATCGATAAAAACTTTA
Source organism: uncultured Rhodospirillaceae bacterium (assembly GCA_964624655.1). Lineage (GTDB taxonomy): Bacteria > Pseudomonadota > Alphaproteobacteria > TMED109 > TMED109 > CAZUXH01. The sequence goes on along the minus strand of CAZUXH010000004.1, from coordinate 10,428 downwards.
AATTAAATCTAAAATTTCCTGTTAATAATTGGATATATTTTCATCTACTAAATACTTCAAAAAATGTTTCTAATAACTTAAAAGTTTATAGATTTAATGATGCAGCTAGCGAGTTATACCATTTTGTTTGGCATAAATTTTGCGATTGGTATTTAGAAATTATTAAGCCTATACTGGTGGATAAAGACAATGACTTTTATGATGAAACTAAGGCATTATCAGCTTTAGTATTTAAAGAAATTCTTAGTATTTTACATCCAATAATTCCCTTTCATACAGAATATCTATATACAAAAATACATAAGTTTGGAGATTGCTTAGCATTAGATAAATGGCCTAGTGATGAAAATATTAAAAAATATGATTCCGAAAATAACAAAATTGAGTGGGTTTTAAATTTTATAACGGAAGTTAGGTCTATAAGAAATATATTAAATATACCAAATAAACTATTGATTAATATACAATATAAAAAAATAGATGATAAAAAAGAATTGTTTATTTTAAATTATATTAAGTATTTTAAAAACCTTTCAAATATTGAAAATTTTCAAAAAGTTAGTAATATTAAAAAACACACTGCTCAAATAGTAGTTGGTGAAGAAATATTTTATATACCGCTGCAAGGCCTCATAGATATTGATAAAGAAACGCAAAGACTAAAAAAAGAATTAGAGAAGATAAATCATGATATAGAAAAAATAAATCAGAAGCTAAAAAATAAAGGATTTCTTAAAAATGCTCCTGAGGATATTATAATTGAACAAAATGCGCGTATAAAAATATTAGAAAACACTAAAAATAGAATATTATTAGCTGTAAAAAGACTTATTAAATTATAATTTTATTATCAAGGAGGATTTAAAATGACGAAAATTAATAAAGACAAGCTTCCAAGCAGACATGTTACAGAGGGACCTGGAAGGGCTCCTCATAGGTCATTTTATTATGCAATGGACCTAACAACTGAACAAATACATCAGCCTTTCGTTGGGGTTGCAACAACCTGGAATGAATCTGCTCCTTGCAATATAACTCTTAGAAGGCAAGCTCAATCTGTAAAAAAAGGTGTTACAAGCGCTGAAGGAACGCCAAGAGAATTTACAACTATTACAGTAACAGACGGCATAGCGATGGGGCACCAAGGGATGAAGGCTTCTTTAGCTAGTAGAGAAGCAATAGCAGATACAATTGAATTATCAGTTAGAGGACATTGTTATGATGGTTTAGTTGGCGTAGCTGGCTGCGATAAGTCTTTACCAGGGGTTATGATGTCTATGCTGAGATTAAATATTCCGAGTGTTTTTATATATGGAGGGTCCATTATGCCAGGCAAACATAAAGGAAGAGATTTAACAGTACAAGATGTTTATGAAGCTGTAGGACAAAATGATGCTGGTATAATTGATGCAGATGAATTGGATTTAATAGAAAGAGCTGCATGTCCATCTGCTGGTTCATGTGGAGGGCAATTTACAGCGAATACTATGGCATGTGTAAGTGAGGCAATTGGACTTGCCTTACCAAATAGTACAGGTGCTCCTGCTCCTTATGAAACTAGAGATGAATATGCATTAGCAGCAGGTAAACAAGTTATGACTTTAATTGAAAAAAATTTAAGACCTAGAGACATCGTTACTAGAAAATCGTTTGAAAATGCCGCAAGAGTTGTTGCTGCATCTGGAGGTTCAACAAATGCTGCTCTTCATTTGCCAGCTATGGCTAATGAAGCAGGAATTGATTTTGACTTATTTGCTGTTGCTGAAATATTTAAATCTACTCCTTATATTGCCGATCTTAAACCTGGCGGCAAATATGTTGCTAAAGATTTACATGAGGCTGGTGGCGTACAAGTAATTTTAAAGGCTTTACATGAAGCAGGGTATATTCATGGAGATTGTATGACTGTTACAGGTAAAACTATGGCAGAAAATTTAGAGGATATTAAATTTCCTGAAAATCAAGATGTAATTTACAAGGTAGATAATGCTATTACCCCAACAGGGGGAGTAGTGGGTTTACGAGGCAATTTAGCAGAAGAAGGTGCTATAGTAAAAGTTGCAGGAATGACAAGAACAAAACATGTAGGTCCTGCAATAGTTTTTGATTGTGAGGAAGATGCATACAAAGCGGTTAATGAGAGAAATTATAAAGAGGGTGATGTATTTGTAATACGTTACGAAGGACCTAAAGGTGGGCCAGGTATGAGAGAAATGTTGGCTACTACTGCAGCTATATATGGGCAAGGTATGGGTGAAAAGGTTGCACTTATTACAGATGGTCGTTTCTCTGGAGCTACGAGAGGTTTTTGTGTGGGGCATGTAGGGCCAGAAGCAGCAGTGGGTGGTACAATAGCTTTAATAAATAATGGAGATATAATTACAATTGACTCTGATACTGGAGAATTAAGTGTAGATCTTTCAGACGAGGAAATAGAAAAAAGAAAAAAAAGCTGGAAGCCTCGTGAACATGAATATGGTTCAGGAGAGATTTGGAAATACTCTCAACTAGTCGGGCCTGCACTTAATGGTGCGGTAACCCACCCAGGGGCAAAATCTGAAAAACATTGCTATGCAGATATCTAAAGTCTAGCTTTAGTAAATTAGAGGTCATATGAATATTTATAAATTAATTTTGATTGGTTTATATCTAATTTTTTACTTATTATTATCTGGTTGTGCTCAAAACCAAGCAACTGGGCAAAGGCAGCTTGTTTTACTTAGTCCAGAGCAGGAACAAGATATAGGATCTAAAGAACATCCTAAGGTTTTAAAAGCCTTCGGCGGCATATATGAAAAAGACGAATTAAATAATTATGTTTCCAGTCTTGGAGAAAAATTAGCTAAATTGTCTGAACAACCAAATATAAGATGGAAATTTACTGTATTAGATAGCCCTTTGGTTAATGCTTTTGCTCTACCTGGAGGTTATGTTTATATCTCCAGAGGTTTATTGTCTTTAACTAATGATGAATCAGAATTAGCTAGTGTATTAGGTCATGAAATTGCTCATATTACAGCAAGGCATACGGCACAAAGGCATGCAAAATCTACAATCTCTGAAATTGGATTAAATATATTAGATATAGTAGTTGGCCAACCAATAATTTCTAATGCTGCCAGTTTAGGAGCTCGAGGGGCAATTGCTGCATTTAGTAGATCCGAAGAGATAGAAGCAGATATTATAGGAAAAAGGTATATCATTAGTGCAGGATATGATTCTAATGCTTCTTATAGATTTCTTAAGAGATTAAATGATCTAACAGAGCTTTCAAATGAAAATAATAAAAATTTTATTGTATCAATATTTGCTACTCATCCAAGGACTGAGGAAAGAATGAAAAAAGTAAAAGATGATATCTTTTACAATGATGAGGAAGCAATTACTAATAGAAATAACTTTTTAGCTGTTATAAATAATATTACCTATGGGGAAAGTTCTAAAAATGGAATAGTAAAAGATAATAAATTTTTACACATTCCTTTAAATATTGCTTTTTCTGTTCCTGATGGATTTGAAATAGAAAACAAAACAAATGCTGTTATTGCGAGAGGTAAAGATAGCCATTCCATTTTAATTTTTGATGGTTTAATTAATCAAGACAATCTTGATTTATTAGACTTAGTTGAATCTAATATAGGTAGGTCGCGTACAAATTTTATCGATAATGTAACAATATATAATCAACCAGCAATTATAGTAAAGGATAGAGAATTAGTTGAATTTGAAAAACAAAGATATACCAGAAGAATAGTTTTAATAAAATGGTATAACTCTCGTGTATGGAGGTTTAATATATTAACAGATGAGTCTCGTACTAGGAGCTCTTATGAGTCCATACTGAAAAAAGTGTTTGATTTTCACCAACTCTCAGAAGAAGAACTTTTAATAGCTCAGCCAAAACGTATTAAAATATATGTTACTAATAAAGGAGATACTTTGTCATCTTTATCTAAAATGATGTCAGTAGAAGATAAAAAATTAGAGTGGATAAAAATTTTAAATGGTTTTTCAGCAGACGTAAATAAAGACACTCCTATTGAACCAGGAACCTTAATAAAATTAATAGTTGGGTGAATAAATTAAACAATTAATATATTCAGAATAAAGTCATTTAGCATTCATGATGTATTTTTATTTTGTCACTTGGTTTTAGGGTAATCAAAATTTCTTTGAAATCACTTTTTTTAATTGCGATACAGCCATTTGTAGGATCAAAATTTCTTTTTGCAATATGAATAAATATGGCACTTCCATTGTAGGCTATAGTAGGGGAAATGTTATAATTAATTACCAAAACTAAGTCATAGATATTATCAGTTCTAAATAATTTTTCTTTGTGACTTTTACTCGTAAAAATTAATTTATTATAATCTGGACTGACCGGATCATCAGACCAAGCCATATTTTTTTTTATCGGAACATATTTAAATTTAGTTTCAATGTTTTTAATACGATCAGTTCTTACGTAAAGCTTTCCTAGAGTAAATATTCCTGTAGGACTACAATTATCACCTTCGATTTTATTATTAGAAAGACCGTTTTTTCCTATAGAACATCTATAAATTTTTCTTTTATATTTAAGAGTTCCTCTTTTATTAACTATAATCATATTTCACCTATTTTTTATTCTGAATAAATAATTCATAATCAAAAAGAAAAAAATAAATTATAAAATATTATAAATCTAATATCTCTATAATTATAGGCGTATGGTCTGATGGTTTATTCATTGCTCTTGGTTTTATATCGATTTTAAAATCTACAAGTTTATCTGCTGCTCTAGGTGATAATAAAAAATGATCTATCCTTAGGCCCTTATTTTGCTCAAAAGCTCTTCCATAATCCCAGTAGGTCCACTCGGTTTTATCTGGATTCAATATTCTCCATGCATCCAGGTATCCTGAGTACAAAATCTCTCTATATTTTGTTCTACTTTCAGGTTGAAACAGGGCATCATTTTTCATTTTTTCGGGATCTGCAGCATCTCTGTCTTCAGGACAAACATTAAAGTCTCCCCCTATTATAGTATTTTCTTCGTATTCTAAGAGAGTCTTTAGTCTATCTTTAAATTTTTGCATCCATTGTATTTTATAATCAAATTTCTCTGTGCCTATAGGATTTCCATTAGGAAGGTATATAGAAGATAATCTATAGCCACTTTTTTTTAAAGATATCCAACATTCTATATATCTTGCTTGTTCGTTTTCAACTTCTAAGTACAAATTCTTTTTTACATCTTCCATAGGGTGTTTAGACATAATGGCTACGCCATTATAGCCTTTTTGCCCATTAAAAATTAAATTATATCCACAGTTTTCTAATTCTTCAGTAGGTATATCCGAATTTTGAGCTTTTAATTCTTGTAAAAGTAATACATCTGGAGAATTTAATTTTAAAAATTCTTGTATGTGAGGTAGTCTTACCCTAACAGAGTTAACATTCCATGATGCAATTTTCATTTATAAAATTAGGTTATTGAGAAAGATGTACCACAGCCACAACTCGAAGTCGCATTGGGATTGTCTATAACAAAGCTAGCTCCTGCTAAATCTTCTTTCCATGATACTTTAGAACCAGAAATGTAATTCATAGAAATTTCATCTGTTACAACTGCTGCATTGCCGTCAAAATCTTTTATAGCAATTATGTCATCTTTATCTTGGTTTTTGTTTTCAAATTTAAAAGAGTAAGAAAATCCAGAACAGCCTCCACCGTCAACGCTAATTCTAAGATATCCATCCCCTTGTTTGGATCTAATTAGAGTTATTCTTTCTAAAGCTTCTTTTGAAATAGTAATCATAATTAAAAAATTCCGAATAATTTGTTCTTTTATTATTTATATATATACATAATTTGTTATATAAATTCATTTTAATTATAATAATATTTTTAATTTTTGAAAAGTTTATTTAATAAATGGATTTGATAAAAACATATTCTACAAATTATAGACTCTCAAAGGGAAGGTTGTTCTCTGAAAAAGAATCTATTTCTCGTTCTCCTTTTATGAGGGATAGGGATCGTCTTATTCATTCAGCTGCATTTAGACGGTTAGAACATAAGACTCAAGTTTTTGTTCACCATGAAGGAGATAATTTCAGATCTAGATTAACGCATACAATCGAAGTTGCACAGATAGCCCGAACAATTGCCAAACAGCTAAGATTAGATCAAGACTTATCAGAAACAGTTGCTTTAGCTCATGATTTAGGACATACGCCATTCGGCCATGCTGGTGAAGAGGCTCTCGATTCTGTTATGTTATCTCATGGTGGTTTTGACCACAATGCCCAAACTCTTAGAATTGTGACTAAATTAGAAAGAAAATATGCTGGTTTTGATGGTTTAAATTTAACATGGGAATCCCTTGAAGGTATAGTAAAGCATAATGGTCCTCTTAAGACCAAAGTTCCTTATGCAATCTCTGAGTATCAAGCATATATTAAATCTATTAATAAAAATCATGATTTAATATTAAAAGAATATTCAGGTCCTGAAGCCCAAGTAGCGGCAATAGCGGATGATATTGCTTATTGTAATCATGATATAGATGATGGAATAAGAGCAGGTTTATTTAATATTAATGAACTATCTTCAATTCCTCATATAAATCAAATTATATTTGATATTAGAAAACAATGGAATAAAATTGAAGATAGAAGACTCGTGCATGAAACTATACGAAAATTAATTTCTAACATGATCAAGGATGTAGTGCATGAAACTAGAATGAAATTTAAAGCTGGCAAATTTAAAAATGTTCAAGAAATTAGGTCTTTAAAATATCCAATTATATCATTTTCAAAAAAAATATATAATGAGAATGAACTTCTAAGACAATTTTTACATGAAAAAATGTATAAACATACAATAGTTAATAGAATGACCATAAAAGCTAAGAGAATAGTTAGAGATTTATTTTCAGCATTTTCATCAGATTTTAGTATATTACCTATAGAATGGAGGGAAATTGTAAAAAATTCTTCGAAGAAAGAGTCTTATAGAATAATTGCTGATTATATTGCGGGAATGACTGATAGATATGCAATAATGGAGCATAAAAGATTATTTGACTTACATGGTGGTTGGGCTGGCACGTCATTATATGATAAAAGAGATAGGTAAAATTAGGATTTAATTTATGAATATATTTAATGATGTGCTTAGTATTATAATTGGTATAGCAAAAGATTTAGGTATAGAGGAAAAAGATATTTTAGATAGGATCACGGCAGAACCTCCTAAAAATAAAGAGTATGGAGATATTTCTACTAATTTTGCACTTATAGTCAGCAAGAAATTAAAGAAAAGTCCTTTTAAATTTGCGGAGGAGGTTAAGGAAATACTCTCAAAGATAGATTTTGTTAGTAAAATTCAAATTGCAGGACCGGGTTTTATAAATTTATTCTTGAAAGATTTCATTTGGCATAATTCTTGTCATAAAGCGTTAGTAAATAAAAATTCTTATGGAAGAAATAATATTGGAAATAAAAAACAAACCAATATTGAATTTGTTTCTGCTAACCCTACTGGACCCTTACATATTGGACATGCGAGAGGTGCGGTTTTTGGAGATTCATTAGCAAATATTATGGAATTCTCAGGGTATGACGTAACAAGGGAGTATTATATTAATGATGCTGGAGAGCAAATTAATTTCTTAGCAAGATCTGTTTATGCTCGATATATAGAAATTTTAATAGAAAAAAAATTTGATTACGGTACAGATTTATATCCGGGTGAATATTTGATTCCTATCGCAGAAGATATAATTAAAAAATATGGAAAAAAATTTATTGATTGTGAAGAATCGGAATGGATAAATATATTTAAAGAAACTAGTATCAACTACTTATTATTAGATATTAAAGAAGATTTAGCAAGAATAAGAATTACACACGATAGTTTTGTTTCAGAAAATTCAATCATTAAATCTGGTAAAATACAGAAAACAATTGAACATTTAAAAAAAAATAATCTTTTATATAATGGGAGATTAGATCCTCCTAAAGGAATATTAAAAGAAGATTGGGAATCTCGTGACCAATTATTGTTTAGATCAACAAATTATGGTGATGATTTAGATAGACCACTGACAAAGTCAGATGGTTCTTGGACTTATTTTGCAACAGATGCTGCATATCACTATGAGAAATGTGAAAAGAAATACGATATATTAATCAATGTTTGGGGGGCAGACCATGGCGGATATATTAAAAGAATAGAGGGTATAGTGAATGCATCTTCAAATTCTAAGGTAGATTTTAATGTAAGTTTATGTCAGCTCGTAAATGTTGTTAAAAATGGAATTCAAGTTAAGATGTCAAAAAGAAAGGGTGATTTTGTTACTTTAAGGGAGGTAATTGAAATAGTTGGGCCAGATGTATTAAGATTTATAATGTTAACTAGAAAAAACGATGCGTCCTTAGATTTTGATCTTGAGAGTGTCACAAAACAATCTAAAGAAAATCCTGTTTATTATGTTCAGTATGCACATGCTCGAATTAGATCTTTATTCAAAAAAGCTGCAAATGAGAAAATTGATAAAATTGATTTTGATAAAGATGCGGATTTTAATCTTCTCAATCATCCAAGTGAAATTAATTTGATGAAATTAGTATCTACTTGGCCAAGAATTGTTGAATTATCAGCTAAGTCACATGAGCCACACAGAGTTACTTATTTTTTGACAGAAATTGCATCTGAATTTCATCATTTGTGGTCTTTAGGAAATACTCAGCCGGAAATGCGTTATATAATTTCTAATAAAATTAAACTAACAAAAACTAGACTGGCTTTGGCAGAATCAATAAGGATTGTTATATCTGTAGGACTTTTATTAATAGGTGTAAAACCTCTTGAAGAATTAAAGTAGTATTTTAATTATTTTGTAGGTAAATTTTGGTTATAAAAAAGAAAATTTTAATACTTAGTATTATTTTATTATCAATTCTTATGTCTTTATTCTTTTATAAAGATCAAATGAGAT
>CAZUXH010000004.1:0-1336 GCA_964624655.1 uncultured Rhodospirillaceae bacterium | reverse complement strand
AGGCAGAGAAACTGAAAAGACAATTAGAAGAAAACAAACATGAAAACCTTAGTAAATTAAACTACAAAATTGCATTCATAGACATTCAAAATCGAGGGATTTTTTACCGAGTCCTTGCAGGACCAATAAAAAGCGAAGAACTGGCTGTAGATATTTGTGATAGCATCAAAAAGGCTGATTTAAATTGTTTTCCTATTAAAGAGTTTATAAATCAAAATGAATAGACCTAAAGCAATAGTAATAGGAATTTCAGGGAAAAATTTAAAAAAAGTTGAAGCTGCTTTAATAACCAGAGTTACTCCTTTTGGGGTAATAATTTTTAAGAGAAATATTTCATCTTTTTTTCAATTAAAAAAATTAGTAGCTGATATAAGAAATTGTTCTAGTAATGATATTGCGATTTTTATAGACCAAGAAGGAGGAAGAGTGCAGAGATTATCTGGTGCTGATTGGTCTAAATATCCTCCAGCATCTGTCTTTGGTGATATTGCAAAATATTCTCTGCCTAAGGCACTTGAGGCTGTAAGATTAAATTATAGTTTAATAGCAGATGACCTCTTAAACCTAGGAATAAACGTAAATTGTTGTCCTTGTTTGGATTTATATTTTGAAAATGGTGATCAAATTATTGGTGATAGATCTTTTTCAGCAGATCCTAATATAGTTTATAGTCTAGGAAAAGAGGTTTGTAGCTCCATGATGTCGAGAGGGGTGTTCCCTGTAATAAAACATATCCCTGGACATGGCAGAGCTGATGTAGATAGTCACAAAGATTTACCAATTATAAATGAAGATATTTCTATTTTAAAAAAATCAGATTTTTTTCCTTTCAAAAAGTTAAATAATGTTCCTTTTGGAATGACATCTCATATATTGTACACAAGTATGGATACTAAGGAACCCGTGACGTTTTCTAATAAAATTTATAAATTTATAAGAGAACAGCTAAATTTTAAAGGGATATTAATATCAGATGATATTGAAATGTCTGCTTTGAGTGGTTCTTTAAAATATCGTGCAGAAAAGGTTATAAATTCTGGATATGATTTGGTTCTTTATTGTAAAGGTAATCATGAACATAATGAGTTATTATTAAATATTCTGCCAAAAGTGAGTGAAGATACTTGGCATAAATGGAAAAATTATAATAAAAATAATAAAATAAGCATAAATTTTGATAAAAAAGAATCAATTAATAGGCTAAAGTACTTAGTAAAGAATATCTATATATAGTGTCTTTTGTTGGTAATTATGCTATATTGTGTTAGAACTACTAAAACTTATTTTTAAAAATGTGATATGGAAAATATAACTTTAGATATTAAAGAAAAAGATT
>CAZUXH010000003.1:0-42856 GCA_964624655.1 uncultured Rhodospirillaceae bacterium | reverse complement strand
ACTATACCGACGGTGCAAAACCCAACAGGAACTATTATGTCAGAAAAAACTAGAAATGAAATTTTACGTATAGCAAAGAAATATAATTTTTTAATTTTTGAGGACGATTGCTATGCCGATTTAATATGGGATAGAAAAAGACCTAGAGCTTTTTATTCATTATGTACTGATTCTAGAGTTATTTATTGTGGCTCTTTTTCTAAGTCTATTGCTCCATCGCTGAGGGTTGGATATATAGTGGCAAATTGGGATGTCATAAGTAAAATTTTATCTAAAAAAAATGATGGAGGGTCTGGTGCAATAGAGCAAATTATGTTAGCAAATTTTTGCAATAACCATTTTGAAATTCATGCCAAAAAATTGGTAAAAGATTTAAAATCTAAATGTGATACTATGATTGCTGCTTTGGATAAAGAATTTGGAAGTATCGCAGAGTTTTATGTTCCTAAAGGTGGCATTTTTTTATGGGTTACCCTTCCAAGGTCAGTAGATACAAATAAGTTATCTATTTTGTCGAGTGAAAATGGTGTTGCTATAAACCCGGGTAGCGAGTGGGTTAGTGATCCGGAAAGAGGAAATCATAAACTTAGATTATGTTTTGCTAATCCGGAAAATAACCTAATTAGCGAAGGTATAAAAAAACTTTCTTCAATTTGTTATGAAGAGTTTGGAGTGCCTAAAGTTAGTGATAATACGAAAAGGTCTTAAACTATTTATAGACTATTTTGTTCTTTTACTTTGTGAAACTCTATTCTTGGCCATTCTTCTTGTAGGTGGTCTAAGTGCCAATTATTTCTTATCAAGGCTACTGGATTACTTTTGTGGTCTTCTGCTAAAATTTCGCTATTGCTTTTTATAAAATTTGTAGTTTCAGTAACATCATCTGATTTAATCCATCTTGCAGTAATGAAATCCAATTTTTCAAATAAGACTGGCACATCATATTCTGTGCGGATCCTGTCCGCCATGATTTCAAACTGAAGCAAACCTACTACACCCACTATCCAGTCTCCCCCTAAATTTCTTTTAAAAATTGAAGCGGCTCCTTCTTCAGCTAATTGATTTAAAGCCCTAGTTAAATGTTTAGTTAGCATAGGGTCTTCAGTGCGGATTCTTTGTATATGCTCAGGGGCAAAACTAGGAAGTCCAATAAATTGAATATTTTCTCCTTCAGTAATGGAATCTCCTATATGAAGATTGCCATGATTAGGGATTCCTATTATATCTCCAGCAAAAGCTTCTTCAGCTAACTCTCTATCTTGGGCAAGAAATATTATTGGATTGTGAACGTTTAAATTTTTTTCTGTCCTAACATGTTTCAGTTTCATTCCTCTTTTAAAATGTCCTGAACATAATCTCATAAAGGCTATTCTATCTCTATGTTTTGGATCCATATTAGCCTGTATTTTAAAAATAAAACCTGTAACTTTATTTTCATTGGAACTTATTTCTCTAGTTAAACTAGATTGACGTGCAGGTGGAGGAGTTATATCTGTAAGCCCATTCAGCAATTCTTGAACTCCAAAAGTGTTTATTGCACTGCCAAAATAGATAGGAGTCAAATTTCCTTCAAGATAAGATTGAGAGTTAAATGATTTGCAAAGCCCTTTAACCATCTCTACCTGATCTCTTAATTCGTTTGCAGCATCTGATGGTAATTTTTCATCGAGTTGTTTATCGTCTAATCCTTTTAAAGTAAAAGACATATTCGGTTTTTTATTTTTGTCATTCTTATTTATTAAAATTAATTGATCCTTAATTAAGTCATAACAGCCCATAAATCTATTTCCCATACCAATCGGCCAACTGACAGGGCATACATCTATCTGAAGAGTCTGTTCTATTTCATCTATTAAATCAAAAGGGTCTTTTGCTTCTCTATCCATTTTATTAATAAAAGTAGTTATAGGCATGTCCCTTAATCTGCAAACTTCAAATAGTTTTTTTGTTTGAGTTTCAATACCCTGGGCTGCATCTAATACCATAACAGAAGAGTCTACAGCTGTTAAAACTCTATAGGTATCCTCTGAAAAATCTTCGTGTCCAGGGGTATCTAAAAGATTAAATACTTTTGTTTTATATTCAAAAGTCATTACTGAAGAGGTAACGGAAATGCCTCTTTCTTTTTCCACTTTCATCCAATCTGATCTTGCACGCCTTTGATCTCCTCTAGCTTTTACAGCCCCCGCAAGTTGTATGGCACCTCCAAATAGCAGTAATTTTTCTGTAAGAGTAGTTTTTCCTGCATCGGGGTGTGCTATAATAGCAAAAGTTCTTCTTTTATTTATATTGTCTTCTAAATGCATATGATTATTTAAGTTTCTATTTACTTGTCCTTAAGAATATTTTTACATATATAAGTTTTATGAATTATAAATTGGTTAAATGAGATGGTTATAAAAGAATGGCATAGATTTGTAAAAACAAAAAATACTAAAATTTTGGATAATCTTTTATCTGATGAAATAGTGTTTTACTCTCCTGCAGTCCATACTCCAATTCCTGGAATTGAATCCACTAAGAGATATTTAACTTCTGCAATAGAAATATTATTTCAAGGGAATTGTAAATATGTAAGAGAAATAAAAGGAAATAATATAGCTTCGTGTGAATTTGAGGGTTTTTTAAACGATATATATCTAAATGGTACTGATATTATCCAATGGAATTCATCAAATAAAATCATTTCTTTCAAGGTTTTTATCAGGCCTTTAAAAGGATTAATAACTCTAAAAGATATAATGGCTGAAGTGTTAGTAAAAAAATAAACAATCTTTATTATATGTAAGACGAACCTTCATTTAATTGCCTTTAAACGAAGGACTTCGTTTTTCCACAAATGCTTTTACACCTTCTTTATGGTCATTCGATCTAGCAGTATCTACTAATGCTGCAGCTTCATTTTCAAGAGCATCAATTAAATTTATTTCATTTGCTTTGTTAATATTACTTTTCATTTTTTCAAGAGCTAAAGGAGAAAATTGAGATATTTTTTTCGCAGCATCGAGAGAAGCTTCGTATAAATCTTCTTTCTTAAATATTTTATTAAAAAGACCTATTCTCAAACCCTCAACAGCATCAATTTTGTTGTTTGTAAACAATAACTCTTTCGCTTTGGATTGACCTACTATATTATTCAAGAACCAAGATATTCCATAGTCCCCACTCAAGGCAATTCTGCCATATCCTGCAATTGCAAATGCATTTGATGATACGTATCTAATATCGCAAGCTAATGCAATAGATAGTCCGGCTCCTGCAGCTGGTCCCGGAAGAGATGCTATAGTTGGTTTTTTTAAATTAAATAGAGCGCCAGTTAAAGAGATTTGTTTTTTTTGTAAATCATTAATAGATTCTTCTCTAGTTGATTTTGGTCCAATTCCCTCTTTTGACATGGACTTTATATCACCACCAGCACAAAATGACTCACCAGATCCTGTTATCATGAGAGATCTTACAATGTTGCTCTCATTAAATTCTTTTAGTGTCTTTCTTAGGGCTGGAGTTAATTCATCGGATAGCGCATTTCTTGCTTCAGGTCGATTCAAAGTTATTATTCCAACATTATGGTCAATCTTTGCCAAAAGTTGTTGAGTGCCGGTTTCTATATTAGTGATTTTATTCATTTTTTCTTTAGGAAATTTTTTGTAATAAAATATAATCGATTATTACATAATTGAATAAATTTTAAAGATAAAAATAATTGTGTTTTTTGTTAATAGAGTAAATAATAGTTATTCATATAAAAAGGAAGGTACATGCAGTGTTTGATAATGTAGAAATAAATATACCAGGAGGACTAGATTTTGCAATGCCTAGAATGGCAAAGATTAAGCAGAATTTTGAACATCATAAGATTGAAGACGTAGCTGCAGCAGTAAAAATGCAGGTAGCGAAACCAGAAATTAAAGCTAAAATAATTTCCGGAAAAACTATTGCAGTTGGAGTAGGCAGTAGAGGTGTAAACAATATAGGAATAGCTACAAAAGCTTTAGTAGAAAGTTTGAAAGATTTGGGAGCTAATCCTTTTATTTTTCCTGCAATGGGAAGTCATGCTGGTGGTACTGCAGAAAGTCAGAAAGCACTTCTTGCTGGATATGGAATAACGGAAGAATCAGTTGGAGTAGAGATCAAAGCTTCTATGGATACTGTAGTGCCAGTAATATTAGAAGATGGAACGAAAGTTCATATGGATAAAAATGCTTCAGAATCTGATGGTGTAGTAGTTATTAATAGAGTGAAGCCGCATACTAATTTTAGAGGACCTATAGAAAGTGGTATTTGCAAGATGCTTACTATTGGTATGGGAAAACTAAATGGAGCTAGTGAGTTACATGGAACATATCCAATGACAATATTTGGTTCTGCCTTGCCTAATGCGGCATCTAAATTAATAGAAAAAATCCCATTTTTATTTGGTGTGGGAATGGTAGAAGATGCTTATGATGATACTGCTATAGTGGAGGCAATTCCTGCTGAAAAATTGATCGAAAGAGAGACGGAATTACAAACAAAAGCAAAAGAATTAATGGGAAGAATTTGTTTTGAGCAGATTGATATTTTAATTGTAGATGAAATAGGAAAAGAAATAAGTGGTTCGGGTTGTGATCCAAATATAACAGGTAATAAATATGAAATAGGATTTGAAAAACCTGATGTGTCTAAATTAGTTTTGTTAGATTTAACTGATAAAACTAAAGGTAACGCTACAGGGTTTGCGGCTGCAGATGTTATTACTAAAAAATTATTTGATAAAATAGATTTTGCTTCTACATATGCCAACGTGGTAGCTAGTTCTAAATTAGAAGGAGGAAAAATTCCTATTCCAATGGCGGATGCAGAGAAAGCAGTTAGGCTTGCAGCAAAAACTCTTAATGGAATTGATCCGCTTAATGCAAGAGTAGTTAGAATAAAAAACACTCTTAAGTTGGATGAAATTTATGTATCTGAAAAAATGCTAGATGATGTAAGTAGTAGTTCCATATTAGAAAAAGTTTCTGAAGCATCTGAGATGTTATTTGATTCATCTCCTTTTTAGACAGAATTCAGGTAATAAGATATGAGCAGAGATGAGTTTAATTATTTTTACTCTTTTAGAGTGAGATATTCTGAAATTGATGCTCAGGGAATTGTTTTTAATGCGCACTATCTTACTTATTTTGATAGTGCAATGACAGAATACTTAAGAAATTTAGGTTATGACTACGTTAAAGAGGTGGAAAGTACTAATGAGGATTTTCACACCGTAAAAACTTTAGTCGAATATAAGAAGCCTATTAAGTTTGATCAAATTATAGATGTTTGTATAAGGGTTTCTAAAATAGGTAACTCTAGTTTGACTTTTATTATAGAGATACACCCTGACAAAAATGAAGATATATTGGCTACAGGTGAAGTAATTTGGGTTAATGCTAATCAAATAAACAATAAATCAGTCAAATTATCAAAAGATTTATGTAAGAAAATTTCAGATCATGAGGGTTTTAATTAAATTATATTATTTTGAAATTCATAAACTGCATCGAAATTAGTGAATTTTTTTCTAGCAGCATCGCCCTGCGCTCGTTTTAATTCTTCGGCATTTATTTTTTCCCAGTTCAATTTATTAATATATCTAACTTTATAATTGTTTAAATATTTAAAAAGTGAATCCCTGCCATCTTTTTTACTGGGATTTATATTTTCTATGATTTGTTTAGCTACTTTATCCCCATCATGTTTGTTTGTTCCAATCACACCAGAAGGACCTCGTGCTATCCATCCAGCTGCAAAGAGATTTTTATCAATAACGTTGTCAACATTAATAATTTTACCATTTTTTTCATCATAGGGGACTCCTTTAATTTTTTCTCCAAAATATCCTATTGCACTGATAAGTAAATTTGTTTTTATTTCAAAAGTTTCTCCAGTTCCTATTATATTATTGTTTTTATCGACACTGTTAATCTCAAACCTTACGGCTTCTATATTTTCTTCGCCCAGAATGGCTATCGGTTTAGAAAAAAATTTAAATTCTATATTTTTATTTTTTGCAGAAGAGGTAGGTAAAGAACTTTTTTCTGGGAATGACGTGAGTATTTTATATTGTTTCTCTATATTTTCTAAATTTATATTTTTTGGTATTTGGGATAAAGTGCCATCGGCTAAAATGCTATTG
This sequence comes from uncultured Rhodospirillaceae bacterium, assembly GCA_964624655.1. GTDB lineage: Bacteria > Pseudomonadota > Alphaproteobacteria > TMED109 > TMED109 > CAZUXH01. The sequence continues at coordinate 36,699 of CAZUXH010000003.1, read as the reverse complement.
CAATCTTGTAATTCGCCCATTTCTCTTATTTCTACAGTAGTAAATTTAGCATCTAGTGGTCCTCTTCTACCTATAATGTATATATTTTTTAAATTTGAATTTTGGATTGTTGTTGAAGAGTATTCAGTAATGTCAGAGAAAGCCATTTCTAATGAAGTTTTTGCTAATACTCTTGCACAATCTATTGCAACATTTCCATTTCCGATTATAACTGCTGTCTCCCCATTAAGATGAGTAATTAAATTTTTATAATCAGGGTGTCCATTGTACCATCCCACAAATTCAGCCGCTCCATAGCAACCTAATTTATTATCTCCTTCGATTCCCAATTTTCTATCAATACCCATTCCTGTAGCAATTATAATAGCATCATAAAATTGTTTTAATTTTTCAAAGGAGATGGTTTTTCCTATTTCTACACCTCCAAAAAATTCTACTTGATCCCGGTTCAATATTCTTTCAAATACTCTTATAACGTTTTTAGTTTTTTGATGATCTGGAGCAACTCCATACCTTATTAGCCCATAAGGACTAAATAATTTTTCAATTATATCTATTTCGCAATCTTCAGTCGATTTGAGAAGTGATTGAGCAGAGTAAAATGCGGATGGACCTGAACCAATAATAGCAATTTTTATTGTCATTTTGTTCATCCTCTACTAATAATTTATTTTTGATATATAATATTTCGACTATTTCTATAGGTTTTTTAAAATTTTGAAACTATATTTTATATTATTTATCTAATAGGGGGGATTCAAATGCAAGGATTAATGAGTGAGCAACCCTTACTTATATCTTCTTTAATACAATATGCCGCAAAATATCATGGTGATACCGAAATAGTAAGTAGAACTACCAGCGGTGAAGAAGAAAGATCAAATTATAGAGAAACTCACATACGCACTAAAAAACTAGCTCAAGCATTGATAAATATGGGAGCCAATATTGGAGATAGAATTGCTACGATGGCATGGAGTAATATAAGACACTATGAGCTTTATTATGGTGTGGCGGGAATAGGAAGTGTGTGTCATACCATAAATCCTAGACTTTATCCTGAACAAATTGTTTTTATAATTAATGATGCCAATGACAAATTTCTTTTTATTGACCCAGATTTTATTCCTTTAATTGAGAATATGTACAGTAGTTTAAAAAATTTAGAGAAAATAGTAGTTTTGTGTACTAGTTCTAAAATGCCTGAATCATCAATTATTAAAAATTTAATTTGTTATGAAGAATTATTAGATTCAGAAAATGGAAATTATGAATGGCCCCAATTTGATGAAAAAACAGCATCTTCTTTATGTTATACTTCTGGTACTACAGGAAATCCTAAAGGTGTTTTATATGGGCATCGCTCCACTATTATTCATGCTTTTGCAGCCGCCGCTCCAGATAATTTATGTGTTTCAGCAAGAGATGTAGTGATGCCTGTTGCACCTATGTTTCATGCAAACTCCTGGGCGATACCATATGTGGCTACTATGGTGGGATCAAAACTAGTATTGCCTGGAAGACATTTGGATGGAGAAAGTGTTCATAACCTAATTACTAATGAAGGAGTTACTTTAACGGCAGCGGTACCGACTATATGGCTAATGCTTTTTGATTATTTAGAAAAAACGAAAAAATCTTTAGCGCCTCTTCAAAGATGTATGATAGGAGGTTCGGCATGTCCAAGGTCAATGATGGAAATTTTTAAAAAAAAATATGGAGTAACTGTTATTCATGGATGGGGAATGACCGAGACTTCTCCTCTTGGTTCCATAAATACACCCTTAGCAAAACATTCAGATTTGAATGATGAAAAATTGCTAGATCTTTCTGAAAAACAGGGTAGGCCTATGTTTGGTGTAGAATTAAAAATTACTGATGATGAAGGAGAAATATTACCTAATGACGGTAATGCTTTTGGTGATTTATGGATAAAAGGTCCATGGATTTGTTCTGGCTACATAAATATCGAACGCAGTGATGTACACAGCAAAGACGGTTGGTTTATGACTGGTGATGTGGCAACTATTGATTCAGATGGATATATGCAAATTACTGATAGAACTAAAGATGTAATTAAATCAGGAGGAGAATGGATTAGTTCTATAGAAATAGAGAATATAGCGGTAGGTCATGAAAAGGTATCAGAGGCAGCTGTTATTGGTGTTCCACATCCAAAATGGGATGAGCGTCCTTTATTAATCATTGTGCCTATTGAAAAAAATATTATCAGTAAGGATGAAATTCTATTATATCTAAAAGATAAGATAGCGTCTTGGTGGATGCCAGACGATGTAGTTTTTGTTGAAGAAATACCGCATACTGCTACTGGTAAAATTCAAAAACTCTCCTTAAGAGAAAAGTTTAAGGGATATAAACTTGAAAGTAAGTAGATTTATTCTAGGATTTATATTTGTTTCTTTTATAATTTTTAGAATAGATATTTCATTAGCCGATAAAAGTAGTGAAGAAGCATCAAAGATATATTTATCTCAAGTTCAAGGTATTTTGAATGATGTCGAAAGCATTGTTTTGCATGAACAAGAAGAAAATATTTACGAAATTTATAAAAATGAACAATTGACAGGCTATGCTTTTATTACTTCTAATTTTGCAGAATCTGTTGGTTTTGCTGCTACTTCTTTCAATATCTTAGTCTGTATGTCCCCTCAAGGTGTTATATTAGGTTCCGAATTGTTGTCTCATTCAGAGCCTCTTTTTTTGTATGAACAAGATGTTATTGTGAGCGGTCAAGAAGAAGATGTGCTTCATAACTTTATTTATCAATATCAGGAAAAAGAAATAAAAGGATTGTCTATAAATAGAAAGGATGAAGAGGATATAAATAGAATAGATGGTGTAAGTGCGGCAACGATTACATCTATATTAATGCATCAATCTATTAAAATTGCAGCTAATAAGGTAGCTAGGAGATTGTCAATTGCTGGATTTGATAATAAAGAAGTGTATTTAGATCACGAATCTTATTCACCTATAACATGGATTGAACTTTTGAAAGATGGCTCTATTGCGTTTGCTAGGTTTAATCAGACCGATGAAGGAAATATATTTCGTCAAAAACCTCGTGAGAACAATTTCGATAATGAAGATTCATACTTAGAAAATTATTTTTCTTTTATCACCAAAGGCGATAAAGGAAGAATACAATACAAAAAAGATTATGAGGAAAAATCTGATGATGAATCTTTCTTAGATATTTATTTTTCTTATGCTAATCCGGTTGGAATTGGAAGAAATATTTTTGGCAAAACCGAATATATAAAAAACTTTATAAGGAGTGGCAGGTCTTCTAAAGATATGGGTTTTTTTATATCAACTAGAGGTAACTTTTCAGTATTAGCACCTCTGAGATGTTTAGAAACCGATAATCATATTTCTAGAAAAAATTGTGAAAAAAAAGAATTTCTAAAAATCATTTTGATAGAATATATATTGAACAGAATGGAAAAAAGTTTTTCTTTAGGACTATTGATAGAACTAATTTTATGTTTACTCGGAACATAGAGGATTCTACTCCTAGATTTTTTAATGAAATTGCCTTGTTGTTTATTGATAACCCGGAATCTTTTGATCCAGCTAAGAGTTGGAATTTAGTTGTAAATTTTTATTCAAAGTTTAGTGATACTCCTAAAGAGTTTTCTAATGCTAGCCTTAAATATACTCCACCCAATCGTTTAATTATAAAACCCAATACTCAAGAATTTATTTCAAATAATGATTGGATTAATGTATGGAAAAACCAGTCTAAAAATTTATTTATTTTATTAAGTTTTATAATCTTTTGTTCATTAATATTTTTATATAGAAATAAATTAGTAAAATATAGAAGGTTTTATAGTTTGCTCAGAAACACAGCCTTAGTATTTTGTTTGGTATGGATGGGATGGACTGTTGGTGCTCAGTTAACGATAGTAAATATTTTAAACTATATACAGCTTTTTTTAACAGAAAATTTCAACTATTCAGTAATAGTTTTTGATCCACTAATTACTATCATTAGTATTGTGACATTATTATCATTCTTTTTAGTTGGCAGAGGTTTCTTTTGTGGCTGGTTATGTCCATTTGGAGCCCTTCAAGAATTAATAAATGTGTTAGCAAATACTTTAAGAATAAAACAATTAGAAATAAAAGAAAGGACTCATAAATATCTTCTTCAGATAAAATATATCATATTATTAGTCATAATATTTTTAATGTTTTATAAATTAGATCTTGCTTTAATATCTACTGAGGTGGAACCTTTTAAAACTGCTATCACATTAAAATTTGATAGGGAATTTAAATATGTCTTTTATGCTGGTAGTTTGCTTTTTTTGTCGATCTTTGTTAGCAGGTTTTATTGCAGATATTTATGTCCTTTAGGAGCTTTTTTAGTATTGGGTGGTAAGTTTAGATTTTTAAATATTTTAAAAAGGAGAAGAGAGTGTGGAAATCCATGTCATTTATGTGAAAAATCATGTCCTACTCAAGCAATTCAAAGTTCAGGTAAAATTAATATGAATGAATGTTTTTACTGCTTTGACTGTCAAGAAGAATATTATGATGATCACCGATGTCCCCCTCTAGTAGCAAAATTAAAAGAAATCAAGACCGTATGATTGTTTGAAATGCAAATATATAATAAAATTGTTAAAATTTTATGGGGTATCTAAAATGAAGAACAAACTAATAGAAATAGAAAAAGATGATGATTTATTTGTTATAGCACTTAATAACCCTCCTAATAATCTATTAAATGATGAGTTTATAGATCTTATCAATAAGTCTATTTTAAATTCTGAAAAATCAGGGGCTAGATCTCTTCTAATTATAAGTAAATTAAAACATTTTTCAGCTGGAGCAGATCCTAATTTTTTATCGAAGCCTAGTTCTAGGTTAGATACTATGAAATTAATAAATATAATGGAAAAAATTAAAATTCCAACTGTTGCAGCCATTAATGGTGCTGCATTGGGTGGAGGATTAGAAATAGCTTTGGGTTGTGACTTAATAGTTGCATCAGATACTGCAAGAATAGGATTGGTAGAAGTTTCGGTAGGACTAATGCCTTTAGCAGGGGGCATTCAGCGTCTAGTGGATAGAGTAGGTCTAGCCAGAGCAAAAGAAATCTGTATGTTTGGAAGAAGGTATGATGCGAAAACTTTAGAGAAATGGGGTGTAATTAATTTAGTAGTTCCTGAAGATCAACTGCATGATTCTGCTCGTTCTTTTGCCAAACAACTTTCTAATGGTCCGACTGTGGCGCTAAAGGAAATTAAGAAAATAGCTAATATTAGTTTGCAAAAAGGAATAATTCAGGCTGATAAAGAAATGAAAACATCTGTAAAAAGAGTTTTGAAGTCCTCTGATGCTAAATCTGGTATTTCTTATTTAGCAGGAAAAAATGTTAACAATATATTTAAAGGAAAATAATAATGGCTGGACCGTTAAAAGGATTAAAAGTGCTAGATTTTACTAGAGTATTGGCAGGACCACATTTTACTAAAATGCTATGTGATATGGGAGCTGAAGTGATAAAAGTTGAACACCCTCATGCTGGAGATCTTTCTAGAATAGGTTTTCCAGTGGGAGGAAAATTTTCTCATTATTTTGTTCAACAAAATGCCGGAAAAAAATGTTTATCTCTTGATTTAAATAAGGAGAAAGGAAGGGAAATAATTACAAAACTATGTAAGAAGGTAGATATTATTGCGGAAAACTTTAGACCAGGTACTTTAAAAGCGTTTGGTTTTGATTATTCAAGTGTAAAAAAAATTAATAAAAAAATTATTTATGTCTCTGTTAGTGGTTATGGACAAAGTGGTCCACTTAGAGGCAGGCCAGCTTTTGCTCCCACTGTTCATGCCGAGTGTGGAACTGCTAATGCAAATTTTAAGCATTTAGGAATAAAATCGGGAGATTATGAAAATATGCAAAGTGATTTTTCACACGCCGATGTATATACAGGTCTTGAAGCGATGGTTGCTTGTTTAGCAGCTCTGCATGATGTAAAAAAATCAGGAATTGGTCAGCATATAGATGTTTCATTAGCAGCGACGATGATTGCAGTAAATGAAAAGGCACATGCAGAATTAGCTGGTATGGATGATAACAATAGTGAACCATTTTCTCTTTCTGCACCAATATCTCCCTATATTAAACTTGCTTCGGGAGAGATTGCAGTAATAGCTGCTAGTCCTATTTTAACTCCTGTTTTTGAAAGATATGCTAGAATGATGAGGAGATTAGATCTTTTAAAGAATAGTCAATATAGAACTCCTAAATTGAGAAGAAAAAATATCAAATATTTGATGAAAGAAGTTATATCGTGGGCTTCAACTTTTAGATCTATAGAAGATTTAGAAGCACAAGTTGGGGAAGCAGGTTTAGCAGTTGGAAAATTGAGAACTATGAAAGATTTTGCTGAAAGTGATTGGGGAAAGCACTGGGGTATAGTGAGGGAAATAAAAGATGGAAGCGGAGGAACTATTAAAGTTCCAGGCCTGCCTTGGAAGTTTTCAAGATCTGAATGTAAACCTGGAAGCTCACTAGGCACCCGGGGTATGGATAACAAGAAAGTTCTTTCAGATCTTGGATATAATCAAAATGAAATTAAAAAACTTTATAAAGATAAAACACTTACTGAAGGAATATATTAATTATTTCTTCTAACTAAAGTATTCTTTCCTGGTGTTCCGGATATTAACCAAATTGGTCTATGAGAATAGTTGACTATATGTCCATCTTTTTGCTTGTGGTTGTGTTTTTTTCTATCAAATATACTATTAGAATTCATATAGCGAAAAACTATACCAGCGCGTCTAAAACCAGAGTTGTTTGCGTTTGATCCGTGAATAAGATTTGCATCATGTATAGAAATTTGACCTGGCTCAAGTTCAATGTAGTCTATATCGTATTTGAAATCTAGAGTTGATATTCCAGAATCTAAAGCAGTATTAGAAAAATGTTTTTCATGCTTTACTATTTTTTTATGTGATTTTGGTATTACTTTAAGGCATCCATTAATCTTAGTGGATCTATCTATTGCAATCCATACAGAACATGTAGACATAGGATTAATTGGCCAATAATATGAATCTTGATGCATAGGTACGGACATTCCTTTTTTTGCAGGTTTGCAAAATACTTGACTTCCCCAAAGAATTATATTTTTTCCTAGAGTAGAGCTAACTAAACGTATTATTTCTTTAGTATAAGCAAGCTTTATAAAATATTTGTAAGTATTGCCTAATATTTCGCCCATTGAACCACCTTTTATATGAGGACAAACCACTTGTTCTTGCCTGATATGCTGGTTTTCTAAAATTAGTTTATTAACGTTCATAGTTAAATCTTCTAATTTCTTTCCAGAAAGTTTCCATTTAGGAATGCAATATCCATTTTTATTGTAGAATTCTATTTCATACTTATTTAACATGTTATGAGTAGTCACTTGGGTTAAAAGTATTTTTAGAATCTAGTACACCAGACCCAGGAACAAAATTAACTTCTAATCTAATTCCATTAGGGTCTTCAAATACAATGTAATAATATCCATTAACCCAAGGGCCTTCTATAGGACCTCGGTCAATGTATGCTTTCATCTCTGATAATTTTTTTGCTATTGAGTCTACTGCTTCTTTTGATCTAGCTCTAAAGCAGAGGTGGTGCAGACCAACAGTTCCTTGGATAAATTTATCGTTATCATGTTTTTTTTTACATTTTTGAATCATTAAAGCTGTTCTCGATCCCACATGGTAAAATGAATCTTTTCCATCAAAAACAAGTTTTAATCCTAAAAATGGAAGAAGTGATTTATAAAATTTTTTAGATTCTTCAAATTTACTTACTGATAAAGCCACGTGTGCCATTCCATTAATTATAGACATAGATGTTTCCTATTATTATATATACATTTTAAAGTTAATAAATTATAGAACTGATTATGAAAAATATAAAGTCTGATATAGAAATAGCAAGATCTTCAAAATTAAGACCAATAAAAGAAGTTCTTGCTAAGATTGGTGTGGAAGACAAAAAGGACTATTTTAGTCCAATTGGTCATCATATTGCTAAGTTAAATTTAAATTATATTGAAAATTTAAAGAATAAAGAAAGTAATTTAGTTTTAGTTACCGCTATAACTCCCACCCCTGCAGGCGAAGGAAAGACTACTACTTCAATAGGGTTAGCTGATGGTTTAAATAAAATAGGAAAAAGAACTATTGTATGTCTTAGAGAGCCAAGTCTAGGTCCTTCCTTTGGAATGAAAGGTGGAGCTGCAGGGGGGGGCTACTCTCAAGTAATTCCTATGGAGAAAATCAATTTACATTTTACAGGAGATTTTCATGCTATAACTTCTGCTCATAATCTTTTATCTGCGCTAATCGATAATCATGTTTATTGGGGTAATAAGTTAGATATAGATGTTAGAAGAATAGTTTGGAGAAGAGTAGTTGATCTTAACGATCGAGCATTGCGTTCTATAAACATAAACTTAGGGGGCATTGCTAATGGTTTTCCAAGAGAGGATGGGTTTGATATTACTGTAGCATCAGAGATTATGGCTATATTTTGCTTATCTAAAAATATAAATGATTTACAAACAAGAATTGGAAATATAACTATAGCTTATACTAAGGATAAAAAACCAGTATTTGCAAAAGATCTTAAAGCTCATAAACCTATGGCGGCATTACTTAAAGATGCAATTCAACCTAATGTAGTCCAAACAATAGAAAATAATCCTGCATTTATTCATGGAGGTCCTTTTGCAAATATTGCACATGGATGTAATTCTATAATAGCAACCACTGCCGCAATGAAATTATCCGAATATGTGGTTACAGAAGCTGGATTTGGTTCTGACTTAGGAGCAGAAAAGTTTTTAAATATTAAATGTAGAAAAGCTAAAATTCAGCCTAAATGTGCAGTCATAGTAGCTACTGTTAGAGCATTAAAAATGCATGGAGGGCAAAAATTAAATTTTCTGTCTCTTGAAAATACAGATCATTTACTAAGAGGTCTGCCTAATTTAGAAAGACATATTCTTAATTTAAGGAAGTTTGGTTTAGAGGTAATAGTAGCCATTAATTACTTTAAGACAGATTCTGAAATTGAAATCAATATCATAAAAAACTATTGCAATAATTTAGGAATTCAAGTGAGCTTATGCAAACATTGGGAAAAGGGAAGTGAAGGAGCAAAGGATTTAGCTAAGAAAGTTGTTTCATTATGTAATAAGACCAAAAGAGATGATTTTAAATTTTTGTATCCTAACAATATTACTTTGTGGAAAAAAATTGAAAAAATTGCTAAGGAAATTTATGGCGCAAACGAGGTAATAGCAAATACCAATATTAGAAATCAGCTTAGAAAGATGCAAGAAGATGGGTTTGGAGACCTTCCCATTTGTATAGCCAAAACCCAATATAGTTTTTCAACAGATCCTAATTTAAAAGGAGCTCCTAAGGGCCATAGTTTGCCAATTAGAGAAGTGAGACTTTCTACTGGAGCTGAATTCATAGTTGTGCTTTGTGGCTCTATAATGACTATGCCTGGATTACCTAAAGTTCCAGCTGCAGAATCTATACATTTAAATGATGATGGAGAAATAGAAGGGCTTTATTAAGAATTATTATTAGGGAACAAATACGATGAAAATTATTGCTATAGAAACAATAAGAATAGGAGAATTTCCTAATCTCTTACTAGTGCAAATTAAAACTGATGACGGTTTAGTAGGAATAGGAGAAACGTTTTATGGTCCTGGTTCGGCTGAAGCGCATATACATGAAATAATTGCTCCATATTTGATTGGTAAAAATCCTGAGAATATAGAATCTCACCAAAAAAACCTTATAGGATATATTGGATTTATAGGTGCTTCAGCAGAGATGAGAGGTTGTTCGGCTGTAGACATAGCACTTTGGGATATAATAGGTCAAGCATGCTCGAAACCTCTCTATAATTTACTAGGAGGAAAAGTAAAAGAAAAGATTAGAGTATATAATACTTGTGCTGGGCCTGATTATATAAGAAATTTGCCAGTTCAAGGTACAAAAAATTTTGGTTTAAATAATAAAGGAAAATACCAAGATTTAGATGCATTTATAAATAGACCAGTTGAACTTGCCCAATCTTTGTTAGAACAAAAAATAGATGCTATGAAAATTTGGCCTTTTGATTTTTTTGCTGAGAAAAACAATGGTCAATATATTTCTCATGAAGATCTTTTAAAAGGATTAGAACCATTTAAAAAAATTAGGGAATCACTCGGCAACAAAATTGATATAATGGCTGAGCTCCATTCTTTATGGAATAGACCGCAAGCAGTTAAAATCTGTAGAGCTTTAGAAGAATTTGATTTATTATGGATAGAGGATCCAGTTTTTATGGATCATTTATCAAGTATAGGAGAACTTTGCAGGTCTACTTTAGCACCTATAGCGGTGGGCGAAACTAGAGGAGCAAGAGCAGACTATAGATCTTTACTTGAATTAGATTGCCTATCTCAAGTAATAATGGATATTAGTTGGGGAGGCGGAATTTCAGAAGCAAAAAAAGTATCATCAATGGCTGAAGCATGGCATATTCCAATAGCTTTTCATGATTGCACTGGTCCAATTACTTTAACTGCTAGTACGCATTTGGCTTTATCTACACATAATTGTCATTTACAAGAAATAGTAAGAGCATTTTACTACGGTTGGTATAATGATTTAGTAACAACCTTACCACCTATTCATGATGGTATGATAGACGTTCCTGAAGGTAATGGACTCGGGTTATCTTTAAATAAAGATATATTTAAAAGAAAAGATGTAGTTATCAGAAAGAGTTCTTGAGTTAGTTTCTCATTAAGTTTTTTATATGTATTTCCGCGTATTTTTTGTGATTTAAGATAGCTTGTTTATCCAAATCTTTTACAGGAGGAGTTTCAAGTTGATAATAATTTAGTTTATCTTGTCCTCTCACCAATAAAGCTGAATCATTAGTATTTTTGTTTTTTACATCAGGTTTAATGTATCTGACTGCTAATCCTATTCTTCGATCATCTGTATTATTTGGTTTAGAACTATGTGCTAATTTAATATGATGTAGTGAAATTTCTCCTGCTTTGAGAGGCATTATTACAGTTTCTTCTTTAGATAAATCCATGCTTAGCTCTTGTCCACGGGATAATAAATTACTCTTATTGAAAGTCTGAGTATGAGCTTGGTTTTTCCATATATGACTTTTAGGTATTACTTCCATAGGTCCTGTACTTACTGAAGCATCCGATAATGCTATCCAAGCAGTAATGACATTATTTGGATCTAAACCCCAGTAAGTTGAATCCTGATGCCAAGAAACAAAAGTGTTGTCTTTTGCTTCTTTAATAAAGAAATTAGAACTCCAACATAAAATATTTGGTCCAATTATATCTTCCACTGCATCTAAAATTTGTGGGTGCCTGACAAGAGAATCTATCCAGGTAAATAAAAGATGTGTTTTATGTCTATCATTCCCACTAAGTGGACCTTGACTACCTTCATATTCTTCTAATTTACGTCTATAAAAATTTGCATTTTTAGGACTCATCACTCTGACAGGAAAGAAAAAACCATTTTTATGATAATTTTCTACTTCTTTATTTGTTAAAATTTTTCCCATAAATTCTTCCAAAATACATTACTCGGAAACGGCTTCCTCTATTGCTTCTACAGCTTGGTCTTTTTTATCTACAGACCATTCATAAGCATCACTAGCATTCTCTTTTACTGTATCATATACAGAGCAGGAACAAATTAGACCAAAAAAAATAAAAACTAATACAACTCTCATATATCCCCCTTTTAAAAAAAGTATAACATACGTATTATAAACTTTTTAATTAAAAATTAAGTAAAAAATTTATTTTTAATTAATTCACATATATTATCAATCTTTATTTAACAAGTGTAATTTTGGTTAAAAAATATGAAAACAATTAGAAGAATAATTATTGAAAATGAAGAAAAAGTATTAGAAGGAGAAAATGGTAAGTATTTTGACATTGATGGAAAAAAAATTGTTCTCAATGATTCTATTCATTTATGTCCTACTGTTCCGAAAGTAATAGTTTGCATACATTTGAATTACAAAAGTAGGCTAAATGAACTTGAAAGAAAACAACCTGAAGCTCCCACTTATTTTTTGAAACCAGCATCGTGTATTAATAGTCATTTGCAGAATGTAATAAGACCACAAGGATGTAAATTTTTGAACTATGAGGGGGAGATTGCATTGGTTGTAGGAAAAAAAGCAAAAAATATACAAATTTCAGAAGCAGCTGATTACATTTGGGGATATACAATAGCTAATGATTTTGGTTTGCATGATTTTAGGGAAACAGATGAAAATAGTATGGTTAGGGTTAAAGGGACTGATTCATTGGGGGTAGTAGGGCCTGAATTATGCATCGGTTGGGATTATAAAGGAAAATATATAAAAACTTATGTAGACGATAAAATAGTTCAGGAGGCAAACACAAATGATATGATTTGGAGTCCAGAGTACCTCCTTTCAGATCTTTCTAGATCTATTACATTCGAAAAAGGTGATATAATACTTACAGGTACTCCAGCGAATTCCAGACCAGTAAATCCAGGATCAATAGTAAAAGTTGAAGTTGAAGATTTAGGCATTCTACAAAATACAGTTGTAGAGGGCAGTGAACACTTAATAAGTGGTTATGGAGCCCAACCCAAAGATACTAGCCATATAAGATCAATATCTTTAGGGTCTGATAATAAAAAGGGATAATTTTTAAGGAGAAATTGAATTGCTTAATAAGGATTTGGAAAAAAAACAAGAATATTTTTGGAATTCTTGGCAAAATAAAATTGTTCGAGAAAAATTGGATAATTCTGTTATTCCACAAAATAAAGAAGAATCTTATAAAATTCAAAAGTGCTATGAGATAAAAAGTAAAGAAACACTTTCGGGTTGGAAAATAGCAGCTACAAGTAAAGAAGGTCAAATTCATGTGGGGGTTAATGGACCTATGGTAGGAAGGTTGATTAAAGAGAGACAGTTTTTTTCTGAAGATAATATTTCTTTAAAAAATAATTTTATGAAAGTAGTAGAAGCAGAATTTGCTTTTAAAGTTTTGAGTGATTTTGCTCCGAGAAGTAAAAAATATAGTGATGAAGAAGTTTTAGAAAACATGGAATATGCATTTGCTGCAATAGAATTACCTGATACAAGAATATTGGATTATAATAAAAAAGGAGAAAATATTTTAATAGCTGATAATGCATGCGCAGGTGAATTTCTCATAGGCAACAATCCTATAAAAGATTTTAAAAATATAAATTTTAAAAATTTTGAAGTAGATTGTTTTAAAAATGGAAAATTATTTTGCAAAGGTTTAGGAAGCAATGTTTTAGGTAGCCCAATAAATGCCTTATCTTGGCTTGTAAATGAATTAAGTGTGTATAATAATGTACTTCTAAAAGGACAAATCATTCTAACTGGAACTTGTATAAAACCTTTTTCTGTTGTTCCAGGAGACGAGGTGTTGATGGATTTTAAAGATTTGGGTAAGGTAAGTTGTAATTTTTCTTAAATTATTCTAATTCCTTAAGCCAATCTAAAGCACTTTTTCTTAAATCATATTTTATGACGTAGCTAATATCTTTTTTTAAAGAGCTGCTTATCATTTTAGGGTAAGTAGTCCCAACGCTATTTTTATTTATTTTTATATATGAATTGTTTGCTAGTTTATTAAACATATCAGCAATTTCATTTGCATAAATTCTGTATGAAGGGACATTATATATTGGTTTAAGAGTATTGTTGGTAAGAATCATTTCTATAAATATATTTGATACATCCTTTATATAAATTAAATCTAGTGGTGTATTTGGCATATCAATAGTTACAGATTTTTTTAATTTTATAGCTCTTGCCATGTCAGAAATACCGGCTGCTACTCCCCTGTATTCTAAGCCTGGTCCTATTACTATAGGTAATCTCAATCCTGAAATATGCATTTTATGCTCTTTAATAAAATATTCTGCTACTTTTTCTGCTAAAGTTTTTGTTAAACCATAATATGTTATAGGAAACAGGGAAGAACTTTCTTTTACCTTGCCATTGTAATATTCCTTTTCTTCCCCATAAACAACAGTAGAGCTAGACCATAAAATTTTAGTATTTTTTAATTTTTTTGCCTTATCTAGTAAGCTTGCAAAACCTTTTACATTTACTTCTATAGAGCTATTAAAATTCTCATTGGCGGCTTTTAATAAACCATTGCCTTTACCTCCCCAAGCGGCTAAAAATATTATATAGTCCCAATTTTCAGAATTTATGCATTTTGTTAGCAACTTATTATCGTTAATGCTGAATTTATGTATATTATCGGCTAAATAATCATCTTTGTATTTTTTATCAATGTGAGGATCAATTATTGAAGTTTTCCAATCTATTTTGGAGAAGGATTTACTTAACCATTTTCCTATAAAACCACCACCGCCTAATATTAAAATTTTTTTTTTTTTCATACTTAAAAGTTTACTTTTTTATATTTTTAAAGCAAACTAAAACTAATTTTTGGGGAATTTTATGGAATTAAAAGATATTAGTTCTAACGAGAAATTAGTAAAGTTCAGAGCACTATATAGAGAACAAATAGATGGATGGTATAACGGATTTCTCCATGTGTTTATAATTTATTCCATCGGCGCCCTTTTGATGTACTTCTATATTGCTCATTTAAACCAAATTACTTTGTGGGAGTGGGTAGTTGTACCTATTACTTTTATTTTGTGTAATATTTTTGAGTGGGCTATTCACAAATATGTAATGCACAAGCCTCAAAATTTTCCTGGAGCTAGGGCAATTTATTCTAGGCATACTCAACAACATCATCAATTTTTTGATCAAAATGAAATGAGGTTTGCTGGTCCACATGATTGGAGAGTAACATTCTTTCCCCCATATGCTTTAATTATTTTTACCTTCATGTCAATTCCAGGACTAATAGTTTTATCTATGATTTTTTCTAGTAACGTAGGTTGGTTGTTTATATCTACTACCACCTCAATGTACTTAATTTATGAATTTATGCATTTTTGTTGTCATGTTGGTGATAATAGATTTCTAAGAAATATGCCTTTTGTCAATACTCTTAGAAGGCATCACGCTGCTCACCATGATATGGGAGTAATGACGAAGTGGAATATGAATTTAACTTTTCCTATAGCAGACTGGCTATTTAAGTCATCAGACCTTAAAAGAGGTTTATTGGGTCATATTTTTAATGGCTATAATGAAGAATTTTTGAAAAATAAAAAAGATTAAATTTTTATGCCTACAAAAACTAAAACTTTTTTGACATTAATGGTTATAATTATTTCTCTTTTAACTTCAATATACGAGTATATAAATACCAATGGTCAATATTTATGGATTATATTGACAGTAATGCTTTTAATGATCATTGGTTTATGGGTTTTTCCTGAAGCTAAAGGAAAAATAACTAACGAGAATTAATAAATGCCTAAAAAGTTAATCAACACTTCATTCTTAGAAGATAGTATTTTTTTTGTTGAAATAAATAATACTAAAAAGAAAAATGCGTTATCTGAAGATGTTAAAATTGCTTTAATAGATTTAGCAGAGGAAATTTCAGATAATTCTAGCATATCAACAGTAATTTTATCTGGAAGTAATGGAAATTTTTCTTCAGGAAATGATCTTACAGAAAACTCCTCTTTTTCAAAAGATAAAAGTTTTATTGAGGCTAGGCGACATAACAGATTAGGCTTAAAAATGTGCAATAGATGGACTAATATTCCTCAAATTACTATAGCGTCCATAGAAGGTGTATGTGTAGGAGGAGGCTTGTCACTCGCATTATCTTGCGATTTTAGAATTTGTTCATATGAAGCATCTATTTGGGCTCCTGAGGTTGAATTAGGTATAACTTATTCATGGGGAAGTATTCCGAAATTAGTATCTCTAGTAGGACCTGCAAAAGCTAAGCTCATTGCTTTAGCATGTAAAAAATTAGATTCTAAAACATTTTATGACTGGGGTTTGTGCGAAAAATTAGAACAAAACCCTTTTTTATCTGCCTTTAATATGGCAAAAGATATGTCAAAAAAACCCTTAGTGGCTCAACAAATGGTAAAAGAATCTATAAACAGACAATATGGAAATACAAACGATTTTGGCTTATATGAACAGGATCAAGTATTATTAAATCTGTCTAATAGCGAAACTAAGAGCTTGATTGAAGAAGCAAAAGAAAGAATGAATAAAGGTTCAAAAAAGAAATAAAAAGTACTTAAATGTGTTTTATATAAAAGTATATTTGATTAGAAGCATATTTTATTGTATATTAAATGAGCGGATAAATGGGGGTTAACTGGAGACCAGGCCGCACCCGCTTTTTAAAGCGGTTTTTTTAAGAGGCTATATTAGCCAACAAGGAGTTTTTATCCAGTTAATATAAAGATTTATGTTTCAAATCTCCAAAAATTTTATATAAGGAAAGAAAAGATATGCCTGTAGGTGTTGTTAAGTGGTTTAATCCTAAAAAAGGATACGGCTTCATTAGTCCAGAAGATGGTTCTAAAGATGCTTTTGTTCATATTACTGCGGTTCAAGGAGCTGGTCTCGATACTCTTAATGAAGGTGATAAAATTGAGTATGAGCTAGTAGAAGGACAAAATGGTAAGACTTCTGCTGATAATTTGAAGGTAGTTTAAATAATTAATTTTTTTAATTTTCGAGGCATTAAAGTGCCTCGAGAGTTTAGTTTCTTTTTAATGAGATTATCGAAGAAATTATAATAAATAAACTGCCTATTATAATGTTTAAAGAAATATTTTCGCTGTACATATACCAACCGATGGCGGTGATTATGGGTAATCTGATATAGTCTAGAGGAAGCACAAAAGAAGCGTCTGCTAATTTTAGTGATTTTGCCAGACAAAGGTGAGCCAAGAGAGAGGTTGCTGAAAAAATAAGTATTAAGGGTAGCTCGCTAAAATAAAGCAATTTAAAACCTCCATAAAATATGCCGCAAAAAATAGATAAAGGTAGCTGAATTAAAGACATCCAAAACAAAATTGATATTATACTATCTGTTTTTGTAAGTGTTTTAGTAAAATTGTGAGCAATTGCATAAGAAATTGCTGCCGCAAGCACTATTATTGCATACTCATTAAAAGAACTTTTACTTGGAGATAATATAATAACAGTTCCTATTAAGCCTATTAGTAGGAAAATTAATTTAGTTAAATTTATTTTTTCTTTAAGGAACAGTACAGCTATAAAAGTACCCCATATTGGCATTGTAAATTCTATTGAAAATACTGTGCTCATTGGAAGTACGCTTAATCCAAATGTCCATCCAGATTGACCTATAAAATGGAAAAAATTTCTAAATAAATTATTTCTCATTTGTAATGTTTTAAAACTAGTTTTTTTCATTAGGAATGGTATTAGGAGAATAAATATGCAAAATATATTTCTTAAACTTTGAATATCAAAAGTAGAATGATTGATCGATAGTTCTTTAATACATAGCGCCATAGAACAAAAAGAAAGAGTTGTTCCTAGCATCCATAAAAAAGCCTTGGATTTATTTGAAATTTGATTCATTGTTAAAATAAAGTTACTATGTATTCTATAATTAAAATTAATGATTAACTTTTCATAAAAAAAGAGTGTATCATTAGAATTTTAAAAAAGTAAATTTAATAAGGGAGGCTATTATTACTTTTGCTCTCAAAAAAACATCTCACAGTGTGAGTATTTTAGCTTGTCTTGCGATTTTATTTACCTTCGTATCCTTATTATTGCTTTTATGTGGCGTTTTTGGTTATAAGGGTGGATATTGGGGTTTAGGCTTTTCTTTGTTGAGCTTAAATAAATGGGCAGTTTATTTTTCTATATTTACGGTTTGCTTTTCATTAATTTCTGTAGGTTATTTGTCAGGGAGGAAGAGGGGTCCTTTAAACTTTCTTTTGATGCTTTCTAGTGGGGCTTTAAGTACCTTTATAGTGATCGTTTTTTATAATTATAATTTGGAATTAAAATCTAATCCTTTTATAAATGATGTTTCCACAGATTATGTAAATTATTTAAAATTCCACGAATATTCTAAACATGATGAAAAAAATTCTAGCGACAATAATCTTTACTTACAAAAATTTGGAGGTTTTAAACAACCCTATAACACTTTAAAACCTTTGTTAATTTCTCAAGAGCAAATTGTGGTATTTAATAAAACATTAGAAATTTTTGATTTAATGGGTTTAGAAATTGTTTATTCAAATCAAAAAGAAGGGATCATAGAAG
The DNA here is from genome assembly GCA_964624655.1 of uncultured Rhodospirillaceae bacterium. Classification (GTDB taxonomy): domain Bacteria; phylum Pseudomonadota; class Alphaproteobacteria; order TMED109; family TMED109; genus CAZUXH01. Next base: position 18,357 of record CAZUXH010000003.1, on the reverse strand, counting down.
CAGTAGACACAAGTTTTTGGTATAATTTTAAAGATGATATCATAGTTAGGATAGAAACTTTGGTGTCTGGTGATGTAAAGGTTGATGCAAGATCAGCTTCTAGAATTGGTAAAAGTGATTTTGGAGTAAATGCTAAACGAATTAATACTCTTATGGAATTACTTAAGGAAAGTTTCATATAATAATATAATTTTGTTAAGTAATTTTATTTACAATTTTTACAAATATATTCTATAATATCATCTTCATCAGCATTGAATTTTAGTCCTGTCCATTTGAGGTCTTTGTCATAAGTAATTTCATATTTTATATCTCCTTCTAAGTACCATGTCTGCTCATCTATTTGGGTAGAAATCACATTTACTATTTCTCCATTAAGGGTATTAATTAACTTACTTGCATTTCTCTCTTCGGGATGCCAGTGTTCAGTTGGCAAAATATTTTCTTCTATTATAAATTTTTCCTCTTTCCCAGAAATTGTCATTTTTCCATCAGAGTCTTTAGTGATGCTTATCTCATATTCATCCCCGTCGTCATTTAAAGACGCCACTAAATTAATTAATTTTCCTTTATGCCACTTAGATACAGAGTGATATTCCATAACATAGTCAAATACTAAAAGGTATGGGGCTTTAACATAAGCATTAGTTTCGGCTGTAATTATTTCATCAGAAATTTCAAAGACTACATTATGCCAGCCTACTTCTTTTTCGTTTCTAAATATAATAAATTCTAGCTTCTTATCAGTATAGATACATAAAGGAAATTCTATTGATTTTAAGCATGACTCATTCGAAAACGCCGGATTAAAAATCGGGGAAATTATATATATTAATAAATTCAATAATAATATTAAGTATTTCATAAATTACTTACCAATTGCTTTGCAATTTTTTGTCTTAGCTTTACTCTAAAGACATATACATGTTTTTTTATCATGGTTTTAAAATCAACGGAATAAGTTTTTATGTTTATGTTATATTTAAAATTAATTAGACCCAAACATTGGGTTAAAAATTTTATAATTTTTGCTCCAACAGTCTTTGTCCCTCCAGCTTTGGAAGCAAATACTTTTGAAATGTGGCTTGCTTCCATATTTGCATTTTTTTGTTTTTGTATATGTTCAAGCTCTATTTACGTTTTTAATGATTTGATGGATGCCGAAAGAGATAAATTAGATGAAAGAACAAATTTAAGGCCAATAGCAACCAAGAAAATTTCTAGAAAAAATGGTACTATACTTTCATCAGTTTTATTTATAATTAGCATAGTACTTTCCATTTTCTTAATACCTGAAATTTTGAATATTATTTTATCATATGTGATTATTAATATTTTATATTCTATTAAATTAAAATTTGTTCCAGGTTTAGATGTTATTATAATTTCTTTAGGTTTTATATTAAGAATAATAGCTGGAGGATTGGCCGTATCTGTTGAACAAAGTTATTGGACAATTATTATAGTCGCATTTGGGTCATTATCGTTGGCACTAGGAAAGAGATTTGGTCAAATACAAAAAAATTATAAAAAAATAGCTATAAATTGGAATAAAAAAATATTGTTTTTATCTTTATCTATGTGTATTGCATTTACAATATTGAGCTATATAATATTTTCTTTTGATAACAAAGTAATAGAAAGACATCAGAGTAATTTAATATGGATAAGTATTCCTCCAATAATTATAATTTTTATTAGGTATTTTCAACTATGCTATAACGGAAATTTTTCTGGCGATCCTACAGAAATTCTTTTGAAAGATAATATAATAAAATTTTTTGTTTTTGTGTGGATTCTAATAATTTTTTATATATTTATTTTCTAAATTAAAAATATTTCTTATGAATAAGCTGTGAAGCTTTTTCTGCTATCATCATGGTTGGGGCATTGGTATTCCCTCTCGTAATTATTGGCATAATAGATGCATCCGCTATTCTTAAACTTTTAGTGCCGTGCACTAGCAACTTATCGTCTACAACACTACTGCTATCGCCACCCATTTTGCAAGTTCCTACAGGATGAAACATAGTTGAAGATATATTTCCTGCTGCTAAAGCTAAATCTTCATCAGAAACAATATCACTGCCTGGTTTAAACTCTTCAAGAAAATATTTAGCCATGGAAGGTTGGGACATTATATTTCTGGTTAATCTAATAGAATTAGCTGCAACAATTCTGTCATTGTGAGTAGATAAATAATTTGGTTGTATTGAAGGAGGAATAGAAATGTCAGGGCTTTTAATTTCTACAAACCCTCTGGATTCAGGTGCTAAATTACAAACACTAGCAGTTATTGCAGGAAATTGATGAAGAGGTTCACCAAATTTGTCCAGACTTAAAGGTTGAACATGATATTGAAGATTTGCTTGAGCTTGACTAGGATCGCTCTTAGTAATCACTCCTAGCGGACTTGGGGTCATTGTCAAAGGGCCTCGTTTTAAAAAAACATAATCTAATACCATTTTCATTTTTTTAAAAATATTTTGGTATTGCTCATTTAGTGTCTTGGCATTTTTAATTTTATAAATATTTCTTATTTGCAAATGATCTTGGAGGTTTTTTCCTACAAAATTATTTTCTACTACGATATCGATTCCTAATTGATGTAAAAGATTTTTAGGTCCAACTCCTGAAACTTGAAGTAATTGAGGTGAGTGGATGCTGCCTGCGGTTAGTATAACTTCTTTATCTGCAAATATGTTAAAATTCTCTTTTTTATTTGATACATTTACACCTATTGCTCGCTTGTCTCGGAACAAAACTCTTTTAACTTGAGTTTCAGAAATTACTGTAAGATTTTTTCTATTTTTTATAGGTTTAAGAAAACCTTTAACTGCATTCCATCTAACCCCTTTTTTTTGATTTACTTCGTAATATGAGTTTCCTTCATAGTCACCTTTGTTGAAATCGTGAATTTTGCTAATACCATATTCTTCACAAGAATTTTGGAAGGCTCCTAATATATCCCACTCTAGCCTTTGTTTTTCAACTCTTAGTTCTCCACCTGTACCATGCATATTATCATTATCTTTCCAATGATCTTCAAATTTTTTAAATAATGGTAAAACATCTTCCCATCCCCATCCTTCATTACCCATTTGTCTCCAAGTATCATAATCTAATGCTTGTCCTCGCATATATATCATTCCGTTAATTGAAGAGCATCCACCTAAAACTTTTCCTCTAGGATAAGCAATTGAACGATTATTGAGTCCAGGAATTTTCTCTGTATTTAAACACCAATCAGTTCTTGTATTGCCAATACAGAAAAGATATCCAACTGGTATGTTTATCCACACATAGTTATCACTTTTACCTGCTTCAATTAGTAGAACATTATATTTGTTATTATTGCTGAGTCGATTAGCTAATAAACATCCTGCAGAGCCAGCACCAACTATAATAAAGTCAAAGTTACCTATAGATTTCATAATTTTTGTTGTCTCTATTTGAATAAATTATTATGAAAGTAGTTTTCCATTTATACTATTGTCATAGTATTATAATCTTAATATTTTGATATATTCAATAAAATATATTTGGGATATATTTAAGGGCGATTAACTCAGGGGTAGAGTGTCACGTTGACATCGTGGAAGTCATTGGTTCAAATCCAATATCGCCCACCACTTAGGAGAAATTATATGGAAAACATTAGATTATCTAAGTTATTCTTTATTTTACTTATTTTAATTAATTCAAGTATTTCTTATGGTTTTGATAATTCTGATTTGGAAAAACTTAAAGCGACAGGAAGCTGTAAAAATTGTGACTTAACTGGAGCTAATCTTGAAGGTGCTTACCTAGATCAAGCAAATTTATCATATTCTAATTTAAGTGGTGCTAACCTTAAGAATGTTAAAATGGCTAATTCTGATTTAAGTAATACAATTTTATCAGGAGCAAATCTTACTAATGCAGATATGCCTTCCACATTATTAGATAATGCAGTAATAGAAGACGCTATACTGATAGATGTAAATTTAACTTCTTCAATAATCAACAATGCCAGCTTTAAAAATTCTGATTTATCTTCCGCTGATTTACATGGAACAAAGTTGAATTTTTCAAAATTTGATAATGCAATTATGAAAAATACTGATTTACGCAGATCAGACTTGACTAATACTTCAATGACAAATGTAAATTTGAGTGAATCTCGGATGAGTCTATGTTTGTTTGAGAATAGCAACTTACAAGGATCAGTAATAAGTAAAGCAATTATTCGCAATACTAATTTCTCAAATTCAAATTTAATAAATGTGGATTTGTCAAATTCTAGTTTGAGAAGATCTATATTTTATAAAGCCGACTTAAAAGGTAGTATATTAAGCGGTGCTAATTTATTTAAGGTGAATTTTACCTTGGCAAATTTACCCCACTTATCATCAAAGGATGCAATTTTTTCCAATGCCATTTTGTGTAAAACAAAAATGGAAGATAAAGTAAGTGATAGAAATTGTAATAATTAATTAAACGATTGATGTTATCTTATTTTTTATAAGTTGTTCAATCTCAGTCTTTTTTATTCCTATTTCCTCAAGTATTTCATATGAATTTTCACCTAATAAAGGGGCAAGCCTATTTATTTTTGTAGTAGATTCAGAATAAATCGCTGCTGGTCTGGGTGATCTAACTTTTCCAAAAATTTTACTTGTATGAATTTCTATTATTTTGTTTTTATTTACTTGTTCATTTTTTAATATTTCAGTTCTTGATAAAATCGGCGCAGCAGGTACTTCATTTTTATGAAATTCTTTTAAAATAGTGTGTGCATTATGCTTCAATATTTCATCTGCAATAGCTTGTCTTCTTTCAGATTTATGAATTACTCTTTGCCTAGCTGATATAAATCTTTTATCTATAAGAAGGTCTTTTCTGTCCATAGCTTTACATATTCCTATCCATTCTTTATCTGTAACAGCTCCTGCAGTAATATATTTATTATCTTTTGTTTTATAAACCAAGTCTAAGCCTAATTGTCCATCAGTAGGATCACCTTCCTTTCCTATAAATGATAATGCAGCACTTCCTTCTGGCCACAAGTATGCAATCATAACATCTAACATAGCTAATTTTATATGTTGTCCTTTTCCATGTCTTTCTCTATAAAATAATGCTGAACTTATGGCTTGTGCGGCGGTTAAGGCAGTTGTTTTATCTGGTATGATTGTTCTTACCATTTTGGGTATTTTTGTATCTCTGTCTCTTTGGATATCTGCTAATCCAGATAAAGCTTGTATAATAGGATCATAAACTCTTTGATTTGAATATGGGCCTTCTTCTCCAAACCCACTAATAGAAACATAGATAATTTGTGGTGATATTTTTCTTAATTCTTGCTCACCTAATCCCATTCTTGTACATACACCTGGCCTAAAATTTTGAACAAATACATCTGCATCTGCTATGATATTTTTTAATATCTCTATTCCTTTTTCATCTTTTAAGTTCAGAGTAAGAGAGCGCTTGCTTCTATTACAACAAAGAAAGGAATTAGTCATGCCGTTATAATGCTTGCCTACTTTACGCATCAATTCACCTTCTAAAGGCTCTATTTTAATAACATCAGCACCTTGATCTGCTAAATACATGGTTGCAGAAGGTCCTGACACCATAGCAGTAAGGTCAACGACTTTTATTCCGGATAGAGGTCCCATGTTTTTCATTTCATTGCTCATTTATGGTTCAGTTAAGAGTTATTCCCCGAAGGTTTGGCTTTCTGCATTAATAAGTTGTTTCCTTTTTACAGATCTCTCAAGATAAGACACAATTTTATCACTTTCAATTTGAATTTTAAATAATTTTGCTACTTGTAGGCAGCTTATAAACATAATGTCAGCACAACTAGGACTATTTCCCATAAGCCATTTTTCGCTAGGAACATCTCTTTCACAAGCCTTTATCATTCTAGCAAAATGTTCTTTGGCAGTTTTTATAGCATTTGGAGCTTCTCCATATAAATTAGAAAGCCCTCTGTTTTCAACTTGTTCATGTCTTCTTAAAATATAAATACTTAAAGCGTCAAGTTCCATTGCACAAAAATAAGACCATTCATCGACTTTAGCTTTTTCTTTTGGTGTAGTGGGAATAAAAAAATCCAAAGGCTTTTCAAAGTTATTTGCAACATAGTTCATGGCAGCCACACTTTCACTAATAAATATTTCATTATGTCTGAATAGAGGAATTTTTCCCTTTGGATTCATTTCTAGGTATTCAGCAGTTTGTGTTTCTCCAGTACGGGAACCAATCTTATAGCTTTTATATTTTAAATTATATTCTTCTAGAATCCAATATATTCTAAATGGTCTATAAGTTTTATGACCCCATACCTCTATTTCATTATTCATTTTTACCTCTGTAATTATTGCAATATAGTATTTAAATAATAACACTTGCTTTTACAATAATATAATATCAATTTAATCACTTTTAATTTAAAAAAAATATAAATGCGATGAATTATAAAAATTTAGGAATGTTCCTTATCATACAATTCGGCTTTGTTCTGAATGTAGTAAGTATGCAAATAGTTGGTTCTTCATTTAGACATCTACAAGGGGCTTTAAATGTAGAAATAGATCAAATTTCTTATATGATGTCTGCGTATTTAATGGCAGAGGTGGTTATTATTCCTTTTGCCGGTTGGTTATCGCGAGTTATATCAATAAGAGTATTGTTTTTGGCAGGTTTATCAGGCTTTTTATTAGCTAGCTTAGGTTGCGCCTTAACAAATAATTTTTATTTAATGGTAGCTTTTAGAGCAATGCAAGGATTTACAGGAGGCAGCTTAATGCCTTTACTTTTTTCATGTATATATCTTTTATTTGACAAAAAACAAATTCCTATAATTTTATCTATTACAGCAACTATTGGAGTGTCTTCAATAGCTCTCGGTCCTGCTGTCGGTGGTTGGATGACTGATATGCTCAATTGGAAATGGATGTTTCTTTATAATATTCCAGTAGGTATAATCATACTAGTTTTGGCTTATTTATTTTTAGATCTAAGAGATAAAGAACCAGCATTGCTGAATAAAATAGACTATTTAGGTATTATCCTTCTAGCAGTCAGTTTATTATTACTTCTTATTACTCTAGAAGAGGGAGCTGAACTTGATTGGTTCGAGTCTTCTATAATAAGATTTTCTTCAGTGGCGTGTTTTATTACTTTTACTTTGTTTTTTTATAGAGAATTCACAACTAAAAATCCTGTTATTGATTTGTACGTATTTAAAAATAGAAACTTTACGATAGGCTGTATAAATGTTTTAGTCTTTGCGATTTCTATGTATGCCCCAATATTTATGCTTCCATTATTTCTGGGGGAAGTTAGAGGCATAGGGCCTTGGGAAATAGGAACTATGGTTTCAGTAATGGGATTAGCTTGGATGGCGACTGGCCCATTTGTAAGTGTATTATTAAGAATTTTAGGTGCTAGAAGTATAATTTTTATAGGATGTATTTTTATATTTATAGGAACCTGGTGGATGGTCAATATGACATCGGAGTTTGGTTTCGATGAATTATTTTGGCCGCAGGTATTTAGAGGTGTGGGTTTCCAATTATTATGGATCGGCAATCAGTTTATCGCTATGTATTATATTCCGAAATTAGGAATACAAAATGCTGCTTCAATGTTTAATTTGATACTTAGATTAGGTGGCGCAATATCAATAGCAGTGACTAATATATATATAGATAAAATGCAAATTATATACTATGGAGAAATTTCTAATACTATCAGTAAAGGATCTGAACTTCTCTCAGGTACTAGTCAAAAAATGCAGGGCTTATTTCATAATTTTCCTATATTGCCTAATTTTACTCCAGATTTTAAATCTTTGTTGGCTGCAGAAATATTAGGGCAAAGAGAGGGTTTTATAATGGCAATAAACAATATTACATTCTTTATAATGTGGTTTTCTATAATTCCTATAATTTTAATTATTATTTGTAGGCCTACTAAAATAAATTAGCTTATCCTCTTCTCAACATATATCCTTGCTCAGAAAATGGAGCTCTTTCCCTGACATCGTTTTTAAAAGATATCCAAGAATTATATATTCTTTTATTTATATCTCCTTCGTTAGCAGTTTCAGCAACAACATCTCTACTTATTTTAAACATAGCTTTATAAACTTCTTCAGGAAAATGTCTTATTTTAACATTATGATCCTCTATTAACTTTTTTTGAGAAACACTGTTTCCTTTTGTGAACTCTGCCAACATTCTATTGTTTTCCGAAACGCAGGCGTGTTCAACAATGTGTCTTAGGTGTAAAGGAAGAGAATCAAATTCTTTTTTGTTTACAATACATTCTGTGTGAGTTCCAGGTTCATGGAAGCCAGGTCCATAATAATTTTTTGCAGCCTTATAAAAACCAAAAGCAAGATCATTATATGGGCCTACCCATTCAGTGGCATCTATTGCTCCAGATTGTAGGGCAGGCATTATTTCACCTCCTGGAAGCGCAACAGCAGTTGCTCCCATTCTATTAATTACTTCTGCCCCTAAACCAGGCATTCTCATTTTAAGGCCCTTAAAGTCTTTTAGCGAGTTAATTTCTTTCTTAAACCATCCTCCCATTTGAACCCCAGAATTACCTGCTAAAAAACCTTTTAAATTAAATTCACTATATAATTCATCCCAAAGTTCTTGCCCTCCTCCAAAATGAATCCATGCATCATGTTCTTGAGCGGTTAGACCTCCAGGAACGGTAGCAAAAAATGGTGTAGATCTATTCTTATTAATCCAATAATAACTTGCACCGTGACTCATCTGAGCAGTACCTTGTCTAACAGCGTCAAAGCATTCAAATGGGGGAACAAGTTCTCCAGCTGAATAAAGTTTAACATTCAACTTTCCTTCAGACATAGAAGTTATTGTATCTGCAATTCGCTGTGCGCCTGTCCCGAGACCTGGAAAATTTTTAGGCCATGTTGTAACCATCTTCCATTTAATAGTATTTTGGGCTATAGCAGGAGCAGAAATTGAGGCAATTCCTGTCCCTACTAATGAGGATTTGATTATGTTACGTCTTGTAATTTGTTTCATAAAAACATCTCCTTTAAATTATTAAATATTTTCATATGCCATAGCTCGATCTCTCATAAAACCATAATCTCCATACTTTTGATATTCCATTGATTGATTTAAAAACTTAATCCAACTCTCATATGTTTTTGCATGTATATCTCCTAGTGAAGCAGTTTCTTCTACTACTTGTCTAGAAATTAGGAACATCTCTTTTATTACATCTTGAGGGAAAGACCTTACATCAACTTGATGATCCCTTTTAAGAATATCAAGAGACACTCCACTATATGCAAAGTATTCTGCGGGCACTTCAGTAGCGGCTGCATGACAGCATGTTTTTACAATTAATTTTAAATCATTGGGAAGAGACTCATACTCTTTTTTGTTTACTAATAATTCATTGGCTGTTCCACCTTCATGAAAACCTGGTCCATAATAGTATTTTGCTACTTTATAAAAACCTAAAGCTAAGTCATTCCAAGGTCCCACCCATTCTGCAGCATCTATTACACCGGACTGAAGTGCTGGCATAATTTCACCAGCAGGCATATTTACAGCCGTTCCTCCCATTCTATTTACCACTTCTGCGCCTAATCCTGGCATTCTCATTTTTATACCTTTAAAGTCATCTAGAGAATTAATTTCTTTTTGAAACCATCCCCCCATTTGGACACCAGTATTCCCAGCCAAGAAACCCTTAAGTCCAAATTCACCGTAAATTTGATCCCAAAGCTCTTGTCCTCCACCGTATATTATCCAAGCAGCTTTTTCTGATGCTGTCATTCCTCCCGGAACTGTACAGAAAAAAGGGATAGATCTATGTTTTGCTATCCAGTAGTAAGGAGCAGCATGCCCACATTGAGCTGTACCTTCTCTAACCGCGTCAAAAACTTCAAATGCAGGAACTAGTTCTCCTGCTGCAAAGTTTTTTACTTCTAATCTTCCATCAGATATTTCAGTAATTCTTTTTGCTAAGTTCTGTGAACCGGTTCCTCCTCCAGGAAAATCTCTTGGCCACGAAGTCACCATTCTCCATTGTATAATGTTTTTTGAAATAGATGTTGATTCTTTAGGCTTATCAGGAGTGCCACCATCTATTTTATCATCACAAGAAGCTAAAAGAGCGCTACCTGTTATAGCAGATGCTGCAATAATCACATTTCTTCTGTTTATTTTTTTATTTATATTTTTCACATTTTGCTCCTTATTAAAATTTAATTCTTAAAAATTTATCCATTTTCCTTTTTCTAGTTTTTCTAAACCAGTAAATTTACTTTTATAAGACATTTTACTTGAGCCTGAAATCCAATAACCTAAATAAACATATTTTAAATCGCTCTCTAGACATTTTTGAACATGCCAGTCAATAATCCATGTACCTAAACTTAATTTTTTTCTTTCAGGATTAAAAAATTTATAAACACCACTTAGACCATCTTCAAGAATATCTGTTAAACTTGCTGCAATTAAGGTGTTTTTTTTATCTCTAAATTCAATTAAAATTGTTTCCACACTAGTGTCTTCAATCATTGCTCTGTACTCATTAAATCCCATATCTGCCATTTCACTATTCTTATGGCGAACTTTTTGATATCTTAAAAATAGTTCATATTGTTCTCTTGTTGCAATAGGTGGCCTTTCAACACAAAAAAGATCTTTTGCAGCTTTGCGTGTTCTTTTTTGAGATCTATTTGGAAAGTAATTTTTTACATTAATTCTTACTGGAACACATGCATCACAAGAATTACAAGCAGGTCTATAGGCAGTCTTGTGTGATCTTCTAAAACCAGCAATACTTAATAAAAAATTTAATTTATTAGCATCTGGGCCTGTTATTTGTGTAATTATTTTTTTTTCTTTTTTTGATGGAATATAATGACAATCTTGGGCAGAAGTTCCATAAAAAACTTGAAGAGGATGTTTTACATTTATAGACATAGAATCATTCTACACCAAATTAAGCGATTAATAAATACCATAATACCAAGGGACAAAAATACTATAAGCTAGCCAAGCAATTATAGTTAAAGGAATTCCTCCTATTAAAAAATGGATAAATCTATAATTTCCTGGAGCCATAACTAATAAGTTAGTTTGATAGCCATAAGGAGTTGCAAAAGAACAATTAGAAGCAAGAATGATAGTTATTACGCAAGCTAAGGGGTCTATATTTAAGCTGCTAGATAATGATATTCCTAAAGGCATAAATAAAGCAGCACTTGCATTATTTGTTAAAAAATTTGTAAGAATTGAGATTACTAAAAATAATATTGATAGAGTAGTGGCAGGACTTAAATTATTGGTAGCTTGAATTATTTGTAAAGCGCCATATTCAGATAGACCTGTCATTAAAATTGCGTGACTTAAAGCTAACATTGATACAATTGTTAAAAACACATGTCTATCGAGAGAATTAATGGCGCGTTCTGCTGATAGTGCTCCAGATGCTATCATAGCTGCCGCCCCAATCATAGCTGCCGCTACAGCTGGTATAATTCCAGTTGCTATAGTAAAAATTGTAATAAAAAATATAATTATTGATCTGCGTGCAAATTTTTTTCTTGGTAAATGAGAAGTTGTATAATCAAGTAAAATAACATCTCTGCTGGTTTTTAAATTTTCTACAGCATTTTTAGTGCCCTGGACTAATAATACATCTCCTGGTTCTAAAACTATATCTGTAATCTGTTCTCTAAAGATTCTAGATGTTCTTTTTATACCCAGTACTATGCAATTTGTAAGTTTTCTAAATCTAGTCTCCTCTAAATCCCGACCTGACATCCTTGAATCTGGAGAGATTAAAGCTTCAACCAAAATTTGTTCTTCGGAAGTATCGCTTTTTTCTTCTAATTGTTTTTCTTCTAATTCTTCTGAAAAATTTGGATGTAATTGCTTACCATAAATGTTCAAAGCATTTTCCAGACTTTTTCTGTCTGCTTGAACTATAATTATATCATTTTGTTCTATAGGAACAGATTGAAAAGCAGAGAAAGCGTGTTCCCCTCTTTGTATAAGTAGGATGTTTATATTTTTTAACTTATCAAATTGCCCATTTTTTGTTATTTCCCCTATTAATTCACTGTTTTCTGATACTTCAATTTGAGCCATAAATTTTTGTTCCTGATTTAAGAAACTAGAGGATAACTTATTTGTTTTAGGCATTAATTTTGGTAATAAAAATGATACAAATATTAATCCTGGTATGGCGATTGCTAAACCGGGAATAGTTATAGAAAAGAAACTGATATTATCTATACCAAGGTCTCTAGCGACCCCTGCTCCAATAATGTTTGTACTTGAACCCACAAGAGTGGTCATGCCCCCAAGTATTCCTGCATAACTTAATGGAATAAGGGCTTTACTTGAAGCAAAACCAAGTTTTTCAGAAATTATAGATACTAATGGAATAAATATTATTATTATAGGAGTATTATTCATAACACTTGAAAATATTGCAGAAACGAGAAGCAAAAAAATAAGCATAGTGCTATTTAAGAAATTACCCTTTCTAAATTCTATGATATTATCTACGAAAGTATTTAGAACTCCTGTTGAATAAACTCCTTGTGCAACTACTAGAAGAGCCATAACAGTCAGTAGGCCATGATTAGCAAAACCATCTATAAAGTTAGTAAAACTAATTCCGTCTACTGGAAACAATTCAAAGAAAAGGAATAATAATCCTAAAGTAGTAATAGATACTGCATCTATTGGGAATCTACCAGAAGCATAGCCTATTATTGCAAAGCAAATTAGACCTAATGTAAGCATCATTTCAAAAGTAAATTCCATAATTTAACTTATTTTTTTATTATTATTAAAAATTTTAAATTCTTGAATAATTTTGTCTTTATGTTCACTTAATTTAGGGGATTTATTTCTATATTTAGGATCTTTATGAGCACTTAATTTGATAGGGTTTCCTGCTACATAAAAGTTTTTAAGGTTTTTGTCCTTTAAATTTACTATCATATTTCTACTTTTTATTTGAACAGAATTTACCGCTTCTCTAACGTTATTGAGAGGACCAACAGGAATATTTGATTTTTCTAAAATTTTGATCCAATGCTTTACATTATTTTTTATAAATATTTTTTCTAATTCATTTTTTAGAGAAATCACATTTTCAATTCTTTTAATGTTGGATGCAAAACGCTCATCCTCATGTAGTTTATTTAACTTAATAGCCTGACACATTTTTTTAAACATTACATCATTCCCACATGCCATTACCAGGTATCCATCAGAACATCTATAACATTCAAATGGAGCTATTGCAGGATGTCTTGCGCCGCTAGGAGGAGGGCTTTCTCCTGTGGCAAAAAAACGAGCTATTGCATTTTCTAAAATAGCAATTTGACAGTCTAACATTGAAACATCAACCATTTGTCCTCTATGATTTTTAGATCTTTCCATTAATGCGGACAGGATGCCTATAGTAGTAAACAAACCAGCTGTAATATCTCCTATAGACGTTCCAACTCTTACAGGTTCTTGATCGGCGTGTCCTGTTAAACTCATCAATCCACCCATGCCTTGTACTATCATATCATAAGAGGGCTTTTTTGCCCATGGACCGGTTTGTCCAAACCCACTACATGAGGCAAAGATTAACTCAGGAAAATTTTTAGATAATTTTTTAAAATCGTAGCCTAATTTTTTCATTACTCCTGGTCTAAAATTCTCAATTAATATGTCTGTATGATTTAAGAGTTTTTCAAAAATAATTTTATCTTGCGCGTTTTTAAGATCAAGTTCGATACTTTCTTTTCCTCTATTCAAAGAAGCAAAATAAGCTGAAGTGTTTTTTATAAATGGTCCAAATTCTCTTGAATCATCCCCACCAGGAGGCTCAATTTTAATAATTCTTGCTCCTAGGTCGGAAAGGATCATAGTACAATATGGTCCAGCTAGAACTCTAGTCATATCTAGAACCAAGAGACCTTCTAAAGGACCTTTCATATTCTTATCCCTAAATATTAAGTACAATTAATGGTAGATATATTACACGTATAATATAATAAATATAAGTATATTATTTTTTAAGATTACGTTCTTTTTTATATATTACAAAGTCACAAACATTTACAGCTAAAGCTGCTCCTATAATTTGGGCAATAATAAATGTAAAATATTACCATTTTAATTATTTGGAAAACTAGAAACTGTATTGTATAATTTTTTTTTTTTAATGTTTATTGGATGTTAATATGACAATTGAAACAGAATGGCTTGATTACGAGGTTGTAGTGGTAGGTTCTGGTGGAGCAGGGGCACAAGCAGCTTATGCAGCAGCTGAAGCAGGATCTAAAGTTTTGTTGATTTCCAAAGACCCTTTGGGTTGTTCTGATACAAAGATTTGTGAAGGAATTGCAACGGTAAGACAATCAGGTTCAGATGATGATACTGAAGAAACTTTATCAGAAAATGTAAAAATGGCCGGCGCTGATTTACCTATAAAGTCAATAACTGATACTTTTGCAAAAGATAGTAAATCTGCATATGACCGTTATAGGCTTCACGGTTTGAGACCCTCTATTAATAAAGAAAAGAATGGACCTAAAGCTCTTCCTCTTGGAATGGGAGGACACAATAAAAATAGATCTGTAGGTCACAAAAATAGCGGTATTGCATTTGGACATTCTAATTGGGATGCCGTAGTGAAGGAAAATAAAATTGATTACATTGAAGATTCTTGGTTTTTAGACGTTGTTGTTGAAGAAGATAAATTAGGAATGAAAGCTAAGAAGAGAGTATTAGGCGGACTTATTTATGATGCTTCTAAAGGAAAGATTATAGCAGTTCGTGCTCCTGCAATTATAATTGCTGCAGGGGGACTATCTACTCTATTTTATCCGAAGACAGATACAATGAGAGGTAATACAGGCGATAGTTATGCTATTGCGTCAAGAATAGGTGCAGATTTAGTTGATATGGAGCAAATACAATTTTTGCCTTTTTGTCTTACATCACCTCCTTCTTATGAGGGACTACTAGCGGGTGAGCCTGTAACTGCAAGTTTTTTGGGTGTTTTAAGAGATAAAAATGGAAAAGTAATTTTGGATAGTGTTTATTTACGTACAAGAGCTCAATGTTCAGAAGCAATCATGAGGGCAGTGGCTGAAGGAAGAGGAAGCCCAAATGGTGGGGCATATTTGGATATGACTGCTAATAAAAATGCTCCATTATCTGGTCCATATTTCATGAAATTTTTAGAATCCATTCTACCGTCAGCTTATAATAATGTTAGACAAGCTATGAACAAGAAGGCAGGTAAAGCAGAAGAGCCTTGGGAAGTGCGTCCAGGAGCACATTACTCCATGGGTGGAATTAGAGTGGATCAAAATGGATCTTCTGTGGGCGGAGATAAAAATGGTGATATTAAGAATGGTATTCATGGTTTTTTTGCTGCCGGGCAAGCAATGGGGGGATTATTTGGTGCCAATAGATTGGGTTCTACCTCTCTTACTGAACTAGCAGTATTTGGCAACAGGTCTGGAATTGCAGCTTCAAAATTAGCTTCATTATCCACACATAAAATAAAAGATGAATCCTTCTTTCCTTTAATTGAAAAGGTAAAGAAAAGTTTTGGTCAAAAGGGCGATGTTTCTGCCTCTGGTCTTAAAGTAAAATTACAAAAGGAGAGTTGGGCTAATATTGGACCTGTAAGGAGTTTAATAGGGCTACAAAAAATGGATAAAGTAATTAAAGAGATTGAAAATCAATTAGAAAAAATATCCATTCCTAACTATGGAACTTGGAATCAATCTTTCATAGATTTTATTGAGTTGCGTAACATGCTTGAAACGGCAAAAAGCGTTTCTTTAGCGGCTATGGAAAGAAACAGTAGTGTGGGAGGGCATGTCAGACTAGATTGTAAAACTAGTTCTATTTTTTCTCAACCATTTTCTACTTTAGTTAACAAAGATGAAAATAATAAATTACAAGTAAAAAGAGCAGAGAGAGAACGTACTCCTTTAAGAAGTATAATTGGTTATAAAATTGAAGAATATAAAAGGCTTTTTCAATCAAAAATCTTGACCTTAATGCCAAGTAAAATGAGAGATCGAAAACTTGAAAAAATTTATAAAAAAATAATGGGAGCAGGAGGTAAGGCTCAAGAAATTATGCCTGGCGCAGTTGAAGGTGCAGTAGGAGAGTCAACTAAAGTATGACTATAAATTTTAAAATAACCAACGTAAAAGTAGAAATATTTGAATGGCATACAAAAGAATGGTTAGTAGGTTCAAATCACATGGCTTTTGGAGGAAAAAAGCAACTAGGTGTGGTTATAGTAGATACTAATCAAGGGATAAGCGGATATGCTTTTCTTAGTAGACCAGAACACACAGCCAAAGGATTGTTAGAATTTCTTAAACCTATACTAGTAGATTCTGATCCTCAAAATATTGGTGCTATTTGGCAAAAATTGTGGAAAATGAATAGAATTGTTTCTACGTTAGCCATGGGAGCAATAGATGTTTGCCTTTGGGATATAAATGGAAAAATTTGTGGACAACCGATTCATAGGCTACTTGGTAGTTGTAAGGATAAAGTTCCAGTATATTCTAGTACTGCTTATCATGAGTCTGTTGAATCTTATGTTGAAGAAGCGATTTCTTTTAAAGAAAAAGGTTGGTTAGCTCATAAAATTCATCCTCATGGTAATCCTAATAAAGATATAGAAATATGTAAGGCTGTGAAGAAGGCAGTGGGGGATAGTATGAAATTAATGTTGGATTCTATGTGGGCTTATAAATATGAAGATGCACTAAGAGTGGGAAGGGAAATAGAGGATTTAGATTTTTATTGGTATGAGGATCCTTTAGCAGACGAAGATATATATAATTATATTAAGTTAAATAGTAAATTAGATATACCTATAATGTGTACTGAATATGCTCCAGGACGTTTTTACGGAATGACTCAATGGATTACTCAAAATGCTACTGATATTTTGAGAGGAGATGTGGCAGTGACGGGAGGAATAACACCACTAATAAGGCTATGCAATTTAGCAGAGGGATTTAAAATGAAATGCGAAATTCATCATGGCGGTAATTCTTTAAATAATGTTGCTAATTTACATGTTACTATGGCAGTTCCTAATTGTGAGTTTTATGAATTTTTTCCTTGTACTGGAGAGAATATTTTTGGTCTTGTAGAAGATATAGAGTTTAAAAATGGTTTTGTTGAGGCTCCTAAAAAGCCAGGACTTGGATATGAAATAGATTGGGATCTTCTTAAAAAAAATCAGATCTCCACTTTAGAGTAAAGGGTATTAGAAAGAATATTATATGACTAAAAATATGAATAATAGCAAAATAGGTATAAACATTGAAACTGTTCGTAATGGAAATTCTGAAATTGTACATTATGAATATCAGAAGAGGTCTGAAGACGAGAAGCCAATGGCTCTGGACGTATTAGTGCAGGCACAAGAAATGGCAATACCAGATCTTGCTTTTAGATATGGTTGTCGAGCACGTAATTGTGGGGTTTGCACAATAGATATCAATGATAAACCTAGAATTGCATGTCGTGCTCGCGTAAGAGATGGAGATAAATTAAGTGCTCTGGCCACATTGCCAGTATTAAGTGATTTGGTAGTAAGACGAGATGGAATATCGAGGCAGATGAGAGGGGCTGATAATTCTGGTAAGGGAAATGAATTAAATGTAGAGGCTCCAGAAAATTATCATGATCTAACTGCGTGTATAGAATGTTATGCCTGCCTAGATAAATGTCCTATGCACGAAAGAAATTTTGAGGATAAATTGCCTACAGAAGTGGAAGATGACCCTGACCATAATAGTGGTTATAAACATGGAAATCCATTTACTTTACTCAAAATTCAACGTATTCGAATTGATCCTCTCACAACAGAAACAGGCAGGGAAGCAATATTAGATCATGCGATAGAATTGGGTTTAGATGCATGTATTGGATGTCCTGGATGCAAATGTGGTGTAGGAATTGATTTAAAAGGAAAAGTTATTAAACCTTTATTAGAAGCATCCAAAAATAAAATAAAATAATATTCTTTACTTTATTCTGGTTTCATAAACTTCAAGGTCATTCTATCACTTTCGACAATTGCTAAATATTTTTCCCTATCTTCATCTCCTAATCTCAAACTAGCCATCTTTCAAAGCATAGCGTTTTCCACTGACAAGAAAAAGAATTTCCGCCTATCATCTTAATGAGGGGCAGAATTTTGGCAATAGAGATTTCATTAGTGAGCATGGTAGTCTTAAGCTTCTGTGCTTAAAAGTAAGGGGGGGCAAGATGAAATCAATGTCATCCAGTTTTGTCT
>CAZUXH010000002.1:0-48272 GCA_964624655.1 uncultured Rhodospirillaceae bacterium | reverse complement strand
TACTCAAACTTCTTGCATAGCTATCTATATTTTTAAGTATTTCTATTTTTTTTGAAAAAGGTGTTTCAGATATTGGGTTTATATCCGTGTAATATTTTTTATTAGAATAATTAGGTGAAATTTCTAAGATTTTATTTGAATTAGATTTAAAAGATTTAATTGTGTCGGCAGCCCTGTTTAGAGATGATTTAGATATTTCTGAAGAATGAGCGTATCCTACTTTTTCATCTATAACTGATCTAAGACCAAAGCCTGAGCTGTAGTCTGAACTAGCTATTTTTAATTTTCCGTCATCAAAAGACAAATTTTCATTTTTAACTACTTCTATAAATAATTCCCCATCATCCGAACCATTAAGAGAGTTTTCCACAGTTGAAATTATAAAGGGACTATCAATATCATTTTTTTCAAATAAGATGTTGTCTAAAATTTTATTTTGCAAGTTGCTACTCCATTTTTTATTTTAAGCTTTTATAGAATCTCTTAATTTAATTTTTTCAAACCATTTATTTAAAGATGTAAATTTTTCTTCAGGAACTATTTTTGACCAACCGGCAAAATCTATCGCTATATAAGCACTAATATCTGCTATAGAAAATCCCCCTCCCGCTATATAATCATTTTGGGATAATTGTGAATCTATACGTTTAAAGAAATGATCTAGTAAAATTTTACTTCTTTCAATTAAGTCAGGAATTTGCTTTATGGGATTAGGACCAGCTATAGCTCTATCTTTAAAACCTTCAACTTTATTTCTGAATGCTTCGCCGGCAGCAGATATTCCATGAAATTCTATTATTCTTTGCCACATTTCAATTTGAGCTTTTTCAAGAGGACTGCTTCCCATCAATCGCGGATCAGGATATTTTTCTTCTAAATATCTGCAGATTGCGATGCTTTCAGAAATTCCATTTTTATCATCCAATTGAAGAAAAGGGAGGGCGCCTGACGGATTAATTTTTAAATAATCAGTTTGTACGTTTTCACGTTTCATCAAATCTATTTTTTTTATTTCTATATCTATATTTTTTTCTGCTATAAATATCCGAACGCGCCTTGGGTTAGGTGCTCTTTCAAAATCGTGTAATATCATCTTATTTCCCATTTAGTTTCAAAAAATTATTTATTTCATCACATAGTATTTTATTTTCGTCCTCAAGTCCCACTGTAATTCTTAAATATTCTGGAAGACCGTATTCTCCTATTTTTCTAACTAATATTCCTTTTTCTTCTAAAAATGAATAACAAGAATTAGCTTGTATTTGGTCTTTAAATTTTGCAAGTATAAAATTTGCAACACCATTAACAGTTTGTATTCCATAATCTTTTAATTTATCTTCTATCCAAGGCTTCCAAAGATCATTGTGTTTTTTAGCTTTCAATAAAAAATCAGTATCTCCTAAGGCTTCAATTGCTGCAAATTGTGCTATCGAGTTTGTGTTAAAAGGTAATCTTATTCTATTTATAAAATCTATAATTTGATTAGATGAAGTATACATCCAGCCAATTCTGAGAGAGGCTAAACCATAAATTTTTGAAAATGTTCTGGTACATACTACGTTGGTAAATTTTTTAGCCAATTCTAATCCATCCTCATAGTCTGTTTTATCAACATATTCTGCATATGCTGAATCAATTACTAATATACATTCTTCTGGAAGGTTTTTTCTTAAGTTTAACAATTCCTCAGATGTTAAATAAGTCCCAGTTGGATTATTAGGATTAGCGATGTAACATATTTTGGTTTTTGTTGAGGAATATTTTATAATTGAATCCACGTCTGCCTTAAGGTTTTTTTCTGGAACTGCTATTGGAACTGCTCCCGCTGCTCTTACTGCTATAGGATATACTAAAAAACCATGTTTACTATAAATGACTTCATCACTTGGTCCGGCAAAACAATGAGCGATTAGGGATAAGACTTCATCTGAGCCATTTCCACAAATTATGTTATCCTCGTTGATTGAGTGCTTTTTAGACAGTGCAGTACGTAATTTATATGAGCTTCCATCGGGATATCTAAAAGTGCTATCCCAAGGATATTTGGCTGCATATGAATCTAAAGCAGTTAAAACTTTTGAAGAAGTTCCTAAAGGTGTTTCATTGGATGATAACTTTATAACCTTTTGTGCGGAGTCTGTTTTAGATTTTCCAGGAATGTAAGGTGAAATTTCTAGTATATTTTTTTTAGGTCTAATAATAGTCTTATCTCCTGCTAATTATCTAAAGATTCGTTAATCATTTTATTAAAATTATCAATGAATTCATCTGGCCCACCTTCCAGTAAAACATCTTTTAAACCAGTTATAACATATGAGGCTAGATGCATAATTTCTTTAGTTTTATCATCATGTCCTGAAGTTTGTTCGCTATAAATAATAAAAGGAATTTTTGTATTATTTATAATTTCTTTTAGTTTGTTTTTTTTTGTTACTAGGCTAGTTGGGTTTATAATTGCAATATAATCAAATTTTTCTTCCACCGCTTTATTTATATTTTTGATTTGCTGCAATTCATTTTTATTTTCTATATACCATATGTTTTTATTAGACATTTTTTTTCTCCAAAAGAGCAGAGTTTGCCTCTCCTAATTTTGGAGCATCTTCTATTAGTGATTTTGGTCTCCAAATTGGAGCCAGAGGCGTAGGCATAACTTTTACATTTTTTCCAGAAATGTTTATGGATGCTGAAACTAACTCTCTGTCAATTATTTGTGGATCTTTTAATGCTTCTTCAACAGAGTTAACTACTGAGCAACATATGTTGATTTCTTTGGCTAATAATTTTTTCCAGTAAGAGGTGGTTTTACTTGAAATAATTTTAATTATTTCTTGTTTTGTTCTGTTTGTATTGATAGCGTCATCAACTAATTTTTTATCTAATTTTATTATTTCACAGAATCTCTGCCAAAACTTTTCTTCTAGTGCTCCTAGTGCAATATATCCAGAATCTAAAGTTTTATAAATTCCATATCTAGGACTTGCACCAGTAAGATGTAGATCTCCTCCTAAGGGAAAATTTTTATTATCATATGCTATTCCTAGTGCCATCCACATAAAGGGAAACAGGTTGTCTGTCATTGAAATATCTAAATAACTTCCCTTACCAGTTTTTTCAGCATTTCTTAAAGCTAATAATATGTTAATAACTGCAGGATAACTCCCACCTGCTATATCAGCTATTTGAGCTGAAGGCATTGCTGGAGAACCATCTGAATCTTTTGCTAATGAAAGTAGACCAGAATCTGCCATATAATTTATATCATGTGCTGCAACAAGTTTTTTGGGACCAGTTTGACCATATCCAGTAATAGAACAGTGGACTATTTTTTTGTTTATTTTTTTTAATTTTTCATAGTTCAACCCAATTCTTTCCATTACTCCTGGTCTGAATTGGTCTACTACTACGTCAGCAGTCCTTATTAATCTAATAATCTTTTCTAAATTTTTCTTTTCTTTGATATCAATTTCTATGGATCTTTTGCCTCTGTTTAGCATGCTAAACATCACACTTTTGTCATCTATAAAAGGTGGTGATCTTCTAATATCTTCTCCTCCTGGCCGTTCTATCTTAATAACTTCTGCTCCTGCTTCTGACAATATTAAAGTTGCCATTGGGCCGGGAAGTAGAGTCGTAAAATCTATTACTCTTATTCCAGAAAGAGGCTTCAAAAAAAATCTCCATTATTTTATAAAATAAATAATTTGTAACACTTATTGGATAATTTAAAAAGTGCATTATATTAGTTTTATGTTTAGATATATTTTAATTGCTCATATATTTTTATTACTTCCTCTAGAAAGTTTTGCAATGTTAGAATTTCAAGGGAAAGTAAGTGAATTATTAAATAGTAAAAATTGTGATAGTATTACAAGTGATAGATTAGGACAAAGATCTACAAAAGTAGTTTATACGTATACCTGTTTAAAAAACGAAAACGTGTTAGAAGGTTTAATTGAATGTGATGTCTTTGGGTGCGAATTTTTAAATGATAGTGAATAAATTTTATAAAATTATTTTTATATTATTTTTTATTTTTATTTTTGCAAAAAGTGTTTTATTTGCAGAAAATAATCAAGATAGTTTTTTAATTTCAGATTACCAAATAAAAAAAAGTTTAACTGATTCTCTACCCAATCCAGAGTTGGGTAAAGAAATAGTAATATCTAGGAGAGGAAATTGTTTAGCGTGTCATCAAGTGAGTTTAATAGATGAGTCTTTTCAGGGAAATATAGGACCTAGTCTTGATGGAGTAGCAAATAGATATACAGAAGGAGAGCTTCGATTAAGACTGGTTGATCCTTATTCTATAAACCCTAATAGCCTTATGCCTGCTTTTTTTAAAAAAAAAGGGCTTAATCAGGTTGGAAATAAATTTTTAGGTAAAACTATTTTGACAGCACAACAAATAGAGGATGTAATAAGTTGGTTGTTAACTCTAAAATAAAATAAGGAAAACTTATATTAAATGGATAGGTTGCTATACAAAAAAGATAAACTAAACTTAAAAATTTTTTTTCATAGAAGAATTTTTTTAAAGGGTCTTTTTAGTTTTTCACTAGCTAATAGTATCGAGCGGTCTATTGCAAATGATCAATTAGGGGGACCTTATAGAGATCGTTTTCAGAGCTTTAGGCAGACTTTTAGAGTGGAACCTGATCCAGAAGAAGCACGGAGAATTAGAAATAATATTATAAAAGGCAGAAAATTAAAAAAAAATTTAATTAAATTAGTTGCTCCAGATATTGCGGAAAATGGAAATGTTGTGCCAATAAATTTTTCTGTTAATTGTTCTATGGATGGAGAAGACTATCCGAAAGTAGTCCATATATTAGTATTAGATAATCCATTTCCAGAAATTGCTAAATTTTATTTCAGCAAACAATCTGGCAGTGCTGATCTTTCTATAAGAATAAGGATGAGGCAGAGTTCAGAGGTAATTGCTATAGCTGAAATGGTAAATGGCAAGATAGGAGAAGATAGGTTATTCGTTGAAGTTACCATAGGTGCTTGTAGTTAGGAAAAATATGGAAAGAAAAAATTTTTTAAGAAGATTGAAGGCGCCCACCTCTGCTAAAAAAGGGGAAATAATTACTATAAAGACAATGGCAGAGCATGTCATGGAGCCCGGAGTTAGAAGAGATCCTGAGACAGGGCTAGTTTATCCTAAATTTATTATAGATAGAGTTATTGTAAGATATAATGGAAAAAAAGTATTTCATACTAGCTGGTATTCGGGAGTATCAGAAAATCCATATATGTCATTTAGTATAAAAGTAGAAGAATCTGGCTTATTGGAAGTTGAATGGATAGATATTTATGATCAATCCACATTTAAAAGGGCTGTAGTAAGTGTTTATGATAATAAAGGACATGAGGTGTTTCCGATTAGCTTAAACTCCGAGGGAGAATGAATTATTTTTTGTTATATTAAATTTTTATTTGTGGCTTGTTGTATTATTGTATCTTTTTATGTAAGGGCAGATGAAATCAATAAAAATAATGATGATCTGTATAATAAGCCATATTCTTTGGAAGAGTTAAAATCAGGTAGGCACTATTTAAAGAGAGAAACTCTAAAAATGGAACTTGATGATTTTGATAATCCTGGAATGATATGGGTAGAAAGAGGAAAAGAATTATTTTCTTCTCCATTAGGCAGTAAAAACCTTTCTTGCATTGAGTGTCATAATAGTAAAAAAGATTCTATTATTGGGGCTGTTTCAAATTTTCCCAGGTTTAATAAAAAGGAAAATAGATTAATTAATTTAGAACAACAAATAAATATATGCTTGGAAGATTATATGTCTGCTAGGCCATTTGCTTTGGAAAGTCAAAATTTAATGTCTTTATCTAGTTATATTGCTTTTGAATCTAGGGGAGAAAAAATGAATATTAAAATCAATAAAGTTATTGAACCATTTTTTAAAAGAGGTAAGGAATTATATTTCAAAAGAATTGGACAAATGAATTTAGCATGTAATCAATGTCATGATCACTTATCTGGAAAAAACCTTAGAGCAGAAATGATAAGTCAAGGGCATACAAATGGTTTTCCCTCTTATTTATTGAGGTGGGGGACAATTTCTTCTATTCATAGAAGATTTCAATTTTGTAATGAGCAAGCTCGAGCGGAGCCATTAGAAATTGGTCATCCAGATTATAATGCTTTACAATTATATGTTTCTTGGAGAGGAAATGGTCTATTTATAGAGAGTCCTTCGATAAGAAGATAGAGTTTTTATAGTATCTTTACTAATTATTAGATGTAATTCGAAAGAGATAAAAATGGTGAATAAAAAAGTCAATAGTATATTAGATTTAATTGGAAACACCCCTATTTTAGAGGTTACAAATATAGATACGGGCTTATGTAAATTGTTTTTGAAATTAGAATCACAAAATCCAGGAGGTTCTATAAAAGATCGCCCAGCCAAATTTATGATTGATGCAGCAGAAAATTCTGGAAAAATATCTAGGGGCAGTCTTATTGTTGAAGCTACTGCTGGAAATACAGGGATAGGTCTGGCCTTAATTTCTATATTACGTGGATATAAATGTCTTATTGTGGTTCCAGAAATAATGGCAAAGGAAAAGGTAATTCACTTAGAAGCGCTAGGAGCAGAGGGTGTTGTTACTCGTTCAGATGTTGAAAGAGGACATCCCGAATATTATGCAGATTTAGCTGAAACGATCACTAAAGAAAGAAATGCTTTTTATATAAATCAATTTGAGAATCAAGCAAATTTATATTCACATCTTGAATGGACAGGACCTGAAATAATAGATCAACTTGATGGCCAAATTGATGCATTTTGTGCTGGAGTGGGAACAGGTGGAACAATTACTGGAGTAGGAAAAGCTATAAGGAAAATAAATAAGAATTGTGATATAATCCTGGCTGATCCTAAGGGTTCCATTTTAGAACCATTGTTTAGAACTGGGGAAAAACCTAGCGTTGTAGGAACTTGGTTGGTAGAAGGTATAGGTGAAGATTATGTGCCTCCATTACTAGATTTTGGTTTAATAACCCATGCTTATTCAATTGAAGATAAGGAGGCTGTTAATATTTGTAATGAGCTTTTGGTAAAAGAAGGAATTTTGGCAGGCAGTTCCAGTGGAACGCTCATAGCTGCAGCAATAAAATATTGTCAGACTCAAAAAACAAGAAAGAATGTTGTGACTTTAGTTTGTGATACTGGTAATAAATATTTAAAAATTTTTGATAAGGACTGGATAAGATCCAAAGGATTCTAAATAGTGGGTTAAGAAATGATTAAAAAAAAGAAAAAAACTAATTTACCAAAATCAGGGTTTGCTACAAGATCTATACACGCTGGCCAATCACCAGATCCAAGCACAGGTGCTATTATGACTCCTATCTATGCTTCTTCTACTTACGTTCAAGATAGTCCTGGAGTACATAAAGGTTATGAGTATTCCAGGACGTCAAATCCAACTCGCTATGCATACGAACAATGTGTATCTGACTTAGAAGGAGGCAACAATGCTTTCGCATTTTCTTCAGGAATGGCTGCTGCAGATGCAGTTCTGTCTCTACTCAAACCAGGAGACACAGTTTTAGCTATAGATGATCTTTATGGTGGAACAAGAAGATTGTTTGAGAAAATAAGGAGTGTTACCTCTAATATAAAATTTATTTATTCGGATTTATCTAATATTAACTTGTTGAATCAACTAGATTTAAATGATGTTAACATGATTTGGATAGAAACACCTACAAACCCAATGCTAAAGCTTGTTGATCTTAAAACTATTTGTCAAAAGGCCAAAGTAAAAAATATATTAACTGTTGTCGATAATACTTTTTGTAGTCCTTTTATTCAAAGACCTATTGAGTTTGGTGTAGATATAGTAATCCACTCTGCTACAAAGTTTTTAAATGGTCATTCAGATATGGTAGGGGGATTAGTGATATGTAAAAAAGAGGAAGATAGCGAGAGCATTGCTTATATTCAAAATGCAGTGGGTGCTATACAAGGTCCTTTTGATGCTTATTTGGCGTTACGAGGATTGAAAACACTTTCAATAAGAATGGAAAGGCATTGCTTTAATGCCCTCAAAATTGCTGAATTTTTGGAAAAAAATAAATATATTAAGAAAGTTTTTTACCCAGGATTAAAAAGCCATCCAAATTATGAGCTAGCAAAAAAACAAATGGATGGTTTTGGGGGAATAGTGACTTGTATAGTTAATGGAGGCGTTGAAGGTGCAAGTACTCTTTTAGAAACCTGTCAAATTTTTCAGCTTGCTGAATCCTTAGGAGGAGTAGAAAGTCTCATTGAACATCCAGGAATAATGACTCATGCATCGGTGCCAAAAAATGTTAGAGAAAAACTAGGTATTGAGGATGGTTTGATAAGACTATCTGTAGGAATAGAAGATATTGGTGATTTATTGGATGATTTAAATAGGGGTCTAGAGGCAATAGAAAGGCTATAAAGTAATCTTATGAAAAATTTATTTGTTATAAGACATTCGAAAGCAATGCTTTATAGAGAAGGGCAAGAAGATCACGATAGGACTTTAAATAAAATAGGAAAGGAAGATGCAAAAATTACAGGTAATTGGTTGAACAACCTTGGTATAAATATTGATATAATTTATTCTTCTTCTTCTTTAAGAGCAAAGGCCACTACTACAATTTTAACTGAACATTTAGATAGCAAACCTAAAGTAATTATTGATAATAATCTCTATCTAGCAGATGAAAATTATTTGTTTCAATATATAAAACAAATTGATGAAGAATTTGAGGCTATAGCTTTGGTAGGTCATGAACCTGGTTTAAAAAGATTAATAAATTTGCTGACTGGCTCTTTTGCTTCAGGTCTAGAAAATACTTTGGATAATAAATTTTCTACTTCAGCTGCCGCAGTAATTGTGCTTAATATTCCTTTTTGGTCGTCAATTAATGAAAGAGAAGGAACTTTATTTAAATATTTTAATAATAGAAATACATAATACTATTTATTATTTAGAAGGTAATAGGCAATTGCTTCCAGATCTTCAGTTTTTAAGTAAGAAGTAGCATCATCAATTATTGATTGCATGATTTCTGTGGCAAAATCACCATCAGGTTTAATGCCAGTTTCTAGATAAAAAACTATATCAGATTGAGACCATTTTCCTATACCCTCAGATTTACTTGGGGATATATTGGGTGCCCCATCTTTTAAATCTTTTTGGGTTTCTTTTCTTCCACTTAAATCATGATAGTTTTTTACTATAGAGAACCATGTTCTTGGAGAATGGCAGGCTCCACAATGACCTGCGGCAGTCACTAAATATTTGCCTCTTAAAAGTTTTTCGTCATGGTTTTTATCATTATAATCTTTAGTAGGTTTACTTAATATTTCATTTAATACGTTCCATATCCATAAAAATTCTCTAATTTTGTATGGGAATTTCAATTGATGCTTTAGATTTTTTTTATTTATAGGATTGGTAGATAATAAAAAGTAATAGATTTTTTTTATATCCTCTGTTTTCATATTTTTATACCAATGATATGGGAAAGAAGGATAATATGGGGTGTTATTTATATTTTTTCCTTCTTTTAAAGCTTTAATAAAATCTTTTTCACTCCATTTTCCTATTCCAAATTTCTTATGACTTGTAATATTAGGAGTAAAGAAAATTCCATATTTTGTTTTTAATGGGCGACCACCTGAAAATTCAAAATCTTCCTTTTTAGTATGACATCCAAAGCATCCCGAGAAATGAGCTAATCGAGCACCTTCTTCTATATTGTTGTCTTTTGCCTTTATATTTTGAGAAAATGATACTATTAAAACTAAAATGATAGTAAAGAATATATTTTGATATTTAATATTATTTTTCTTTTCTGAATTTTTTATGGCAGGCTCCGCAGGTTTTTCCTAAAGCACCTAAAGCTTTACCTACTGCATTTTTATCACCTGAATTTGCTATGTCTGAAAGATTCTTGGCCGCCAAAATTGAGTTTTGCATTGCGATATTATATTCTTCTGTAGCAATCCAAATATCTTCAAGTGCTCTAGATTTTTCAATCTCTTTATGAGAAGTTTTAGGGGGAAAAGTTTTTTCTATATTGATAGATTTTATAGTGATGTAGAGAGCTTGAGAATGTGTCTTAATATCCTCTTGTATGTCCACTTTCCCTTTAACATTAGCAGCTATTACAGAAATATGACCACCTATGGCCTTCATAATATTTATCCTGTATTTAACTATATCTTCAGCATTTTGTGAAAATGCAGATTTAAAAGAAAATAAAAAAATTAGAATGGTAAGTGTTATTAAAGATTTCGAATGGTGCATCATAATCTCAATTTAAAATTAATAATTTTATTTACTTATTATTAACGCAAAAATTAAAAATGGCAATAAGCATATACTATGAAATTTAAATTATATAAGTTATGGTGATAAAAATTATAATAAATTTTATGGATTGATTGTTATGAAAAAAATTATTTTAGCTCAACCTAGAGGTTTTTGTGCTGGGGTGAAGAGAGCTATAGATATAGTAGAAAGAGCTATAGAAAAATTTGGTTCCCCAATATATGTAAGACATGAAATTGTACACAATAAGCATGTAGTAGATAGATTAAGCAAAATGGGAGCAATTTTTGTGGATGAAGTTTCTCAAGTTCCAAAAAATTCTCATATAATTTTCAGTGCGCTTGGAGTGTCAAATAAAGTTGAAATAGAAGCACAGAATCGTGATCTTTTAGTCGTGGATGCTACATGCCCGCTAGTTAAGAAAGTTCATATAGAAGCTTCTAAATATGCAAGTAAGAATTATAAAGTTTTATTAGTTGGACATAAAGGACATCCGGAAGTTGAAGGCACTTCTGGCCGAGTGAAACAGGGAATTATTTTAATAGAGACTGTAGAACAGGCAAAAAATATCAATCTTGAGAAGTTTAAAGATCAATTAGCATATGTTACACAAACTACACTTTCAGTCGATGATACAAGAGAGATTATAAAAGTACTAAAACACAGATTTCCCGATATAAAAGGACCCGATACGAGAGATATTTGCTATGCCACTCAGAATCGCCAGAAAGCTGTTAGAAAAATATCAGAATTATGTGATGTGGTGCTGGTTTTGGGAAATTCTAATAGCTCAAATAGTGTAAGGCTTGCTGAGATAGCTAGTATTCAAGGTGTTCCTTCCTATAGAATATCTAATTCAAATGAGCTAAATTATGAATGGGTAAATGATGCTAATAATATTGGAATTACTGCTGGGGCTTCTACCCCCGAGGTCTTAATGGATGATTTGATTGGGAAACTTAAAAACAAATATGAAATATCAGATATAGATACAATAGAGGGAATTCACGAAAAAGTTGAATTTAAATTGCCTGAGGAAATTAAATAAATTAAGCTTTTAAATCACTACTTTTTTCATATTTTATGCTAATAAATTTATGTATTTTGTTAGCAATAGATTCTGCATCTAAGGCTGCATTTTTATACATATTTTCTGGTGTTGCCTGTTCTATAAAATGGTCTGGAAATACTATCGATAAAAATTTGGAAATATTATTTAAATCCTGACTATCTGAGATATGTTTTGCAACATGTGATCCAAATCCTCCTATCACCCCTTCTTCTATGGTCACTAAGATAGAGTGCTTATTATATAAACTATCAATTAAATTTTTATCTAAAGGCTTACAAAATCTTGCATCTGCTACTGTTGTACTCAAACCTTTCTTTTCAAGTAGCTCAGAAGCTATTAAACATTCTCCCAATCTTGCTCCAAAGGATAAAATTGCTATTGTATTACCTTTTTTTACTACACGGCCTTTGCCTATAGTTAGAGGAAACATTGTTTTAGTATTTTTTAGTCCTATACTTTCTCCTCTAGGATATCTAAAAGCCGAAGGCCTATCGTTTATATTTGAAGCTGTAATACACATTTTTTTTAATTCTTCCCCATCAGCAGCGGCCATTACCACCATATTAGGAATATTGGCTAAAAAAGCTATATCGAATGCTCCAGCATGAGTTGGACCATCAGCACCAACCAAACCAGCTCTATCGATAGCAAATCTTACAGGCAATTTTTGTAGAGCAACATCGTGAATTATTTGATCATAAGCTCGCTGTAAAAAAGTGGAGTATATAGTCGCAAAGGGCTTCATCCCTTCGGCAGCTAATCCTGCAGAAAAGGTTACAGCATGTTGCTCTGCAATTCCTACGTCAAAAAATCTTTCTGGGAACTTTTCAGCAAAACTCGTTAGTCCTGTTCCAGATGGCATAGCAGCTGTCACTGCTACTATTTTTTCATCATCTTTTGCCAAAGAACATAGTGTATTTGCAAATACTGAAGAATAACTTGGTGCTGATTTTTTATTTTTAGGTTGTATTCCTGTAACTACATTAAACTTTGATACTCCATGGAACTTATCAGAACTTTCTTCTGCTGGAGGATAACCATTTCCTTTGCGTGTAACTACATGGACTAATATAGGCCCATCGTGAGGCTTGTCTTTTATATTTTGTAAAACAGGGATTAGATGCTTTAGGTTATGACCGTCTATTGGCCCTATGTAGTAAAACCCTAATTCTTCAAACAGTGTACCTCCTGTTACAATTCCTCTGGCATATTCTTCTGCTTTTTTAGCGGTTTTTGCTAGTGTTTTTGGAAATCTTTTTGCCACTTGTCCTGCTACTGCTCTTAAGCTTCTATATGACGAAGATGATATAAGTTTAGATAAATATGCACTCATTGCGCCAACAGGAGGGGCAATGGACATATCGTTATCATTTAGAATTACCACTAGGGGAAGTTCCATTGAACCGGCATTATTCATTGCTTCATAAGCCATTCCTGCTGTCATTGCTCCATCCCCTATAACTGAGACAATCCTTCTATCTTCGTTTCTCAAATTTGCAGCAACAGCCATGCCTAACGCTGAAGAAATTGAAGTAGCGGCATGAGCGGCTCCAAACGGATCATATTCACTTTCAGTTCTTTTTGTAAATCCTGATAAACCGTTTTCTTTTCTTAAAGTATGCATCTTTTTAAGTCTGCCCGTGATAATTTTGTGGGGATAACTTTGATGTCCCACATCCCAAATTAATCTGTCATACGGGGTTTTAAAAACATAGTGCAGTGCTATTGTTAGCTCTACGACACCTAATCCCGCACCCAAGTGTCCACCGGTTTGTGATACCGATTCTATCATTTCTTTTCTAACTTCGTCAGAGAGGGAAATTAGGCTTTCTATATCTAATTCTCTAATATCTTCAGGGTAGTGAATTTTTTTTAATATTTTCTTATAATTTTTTGACATTTTCTACCTTAAGCATCCTAAACCTAATCATTATCAAAGTAGGGATTGTATTTTTCTTTCTAAGAAATTTATTCTATCTTGCCCCCAAAACAATTCATTGTCCAATACAAAGGTAGGAGCACCCCATACATTATTATTTAGTGCATCCTCAGTATTTTTTAGGTATAGATCGCTAATTTTGGAAGTTGAAATTGCATCCATAATCTTAACATCATCCAATTTACATAATTTACATAATTCTTTAACTGTATTTTCGTTTGATATATCTTTGTCATCAGCCCATACAGCCTGCATAAATAAAAAAGCAATAGAGTATGGATCTATGTTGTTGTTTTGACAATATATTATTGTTTTATGAGATAATGTCATATCTACAGGAAAATATTTAGGTTCAAGATTTAAGGGTATATTTAAATAATCACTCCTCCTTTTTAATTCATTTAGTCTATTTATTTGGACTGGTTTAGGTCTATCTTTAACCATTGCAGTTCCATTTTTTTTAAATACCTCAGCAATATTGAATGGCTTCCAAACTATTTCTATATTATGTTTTTTAACCAAATCATTTACTCTTGGGGTGGCTAAATATGTCCAAGGGGATTGGGTTGCAATATAGTAGTCGACTATAATTCGCATATTATTTTCCTTTGTTTTAGCGTGGCTTTATTAAGTAACTTTCATTAACACAATTTGCAGTACGAATACCTTCTATATGATCTAAACAAGTTTTTAAACTCTTTTCTCTTAAAAATATTAAACCTTCTGGACTATAGAATGCAGAATGAGGAGTTATTATTATTCTTCCTTCTGACCAGCTCTCGTTTCTCCATGCTTTTACTAGCGGATGGTTTTCGCTAGGAGGCTCATTTGGAAGAACATCCAATCCTATGGCTTTTATTTTATCAGTTTTTAAAGCGGTATAAATTGCATCTATATCGATAATTACTCCTCTGGCTGTATTCACTATGACTATACTGGGCTTAAATAACTTTATTAAGTCCGAATTAACTAATTTGTTAGTTTCCTCATTTGCTAAACAGTGAATAGAAATATAGTCTGCATCTTTTGCTAATTCTTCAGGAGATTTATATCTCCCAATATTTAATGCTTTTTCTTGCCCATCTGGAACATAAGGATCATAAAATTTAACATTTAATCCGAATGACTTGGCTCTTAATGCACATGCAGTTCCAATCCTTCCCAATCCTAAAATTCCCAATGTCTTATTATTCAGTCTATCTATTTGAGGGGCTTTTGAAAAATCCCAGTTCGAAACAATATCTTTTTTCAAGCTTTCATTATAAAAAGATATTCCTCTTGCAAAATTTAAAATTAAAGCAATCGCATGATCTGCAACTTCAAAAGTTCCATAGTCAGGAACATTGCAGACAACTATTCCGGCTTTACCGCAGGCCTTTATATCTATCAAATCAAATCCCACACCGAGTCTTGTTATTATCTTACAATTATGTAATTTTTTTATAATTGAAACGTCAATTTTTAAAGATAAACCTGTAACCAAGGCATCTGCGTTGTTCCAAATATTATCAGGTATGTCCCCCATCTTCTTTGCTTGAAATGCGGTTAAAGTACATTTATCTTTGGAAAGTTTTTCTTCTACAGCAAAGTTGTCTCGTGCAAGAACATCTGGATAGATAATAGAATACATTTTTAATTTCCAGTCTTAAAACAATATCTTCTCTTATGTTTAAAATTTATTAATCTCAGCTAAAATCTAAAAAATTTCTTTTGTTTTATACTATTTAATATTTTTTATTTTTCATATTTTACTCTATAAGTAATCTTTATTGTATTTTAACATCTATTTTATATCTATAAAAATTTTAAATATAAGGAGAATTTTAATTGCAAAATGAAATTTATAAATTATCCGCATTTGAACTAACTAATTTATATAAAGATAAAGCTCTATCTCCTGTAGAAGCATCTAAAAGTGTACTAGAAAGAATAAAAAAAATAGATAAAGATATAAATGCATACGTTTTTATAGATGAAGATAAAGCTCTTAAGGAAGCAAAAGAATCAGAGAAAAGATGGATGGATAATTCTCCTAAGGGAAAATTAGATGGAGTTCCTACATCAATAAAAGATTTATTATTGACTAAGGGATGGCCAACTTTAAGAGGCTCAAAAACTATAAAAAAAGAAGATGATTGGGATGACGATGCTCCTGTAACGGCTAGGCTTAAAGAGGCAGGTGCAATATTATTAGGTAAAACTACAACGCCTGAGTTTGGTCATAGAGGAACCACCCAAAGTCCATTAACGGGAATTACCAGAAATCCATGGAACCTAGATCTTACTTCTGGGGGATCTTCGGGAGGATCCTCATCTGCTGTAGCATCTGGCATGGGACCTTTATCTATTGGGACGGATGGGGGTGGTAGCGTTAGAATTCCTTGTTCTTTTACAGGAATTTTCGGTATAAAACCAACTTTTGGAAAAATTCCAGCTTGGCCCCTATCTCCTTTTGGAACTATAGCCAATTTAGGTCCCATGACTAGGACTGTCCATGAAGGAGCTATTTTGTTTTCTGTTATTAGTAGTCCAGATTGGAGAGATTGGCACGCAGATTCTCATATGGATAGTAATTTTATAGAAAGGTTATCGGAGGGAATAAAAGGAAAAAAGATAGCTTACTGTCCAGATTTTGGTATGGAAAAATTTATAAAAAATAAATTAGTTCAATCTGATGTTGATAGGACAATAAAAAGAACTGTAAAATTGTTAGAACTTGCTGGAGCAAAAATTGAACAAGTAAACATAGAATGGGAATATGACCCCAAAAAAGCTTTTCATGTTTTATGGACTTCTGGTGCAGCTTTTTTGTCTAGAAATTTTACTAAAGAACAATTCTCTAAATTAGATCCAGTTTTTAGAAAATTTTGTGAAATAGGAAAAACACATTCCTTATTTGATAGATTAGAAGTGGAAGCATCTAGAGGGAGTAATGGGACTGTAATAAATAAAATATTTCAAAAATTTGACTATATTGTCGGACCTACTATGCCTATAACAGCATTTTCTGCAGAAAAACTAGTTCCAGACGGCTTTGGAAATAATTTGTTTGATTGGACTCCTTTTACCTATCCTTTCAATATGACTTGTCATCCTGCTGCAACTGTTAATTGTGGTTTTGTAGAAGGTTTACCAGTTGGTTTTCAAATAATAGCAAAACCGAATGCAGATGGAGATGCATTTGTATGTGCTGCTGCTGTTGAGACTGCAGTATCGCTTACGGATAGGTGGCCAAATATTTAAGTTATAAATTTACAACCGTTCTACCAGTTATTTTTCCATTAAGGATTTCATTCAATGTATTTGGAAGCTCTTCTAATGTGACATCATTACCCATACTAGATAAGGAATCTGGTTTTAACTCATTAGACATTCTTTCCCAGAGTTTAGGTCTCTCGGTCATAGGACATTGAACAGAGTCTATGCCCAATAGTGATGCACCTCTTATAATAAATGGAAACACAAAACTATCGAATTTTGGACTTAAGGTTAAACCTGTTGAGGCACATACTCCTCTATATTTCATAGTAGATAGAATCCATTTAAGTATGGTGCCCCCCACTTGATCTATAGCACCTGCCCATAATGCACTTCCCATAGGTTTTGCTTCCAAGTTTGTTTCTTCTCTGGATATTACTCTTTTTGCCCCAAGATTGATTAATAGCTCCTTAGCCTTTGATTTACCTGTGGAGGCCACTACGTCATATCCTAGGGATGAAAGCATTGATACGGCCATTGTTCCTACGCCACCAGAAGCCCCCGTTACAATTATTTCTCCTTTTTCAGGAGTTATAAAGTTTTCTTCTAATCTTCTTATAGCTAAAGCGGCTGTAAAACCAGCCGTTCCGAATCTCATAGCATCTTTAAGAGAAAGATTTTTGGGTCGGTGAAGTATCCAATCGGAAGGTAAAATTAGTTTTTGAGAATATCCACCATATTTTTCTGCTCCTATTCCAAAGCCTGTGCCTATAACTTCATCTCCCTCTTTAAACTTTTTGCTATTACTCTTTGAGACAATGCCTGCGACATCTATTCCTGGCACGTGTGGCCATTTTTTTATAAATCCTGCATTAGGCGTAGTAGCAAGGCCATCTTTGTAATTTACACTAGAATGTTTAGTGGTGATTTCTAATTCTTCTTCTTTAATATCATCGATAGAGATTTTTTCTACGTTAACATTAGTTTCAGTTTCATTTTTTTTAACTAATAACGCATTGCAAGATTCTGACATCGACTAATTTTCTCCAAAAATTTAGAAGTGAAGAGTTGTTCTATGATAGAATGAAATTAAATACAATAGAAACTTTTACCTACTTAAATTATTTAGTTTAAATCCAATAAAAAAGGAGCAATAAATTGATAGTGGAAATGAGAACATACACTTTGCACCCAGGAACTCATCCGGAATATTTAAAAGTATATGAGTCTATGGGAGTAAAAGCACAAAAAGAAATTTTGGGACATATGGTAGGCTACTATTCAACTGATATAGGTCCTTTAAATCAAATTGTTCATATGTGGGCTTATAAAAGTCTAAATGATAGAAGTGAGAGAAGGACAAGGCTTGCAAAAGACCCTAGATGGAAAAAAATGTTACCAGAATTAAGAAAATTTATAAAATCTCAGGAGAGCAAGATTTTAATTCCAGCAAATTTTTCCCCTATTAATAAAATTGATTAAATAGTGGTAATAATTTTTCTATTTCTTTTAATGTCTAAAATCTCAAATCCTATTTTTCTTTTTTTGGCAATTAAGGATGATTCCTTTTCGCCCATAATAAGAAAAGCAGTGGATAATGCATCGGCTTCAGTTGCTGTCTTAGCCGTCACGGTATTCTGTAAATGTTTATTTGGACTAGAGCCATTTTGGGGGTCAAAAATATGATTATATTTTCCAGAGTTTTCAAAAACCGTTCCCATGCCAGCCGAAGTAGCAACTGCTGTGTTAACAAATTCAACAGATCCTATGGTCGTTGAATGTTCAGGATTTGAAATTAATAACCGCCAAGGCCTTTTATCAGGGTGTTCGCCGATTCCTCTGTATTCACCTATTTGTACCAAAGTATTATTGATGCCTGATTCTATTAATACTTCTGCAACTTTGTCAGTAATATATCCCTGTGCAATACCGTTAAAAGTAGATGACATTCCTTTAACCAAATATTTTATCTGATTCTTTTTAATATCTATATTATTGATGTTTACTAAATTTAAAGTTTCGGTAATTTTTTTCTGAGTAGGGGCTTTCCCAGAATTTTTAAATGATTTTTTATACAAATTCCATAACGGTTGAACAGTTACATCAAAAGCTCCATTAGTTATGTTAGAGTATTTTTTTGATAAAGTTAAAAGATTAATCATTTCCGGATCTGGCGAATGTATTATTCCATTTTTGTTTAGTAGTGATAGTTGTGAATTTTTATTATACAAAGAAAATAAATTTTCTAGATAAAATAACTTATGTAAGCTGTTTTTAAGAGCAATTTCTGCGTGTTTTTTGTTAGAATGGTAAATAGTAATTTCTGAAGGAGCACCTAATGAAATTCCTTCCCAAGTAACTTTCTGTAATTTGTGGTTTTGTGCATTTATTATTGTAGCACCTGCTACACCACCCAATGAAGCAACTCCAATTATTTTAAGCATTCTTCTTCTATTTATAAATTTCATAGTATTTCTCTTTAATTTTTTGACATAGTAAATATTTTAAGAACTTATAGCTAGTTTTTTTTCATTCTGAGAGTTATTTATTTTTTCAGATAAAAATATTCTAAGCATTGGAGGCACTATTGCCAAGGTTAAAATTGCAGAAAGACTTAAACCTCCTATTACTACTGACCCTAGTCCCCTATATAGTTCGGATCCAGCACCTGGAAAAATTACCAAAGGAAGCATTCCAAAAATACTAGTAAGAGTTGACATAAAAATAGGTCTTATTCTGTTCCTAGTAGCTTCAACTATAGCTTGAGTAGGACCTTTTCTTTCTTCTTTCATATGTTGTAAAGACTGATGAACCAACAAAATGGCATTATTTACCACTATACCTATTAGAATAACAAAGCCTAGCATAGTCAGCATATCAAGAGGCTGGAGGATATTAAGATTTAATACTGATAAGCCAATAACTCCTCCTGCGGCTGCAGGAGGTACTGAAAGCATTATTACTAGCGGATAAATGAAACTTTCAAATAATATAGCCATAAGCAGGTATACCATGCAAATTGCAACTAAAAGATTAATTACCATAGCATCCCAGGTTCTTGAAAGCTCTTTTGCAGTTCCTGAAAGATTCATTTTTACACCAACTGGTAGCCCTTGATTCTCTAAAGGTATTATGACTTCATTTCTTATTTGTGTTATTGCTGCTTCCAAAGGAATTCTATCTATTGGTTTAATCTGAAGAGTAATGGTTCTGTTTCTCTCTATGTGTCTAATTTCTGTAGGTCCTGAGGTTACAATAACATCAGCTAGTGAAGATACTGGAAGAATATCTCCTTTGGGAGTAACAACTGGGAGGTTTTCTACTCCTTGAGTAGCTTTAATTTCATTTTCTCTTCCTTGCAAAGTTAAGTCTATTCTTTTAGAATCTACGGTGATCTCGGCAATTCTTAATCCTGAATTAAATGCATCTACACTGAGAGCTAAAGAAAGAGCTGACACATCATTATCGGCTAATTTCACCCTATTTGGTCTGACCTGTATTTCAGGAGCTCCTAAAACTAATCCAGGAATAGGTCTCATTTGATTACCTTCTGATCTCGGAAATATATTATTTACTAAACCAGCAGCTTTTTGAGCAACAGCAACGACTTTTTCTAAATCAGAACCAGTTATATCCAAATCTATAGAACGGCCCCCGCCAAAACCTCTTTGAAAAAGACTTGGTTGAGTAAAAAAACCAAAAGTTCCAGGTTCACCAAATAATGAACGAGTTAGAACAGGAATTAGTTCTTTTACTCTAGAATCTTGAATTGCACTGGCTCCAAATAATGTTCTTCCCCCAGCTCCCGCAACAAAAAAATAGTTTTTAATTTTTGGTGGCTGTCCAGGTTCTGGATTAGGACCAGTATCTCTTGCCCACAAATGCTTGACTCTACTCTCAACTCTTTCAGCAATCTCAGTTAGCGTCTCTAAATTATATCCGGGCGGAGGGAGCATAATACCAAAAATTAGATTCCTATTACCTTCAGGAAGATATTCTAATTTAGGTAGCATAGAGTATGAAATTACTAATGTGCTTATGGCTACAACAGCTGCCATTAAAAAAGAGGCGATTCTCGATTTTGTAATGATTTTAACATATCCAACTGTAAAATTAACAAAACCTTTGGATAACTGGTCTATTATTATTATTTTTGTTTTTTTAGTTTTTACTCCCGATAATAACCAATTTGCTAATGCTGGTAAAACAGTTATCGAAACTAGTAAGCTCATTGTTACGGCAACAGAAATAGCTACTGCAATATCTCTAAATAACTGACCTGCTTCTAATTCCATAATGAGTATCGGAACAAATACTAAAACGGTTGTAAATGCAGATACCATAACTGCCGTCCATACTTGTCTAGCCCCATTATATGCAGATTCTTTAGCTGTATTTCCATTTTCTCTATGCCTGTATATATTTTCTAAAACTACTATTGCTGCATCTACTACCATTCCCACAGCAAAAGCTATTCCTGCAAGAGAGATCACGTTTATTGATCTACCTAAAGCTGCCATGGCAACAAATGCCGCTACTACTGATATAGGAATAGATAAACCTATTATAACGGTTGCTCTCCAAGAGCGAAGGAATAAAATTAATATGAATACTGCTAAGGAACCTCCTATCCATATGTTTTGCCTTACCAATTCTATAGCAGAATCTATGTATATAGTTTCATCGTATACCTGTTCTATTTTTAAGCCTAATCCAGGTAATATTTCATCATTCAATTCTTGAATAGTGCTCCTTACTCCGGACATTGTTTCTATAACATTGGCACCTGACTGTCTTACAGCACTTATTGCAAGAGAAGAGTCTCCTAAAAATCTAATATTTGATCTAGGCTCTTTGTGAGTAAAATTTACTATGCCTATATCTGCAACGGTTACTCTACCAAATCTATTGTTTTCCCTATTTTCACTAATAAGAACGACATCCTTGATTTGATCAGGTTTTTGAAATTCTCCTTCAGCTCTAACTAAATATCTTCTTTTCCCCTCTTCAACGTCTCCTGCAGATATAGAAGTATTAGCCCTTTTCAGGGCTTCAACTATTTGAGGTACAGTTAAGCTGTAGTATGCCATTTTTTCTGGATCAATAGTAACTCTTAATTCCTTACTACTACTTCCATATACTGTAGTTCTAGCAACTCCAGATACTCTTTCCAATTTATCTTGTATTATGTCTTCTACTATGTCTCCATATGCAGCTATATCTCTCTCGTTCCCTTCTGTTTTAGTTAAAATAAACCATGCTATGGCATTATCATCTAACCCAGCTGTATCAAGCCAAGGCTCTCCAGCTTCTTCTGGGTATCCTTCTATTTGGTTTAGTCGATTTGAGACCAGCAATAGGGCTTTATCCATGTTAGTGCTAGTATCAAATTCAATAGTTACTTCTGACCTTCCTTCTTGAGCTTTTGCTGTTAATCTTTTTGCTCCTTCTATTCCTCTTAGAACCTCTTCTTGCCTGTTTACAATTTCTCTTTCAATTTCATAAGGAGAGGCTCCATACCACCAGGTTGAGACAGTAATTACAGGTTTATTTACATCTGGAGCGAGTTGGATAGGAATTCTTTCTAAAGCTAAGAAGCCTAATACGATGGTCATAAATATTGCTGCCACTACTGCGGTCGGTTTTTCGATTGAAAGCCTAATAAGATTCATTGATCATTTCCAGTGGCAGGATTATTTAGAGAGCTAATTTTTTGGCCAGGTCTAAGTCTTTCATTTCCCTTAATCACCACTTCTTCTCCTTCAGTTAATCCCTTTTTTATAACAAATCTATCTCCTATTCCATCTCCTAGTTCCACTGGTTTAATTTGGGCGATTCCATCTTTTAATACGTATACTAAGGATAACCCTTCTCTTTTTAAAATGGCATCTTTATGAACTGTGGCAGAAATAATTCCAGGTCCTATAGGAATAGAAACCGTTATATTTTCGCCTACATAAACAGTTCTGTTTATTTTTTCAGATTGAAAACTAAGTCTAACCTGTATGGTTCTGGTTGATGAATTTTGTCTTACGCCTATAGATCTTAAATTTGATGAAAAAGATATATTATCAGATGTTTTTGCCATAAGTTCTTCTTCGGGTTTTAGTAATCTGGTTCTGTTTACAGGAACATCGGCTTCTATCTCAAGCAGGGTGTCGCTAACCAGAGAAAATAAAGTAAATCCTAAACCCACCGCTTCTCCAACTTCTATTTCTCTTTTTTCAATTACTCCTCCGAATGAAGCCTTAACCTCTGACCTTTCCAAATTTTGTTTAGCTACTTTATAGTCTTGTAAAGCTGAATTTAGATTAGCTTTTGCAATTTCTTCGTTTGCTATCAATGCAGTAATTTCAGTTTTTAGGTCTTCATATTTAACTTTATAACTAGATAATTCTTCGTTTTGTAGGGCAATATTTAGTTTAGCTTTTGCCAAAGATTCATTTGCTTTCAAAGCGGACATTTTGTTTAGTATGTCTTCATATTTTGAAGCATTAAAAGCAGGGGAAGATCTTAAACTCTCAAGTCGATTAAGTTCTAATCTGCTCAAATTGGTAATAGCTTCCGCATTTTCTAAAGTTGCTCTTGCAGCTTCAACTTCATATGCTGGGCTTTCAAGTTGCTCTTTAAGTCTATAGAGCTTTAATTCACTAAGTTTTGTTACAGCTTTAGCATTATCTAGAGTCGCTCTTGCCGCTTCGACTCCAGCTAAAGCTTTTTTTTCCAGCCATTTGTAGTACTCAATGTCAATGACTGCTAATACATCATTTTTCTTAACTTTATCTCCTACCTCTACAAATATTTTTTCTATTTTTCCTTGAACCGCTGCTGGAACATTAGCTTCTCTCAATGATACTACTCTTCCTATCACCGGGACAGATTGATTAAGTGGCTGAGTAACTACAAAATCTGTTTCTACAGGAGTTGGATTCTGAGCTACAGATTGGATAGAAAAAAATGTTAATGAGAAAAAGAATAGGGAAGCAATCAATATTAATAATAAATTATGCTTAATTTGTGCTATTGTTTTGATCATATTTTTTCCTGAAATTT
The DNA here is from genome assembly GCA_964624655.1 of uncultured Rhodospirillaceae bacterium. Taxonomy (GTDB): domain Bacteria; phylum Pseudomonadota; class Alphaproteobacteria; order TMED109; family TMED109; genus CAZUXH01. The sequence goes on along the minus strand of CAZUXH010000002.1, from coordinate 24,663 downwards.
ATAAAACAAGCAAATTCTTATCATAAGTTGGACCTAGTAATCAATTGTTATAGGGTCAATTGACCTCCAAAGCAACCAAGTTGCTGCAGATCGGTAGGGTTTCCATTTATGAGAAATTTTACCTATTTCCTCGTCAGATGGTAACTTTTTATTAAAATAGTTTAAACCTATTGCTTTTCTCAAACCCAAGTCTCCAATTGGAAGTATATCTGGTCTTAATAGACAAAACATTAAAAACATTTCTGCGCTCCAAGGGCCTATTCCTTTTAAGTTACATAATTCTTTTTTTACTTTCTCGTCGCTAAGTGGTTCAATATTTTTTGTAAAATTTTTATTTTTGATAAAATGGTTAGCTAAGTAAAATAGATACTCTGCCTTTTTTTCAGAAGTGCCACATTTTTTAATATTTTTTATTCCATAGTCTAAAAAACTATGTGGTTTTATCTCTGTAATATTTAATTCAATATTCTTCCAAACACTATCTGCAGCTTTGACTGATATTTGTTGTCCTATTATAGTTCTGCATAGCGCTTTAAAAGGATCACCTCTATATTGCAAATAACTTTCTTTGTGTTCTGATATAATTTTTTTTAGAATTTTATCATTTTCACTTAAGTGAGATATAGCTTTATCCCACCATGGTGCTTTTATATTTTTTGGCATCTTGCTTCTCCAAAAGCTATTTAATTATATTTAATGCTAGCTAGTGTAAAAAAAATATTATACATTTTTTTTTTGAAACTATAGAGTGTTTCTTTTCGTAAAAAACTTGTTATTAGGGAGAAAATTTAAATGAACGCTAAGGCTTATGGAGAATTAATTGTGAAAAGAAAGTGGCTTGCCTTATTGGTAGGGGTGCTTTTTACTGTTTTCTGGATAATGGGTTTAAGCGGATTAAGTATGAATCCAGATAATAGGGTTTACTTTTCCGAAGATAATCCTCAGCTTCTTGCTCTTGAAGCTTTAGAAAATACTTATTCAAGAGACGATAATGTTTATCTTGTTTTAGCACCTAAAGATAAAAACGTATTTACTCCTAAAAACCTTGAAGCTGTTAGAGAATTAACCGAAAGGCTTTGGCAAACACCTCTTTCAAGAAGAGTAAACTCTATAACAAATTTTCAGTGGACACGTGCAGATGGAGATGACATTACAATTAGCGATTTGGTAGAAGATGGTGAAATTAACTCTAAAATTGCTGAAAATGCCCGAATAGTTGCATTAGAAGAGCCTTTAATAAAAGGTCTGTTGGTCGATGCGGAAGGTTTGGTTACGGGTATCAATGTTGAAACTATAATGCCAGAAGATCCTATAGCTAGTGGCGGGGCAACTGTAGAAATCATGACTTTTATCAGGAACGAACAGGCTATATTTGCTGAAAAATGGCCAGAAATAGACCTTTACGTTTCAGGTGGAGTGCCATTAACACTTGCTTTCACAGAAGTTTCAATGGGAGATATAAGTACGTTATTGCCACTAACTCTGCTAGTAATATTTGTTATTGCGGGAATAGCGTTAAGATCTATACTTGCGGCTTTTTTTACAGCTTTAATAGCTATACTGGCGACTATAGGCATGATGGGAGCTGCTGGCTATATGGGAGTTATTATTAATGCGGCAACTAGTAATGCCCCTATGATGCTAATTATTTTAACTATTGCTCATTGTGTTCATATCATGAGTACTCAAAGACAGCAAATGAGAACAGGGATGGATAAAAACAACGCGATTGTGGAATCTTTGAGAGTAAACTTAAAACCTGTCTTTATAACGGCAGCGACTACATCGGTTGGTTTTTTGTCTATGCATTTTTCGGACTCTCCCCCTTTTCGAGAATTAGGCTATATGCTAGCAGCTGGAAATTTGATAGCGTTTGTTAATGCTTCTTTAGTTTTGCCTTCCTTAATGGCTATATTGCCAGTCAGAGTTAAAAAAATAGATAATCATTTTTCTGATACTCTTATGAACAGATTAGGAGATTTTGTTGTTTCTAAACAAAAAATATTGTTTAGAGTTACCAGCGTTTTCATAGTGCTGTTTCTTATTGGAATAAGTAATATAAAATTAGATGACACTTGGACTACTTATTTTAGTGAAGAATACGATATCAGGACTCATTCAGATTTTCTTGAGGATAATTTGACAGGTCTTAATACCATTGAATATTCTGTACCTGCAGGAGAAGAAGGGGGAATAAATAATCCTGAGTATCTTGCTGATTTAGATAAATTTGCAGATTGGTATAGAGAACAAGAAGGAGTAAATCACGTAACTGTTATTTCAGATACTATTAAACGACTGAATAAGGCTATGAATAATGACCAACAGTCATACTACCGTATCCCTGAAAATAGGGAACTAGCAGCACAGTATATGCTATTGTACGAACTATCAGTTCCTTTTGGCATGGACTTGAATAGTAGAATAAATGTTCCAAAATCTGCAACGCGTATGACAGTATCGGTTCAACATGCCTCATCAGTGCATTTGAGAGGTCTAGATGAAAAAGCACAAATATGGTTGTCTGAAAATATTCCATCTTTCCAAACCATAGGGTCTGGAATATCTGTGATGTTTGCTCACTTTTCTGAAAGAAATATTAATTCTATGCTTTTTGGATCATTTATGGCTCTAGTGATAATTTCTTTTATTCTTATATTTGCCTTTAGAAGTCTTCCCCTTGGTATAATAAGTTTGGTGCCTAATCTTTTCCCTGCTTTTTTAGCTTTTGGAATATGGGGATACTTGATAGGAGAAGTTGGGGTCGCTATAGCTATAGTTGGTGCTATGACTTTGGGAATAGTAGTAGATGATACTGTACATTTTTTAAGTAAATATTTAAGAGGCAGGAAGGAATTGGATAAAAATCCGGAGGATTCTATTAGATACGCATTCTCTACAGTAGGGTTTGCTTTAATAGTTACATCCATTGCTTTAGTTGCAGGTTTTATGGTCTTGGCTAATTCAGGTTTTAAAATAAATTCTGATTTGGCTCAGTTATCATTGATGGCAATATTTTTAGCCTTACTTGCTGATTTTTTCTTTTTACCACCTCTTTTAGTAAAATTAGAAAAATTGTTTAATAAATCGTAAACAGATTGGAATTTAAGTATGAAACAAAGTTTAAAAATATTTTCTTTGATAATTTTTAGTTTTATAAATTTATCAATTTTACCAGTTTTTGCTGAAACGCCAGAGGAAAAAGGACTTCGATTAGCCATAGAAGCTGATTTGAGGGACCAAGGGTTTCAGGATACAACTTCTGATATGGTAATGACGCTTAGAAATGCTCATGGAGAAGAAAGTATAAGGGAATTTTATTCTAAAACTTTAGAGGTAGAGGGCGATGGAGATAAATCTATTTTTGTTTTTGACCATCCTAGAGATGTTTCGGGGACAGCTGTTTTAACTTTTACTCATAAAGCAGGGCCTGATGATCAGTGGTTATATTTACCAGCACTTAAAAGAGTGAAAAGAATAAGTTCTGATAATAAATCGGGTTCGTTTGTTGGATCAGAGTTTGCTTACGAAGATCTTTCTAGTCAAGAGGTAGAAAAATATACTTATAAATGGATAGAAGATATCGCTTGCCCTGGGTTTGAAGAAGAAATTTGCTATGTAAATGAGGATTATCCTGTAGACAAATCTTCAGGATATACCAGAAGAGTAGTCTGGATGGACCAAAGTGAATATAGAATTAGAAAAATAGATTTTTATGATAGAAAAAATGAGTTATTAAAAACTTTAATCTTTTCTAATTACAAGCAGTATGTAGAAAAATATTGGAGAGCGCATTATTTACATATGGTAAATCATAACACTGGGAAAGAAACCGAGGTTGATATTGAAAAAATTGTTTTTCAATCTGGTCTAAAGGATAGTGATTTTAATCGTCAATCTTTAAAACGAGTTAGGTAATGTTTAGAAAATAAATATGAGGCTATTTTATTTACTTTATATTTGCTTATTATTTAGCATAAATAACACATCTTATAGTTTTTTCGAAGATATAGAATTTGAAGGGGAATTATTTTTATCTGGAAGGTATTTCCCCTCAGGGCCTGAATATTCAAGTCAAAAAAATAACAACTCTTCTTTGGCACTTAAAACAGAATTTTTTTATGAATTTGAGCAGCAAGATTCGATTGTTGTATCTCCATTTATTCGTTTAGATAGCTCTGATAGCAATAGATCAAAAGCTGATTTAAGAGAATTTTTATATACAAGTTATGGAGAGGATTGGGAACTTTCTTTTGGTATAGGACAGGTATTTTGGGGTGTAGCTGAGTCTAAAAATTTAGTAGATATGGTAAATCAGGTAGATGAAGTTGAAGACGCATTCGGTTTGACTAAGTTAGGGCAGCCGCTAGCCAATTTCACATTTATAAGGGATGAAGGATATTTCGAAGCTTATATTATGCCATATTTTAGGTCTAGGCCTTTGCCAGGGAAAAAAGGTAGGCTAAGAACTGATCCGCATTTCCTAAAAAATAATCCAAAATTTGAGGGAGGAAGTCAATGGACTCCGGAATTAGCTCTAAGATGGTTAAATACTTATGGCGAAATAGATTTAAGTGCACATTTATTTTTTGGGTATGCAAAAAATCCTTCGATTGATATTAGAGTAATAGACGGAATAACCAATTATGGGGCTGCATACCAAAGGATAAGACAGCTGGGGGGAACTTTGCAAAGGACATCTGGCTCAACATTATATAAAATGGAATATATAGTAAGAGATGGTCAGAGGGATGCCAATAGAAATAGGAATGGTTTTATATCGACTGTAACTGGTATAGAGTATAATTTTTATAGAATTATGGGAGATAATACCGACTTAAGTTTAATCTTAGAATATATTTATGATTCAAGAAGAGATCGATCCAGCGAATTATTACAAGATGATTTGTTTATGGCTTCTAGGTGGTCACTAAATGATAACTTCAATAGTGAGGTTTTTGTTAGTTCAATTTTTGATTTGGATGGTGATGGCCAAACCTATCAATTTGAATTTTCCAGAAGGATAACAGATTCTTTATCTGGAACTTTAAAAAGCGCAATTTATCAAAATGGAAGAAAAGGTTCTACACTTTATATATTGCGTCAAGATAGTTGGCTGGAGGTAGAGTTTAAATATTTTTTTTAAGGAATATAAAAGTAATCTTGATTATTTATGAATCATTAATATAATTTTTTGAAAATTTAATAAGGTAGCCATAGTATGAAAACAACTAATAAAAAAATTTTAAAAAAAAATAATTTAAGAAAAACAAAATCCCTTATTAGACTTCCAAATAATTACAAACCTAATGATAAAGAAATTTTTATGAATGATAAACAACTCCTATATTTTAAGAATAAATTAGAAACTTGGCGAGAATCGGTAATTAAAGATTCCGAAAAAACTAGAGGAAATTTACAAAATAATAGTACTCCTGAGGCAGATATAGCAGATAGAGCTTCTACTGAAACTGATAGATCTTTAGAGCTAAGGACGCGAGATAGACAAAGAAAACTGCTTTCTAAAATTGACGCAGCTCTTATTAGAATAAAAGAAGGATCTTATGGTTTTTGTATTGAAACAGGTGAGCCAATTTCTTTAAAAAGATTAGATGCCCGCCCCATTGCAATCTTATCTATAGCTGCTCAAGAACGTCATGAAAAAACAGAAAGATCTTACAAAGAAGATTAAATTAGAACAAAAACAGAACAAATGTTTTGACTAACTTTTATTTTTGTAGTAATAGTACATGAACAAAACGTGATCAAAAATGTTAATTTGCTAAATACTGATAGTTATAAAAATAAAAGTTTATTTATTATTTTGTTGGCATATTATAGTTTGGAGGATTTAAGATGGGTAATAACGATATACCAGATTTGAGGATAGTTGATATGGATGATAGTGAAAAAAGTAAGGCATTAGAAGCCGCACTTGGTCAAATAGAAAGAACGCATGGCAAAGGTTCCATCATGAAGTTGGGTGAAAATAATGTAGTGGAAATGGAATCTATCTCTACCGGCTCTTTAGGATTAGATATTGCATTGGGTATAGGAGGGCTGCCACGAGGTAGAATAATTGAAATTTACGGTCCTGAAAGCTCTGGAAAAACAACTTTAGCTCTCCATGTAGCTGCTGAAGCTCAAAAAATAGGAGGAGTATGTGCATTTGTAGATGCAGAACATGCTCTTGATCCAGTATATGCTAAAAAACTAGGTGTAAATGTTGAAGACTTGCTCATAAGTCAACCAGATTCAGGCGAACAAGCTTTGGAAATAGCTGATACTTTGGTTAGATCTGGTGCAGTTGATGTTTTGGTTATAGATTCTGTAGCAGCTTTAGTACCTAGAGCCGAACTTGAAGGAGACATGGGAGACACTCACGTAGGATTACAAGCTAGGCTAATGAGTCAAGCATTAAGAAAATTAACTTCGTCAATTTCTAAATCTAGAACTACTGTAATATTTATAAACCAAATTAGAATGAAGATAGGCGTGATGTATGGTAGCCCTGAAACCACAACTGGTGGTAATGCTCTAAAATTTTATGCTTCTGTAAGGTTAGATATAAGAAGAATTGGTCAGATTAAGGATGGAGAGGATGTAACAGGAAATCAAACTAGAGTTAAAGTTGTAAAGAATAAAGTAGCTCCCCCTTTTAGAGTAGTTGAATTTGATATCATGTACGGAGAGGGGATAAGTTATTTAGGAGAATTAGTAGATTTAGGAGTAAAATCAGGAGTAGTTGAAAAATCTGGTTCTTGGTATTCTTATGGTAGCGAAAGAATAGGCCAAGGAAGGGAAAACGCAAAAGCATATTTATCTGAAAATCAAAAAATTGCAGATGAAATTGGTAGAGCAGTTAAGAAAAGCTCAGGTTTAGAGGGCATTGAAGATGACGGACAAACTGAAAATAAAGAACCTGCAGTAAATTCGGACTAATTACTAAAATCTAGAATTTAGCCTTCCTTTAATAAAGAGTTTAATTTATTTATAGTTTCTGTATTAGTATATATAATGGATTAAATAAAGGAGGCTTGTATGAGTAAATTTTATTCTACAAATCATATCAGAAAATCTTTTCTTGATTATTTTGTAGCTTTAGGACATACAAAAGTAGAATCTTCTTCTTTAATACCTTCGCAAGACCCTACATTGTTATTTACTAATTCTGGAATGGTCCAATTTAAAAATATTTTTACTGGGGCAGAACAAAAGTCTTTTTTAACAGCTACTAGTTCACAAAAATGTTTACGTGCAGGTGGTAAACATAATGATTTAGAAAATGTTGGATATACAGCTAGGCATCACACTTTCTTTGAGATGATGGGTAACTTTAGTTTTGGCGATTATTTTAAAGATCAAGCTATAGAATATGCATGGAATTTAATTACTAAAACGTTTGGACTTAAAAAAGAAAAATTATTAATTACTGTCTATGAAGAAGATGAAGAAGCTTTTTTACTTTGGAAAAAAATTTCTGGGCTAAAAGAAACAAAAATATTAAAAATTAATTCTTCTGATAACTTCTGGTCTATGGGAGATACAGGGCCTTGTGGACCTTGTTCAGAAATTTTTTATGATCATGGATCTCATATAAAAGGAGGAGTCCCAGGTAGTCTTGATGAAGATGGGGATAGATACATTGAGATTTGGAATCTGGTTTTTATGCAATATGAGATGCAACAAGATGGTAAACGCATAAATCTCCCAAAACCAGCGATAGATACTGGTATGGGTCTAGAAAGAATGGCAGCAGTTCTTCAGGGAGTGAATGATAATTATGAAATAGACCTTTTTAAAAATTTAATAGAAAATTCCGTAAGTATTTCAGGCAAAGATTTAAGAAAAAATGACATTGTTTCTCATAAAGTTATAGTGGACCATCTACGAGCGTCTTCATTTTTAATTGCAGATGGTGTTTTACCTTCAAATGAAGGAAGAGGATATGTATTAAGGAGAATTATGAGAAGAGCCATGAGGCATATCTATAAATTAGATATAAAAGACACTCATTTTTGGAAACTAGTAGATTCATTAGAAAAAAATATGGGAGAGGCTTTTCCTGAAATAACTAGGGCAAAGTCATTAATAGTATCTACTCTTAAAGATGAGGAAAATAGATTTAAAGAAACTTTAGAAAGAGGCATGAGGCTACTTGAAAAGTCTATTTTAAATTTATCTAGTTCTGAACCATTTCCAGGAGAAACAGCTTTTAAATTATATGATACATATGGCTTTCCTATTGACTTAACCGAAGACATTTTGAAAGGTAGAGGGCGTTTATTAGATATTAATGGATTTCAAAAATCTATGAAAGCACAACAAGATACAGCTCGAAACTCTTGGTCAGGTTCTGGAGATGAAGAAGCTGAAGCAATTTGGGTAGAAATAAAAAATCGCTTTAAAAATATTAAATTTTTAGGATATGAACAATTTAATACAGAAGCAAAGGTCGTTGCAATTATAAAAGAAGAAAAAGAAATTAATAAAGCAGATAAATCTGAGAAAGTTTTTGTAATAACTGATGTTTCCACTTTTTACGGAGAAGCTGGCGGACAACAGGGTGATAGAGGAAAGTTTTTTTGGAATACAGGTGAAGCAGATGTGTTAGATACAAAAAAATATTCGGATATCATTATTCATGAAGTGGAAATTATAAAAGGTATTCTTAAAAAAGACATGATTATATCTTTAGATATTGATTTTAATAGAAGAAAATCTCTTGCTGTTCATCATAGTGCGACACATTTACTTCACGAAGCTTTAAGGAGATGTTTAGGTGAACATGTTACACAAAAGGGTAGCATGGTTTTTGAAGATAGATTGAGATTCGATATAAGTCACAATCAACCAATTAAAAAAGAAGAAATTATGGTCATAGAAAATGATGTAAATTCTATGATAAGGGCTAATGGGAATGTAAATGTAGAGATTATGAATATTAAGAAAGCTAGCAAATCAGGTGCTTTAGCATTATTTGGAGAAAAATATGGTGAGGAAGTTAGAGTAGTATCAATGGAAGACGGCACAACAGGCTCAAATATAAAAACTAACTTTTCAGTTGAATTATGTGGAGGCACTCATGTTTCAAAATTAGGAGATATAGGTTTTATAAAAATTATCTCAGATTCGGCATTAGGTTCTGGAGTAAGAAGAATTGAAGCAGTTGCAGGAGAAGCTGGTATTAAACATGTACAAAACTCTAGTGAAGTCCTCAATCAATTAACTTTTGAACTCAAAGTATCTCAAGAAAAGATAATGGATAGAGTGCTTAGTATTATTCAAGAGAGAAAAAGTTTTGAAAGACAGGTGGGAGAGCTGTCAAAAAAATTAACTACTTCAGCATCGGCCCAGCAAAAAGGGGAATATGTAAATATTTCTGGAATTAAGGTTATTCACAAAATACTAGAATCTGTAGCATCAAAAGACTTAAAAGCCATAGTTGATGAATTTAAACTTCAAATAAGAGAGGGTATAGTAATAATTATAGGTATTGATAATAAAAAAGCTTCTATTGTTGTAGGAGTAACAGAAAAACTGATAGAACAATTTGATGCCTCAGATTTAGTAAAAATTGGCGTCTCTTGTTTAGGTGGAAAAGGTGGGGGAGGTAGAAAAGATATGGCACAAGGTGGCGGACCAAATTATTCTAATGCTCAAGCTGCTATTGAAAAAATACTCAGTAGTATAAAAAATTTAAAAGCTTAGTTATTCATTTTTTTATTTAATCTCTCTTCAATTTCTTTTAAAAAGGGCATAGTTTCAAGCCAACTCTGGTTATTACCCACAAGAAGCGCTAAATCTTTTGTCATTTTTCCTGATTCAATAGTTGAAATACAAGTGTTTTCCAAAATTTCGGCATATTTTTGAAGTTTAGTATTTGCATCAAACTTACCTCTATACCAAAGTCCTCGTGTCCAAGCAAAAATTGAAGCTATAGGGTTAGTAGAGGTTGGTTCACCTTTTTGATGAGCTCTAAAATGACGGGTGACTGTTCCGTGAGCGGCTTCAGCTTCAACGGTCTGGCCATCAGGAGTCATTAGGATAGAGGTCATTAAACCTAAAGAACCAAAGCCTTGAGCTACTGTGTCTGATTGAACGTCTCCATCATAATTTTTGCATGCCCATACAAAACCTCCTTCCCATTTCAAAGCAGCTGCTACCATATCGTCTATTAATCTATGTTCATAAGTAATTCCTTTTTCTAAGTATTTAGATTTAAATTCTTCAGTATAAATTTCCTGAAATATATTTTTAAATCTACCATCATAAGTTTTTAAAATAGTATTTTTAGTAGACAAGTAAACGGGCCATTCTAGATTTAATCCATAATTAAAACACGCTCTTGCGAAGCCACGTATTGACTCATCCAAATTAAACATTCCTAAAGCAATTCCGCTGTCTTCAAATTTATGAACTTCTTTTTCAATAATTTCTCCACCTATTGAAGGTACAAATTTCAAAAATAATTTTCCCGAACCAGGCACTAAAAAATCTGTAGCTCTGTATTGATCGCCAAAAGCATGTCTGCCAATTACTATAGGTTTTGTCCAGCCAGGAACATATTTAGGTATATTTTTACAAATTATAGGTTGTCTAAAAACTGTCCCACCAAGAATATTTCTTATGGTTCCATTTGGTGATCGCCACATTTTTTTTAAACCAAATTCAGTGACTCTTGCTTCATCAGGAGTAATTGTTGCACATTTTATTCCTACATTGTATTTCTTGATTGCTTCTGCTGCGTCAATTGTAATTTGATCGGAAGTTAGATCTCTCTTTTCAATACCTAAATCAAAATATTTTATTTCTATTTCTATCCATGGTTTAATTAATTTTTCACGAATAACCTCCCAAATTACTTTTGTCATTTCATCCCCATCTAATTCAACGACTGGGTTTTTTACCTGTATTTTAGACATGATTAATCTACTCCTAAAAAATATTGATTCAGTTTGAATATATAAAGCGTGTTTGGCTAAATCTCAATAGATATGATTTTTATTTATGATAATTTTTGACAAAACTTATTACTTGCTTGCTATTTTTTGCCCAATGAATTTCATTTAAATCACTCTTTTTTATAAATCCTTCTTCATTTAAAAATAAAATTAATTTTTGTAAATATTTCCAGAATCCACTAATGTTGTAAATTATAATTCTTTTATTACTCAGTCCTAATTGTTTCATAGTAAGGATTTCGAAAAGCTCATCCAAAGTTCCAAAACCACCAGGCAAAATTATAATGATATCTGATTTATCAATCATTAATTTCTTTCTGATACTTAGACTTTTTACATCATGAAGATAACTCAAATCTGTTTGAACAAGTTTAGGATTATTGAGGAAGTTCGGAATTACCCCAGTAATATTTCCTTTTTCTTTTTTTACTACTTTTGATAGAGATCCCATCAAGCCTGTTCTTCCTCCTCCATAAATAATTTGGTATGAATTTTTAGTTAAAATTGAGGATATTTCTTGTGTTTTTTGTGTGTATATATCCTTTTTTCCTGATTTGGAACCACAAAATACTGCTATTACCAGTTTTTTATTTTTAACCATGTTCAAATAATCTTTTTTTTAAATTTCTTAGAATAGTCTTATTCTATATGTTATAGTAATTCTAATAATATATAAATTAACTATTGTTTTCATATAAGCCTATTGGTAAATGTAAGGAAACATTTTGGAAGATAATTTTAAAATATATTTGCCTTGGTTTGGTGTAGGTATAGCTGCGGTAATCGTTTTATTTCTTGTAATTAAGTATGTTCCTTTAGACCCGACTAAGGAAGAAGTAGTTAATTCTACTGAAGAAGAAATTATACATTATGAAGAGAGTATTGATAGAGAAACGTTAGAAGAAATTGTTTCTGATGGTCAAAGTGAAGATATAAATAGGCAAAGAAAAAATATTGAAAATGAAAAAATATTTCCCACTTTTGATATAATAAAGGCAGACAATGAAGGTGTGGTTATTGCGGGCCATGCTGAAAAATATTCTAATGTACAGATATTTAATGGAGATGATTTAATTGGAGAAGTTCAGGCAAATAGATTTGGAGAATTCGTTTTTATTACTGATATACCATTAGAACCAGGAACGTATGAATTGCGATTGATTGCAAATGGATTAAGATCTAAAGAAACTGCTACTATAATAGTGCCTGATAGTAATATAGCTAATAATATAATACAAGAATCTGCTCCATCTGAGAATATTCCTGCTAATAATATAATACAAGAATCTGCTCCATCTGAGAATATTCCCTCTACGAGAGAAGCCCTTGTAGAGAATACTGACGACACTTTGTTAAATAATTCTGAGGGTAATTCAGATGTATTAAGTGATGCTGGTAATTTGGTGGAAGCTGAAACGGTTGAAGAGACCTTGATTATTATAAATGATGAAGAAGGAGCAGTTGAGAGAGTTTTACAAGCAGAATCTAATAATTCAGAAATACTTAAGCTTCGAGAAGGATTAAGTTTTGATGCCTTAACATATACACCTGAAGAATATATAAAACTTTCTGGTAAATCTCAACCAGGATCAAGAGTAGAGGTTTATTTTGAGGGTAGAAGAGTAGGATGGGCTATAACTGATGAAGATGGTTATTGGAGCATAACTCTAGAGAAATTAGTTGAGTCTGGTGATTATGTGCTCAGGTTTAATCAATACATTGATGGTCAACTAATATCCAGTATTGATACCCCTGTTACGCAACCTGATAAAACTATCATGGAAAATATTAATGAAAACACTTATGTAGTTCAGCCAGGAAATAGTTTGTGGAGAATATCGAGGAGGTATTATGGAAGGGGTATAATGTATACCTTAATATTCAAAGCTAATAGTAGTCAGATTAATGATCCTGACCTAATATATCCTGGTCAAATATTTGATATACCAAATACAGAACAAGAATAGAGTTATTTTTTTAATTTTCTATAAATAAAGTCAGGAATATCTTTTCCTGCCATAGATAAAGGTTCATCTAAAACTTTTCTGTATGGAGAAAATTCACATGTTGGATCTGTAGCATCCGGATTTCCAGTTAATGCAAATGCTTGACAACGACACCCTCCCCAATCAATCTCTCTTCTGTCACAAGACCTACAAGGCTCAGGCATCCAAGAAGTTCCTCTAAATCTATTAAAGGCTTCTGAATTTTTCCAAATCCAGTCAAGAGACTTTTCTTTAATATTGTCAAAATCAAGAAATTTCAATGATTCTGCAGCATGGCAAGGAAGAACTTTGCCTGCTGGTGTTATATTCAAAAATTGTCTTCCCCATCCCCCCATGCAAGATTTAGGTTTTTTGGCATAGTAATCTGGAACGACATAATCTATAGCTAAAATTCCTTTTAATTTAATTCTAGAATCTTCTACTATCTTTGTAGCTTCATCCAATTGTTGTCTAGTAGGTAAGAAAGCCATTTGATTTTTTAAAGCCCATCCATAATATTGCACTTGAGCTACTTCTATGCGCTCCGCATCTAGTTCCACGGCCATATTTATCATAGATTTTAAGTTGTGTAGATTTTGTCTATGCATTACCGCGTTAATAGTCAAAGGAAGCCCAACTTTTCTAATTAGTTTTGCTGTTTCAATTTTTTTATTGTGTCCTTTATATCCGGCTATTTTATTTGCATTTTCAGGATCCGTATCTTGAAATGATACTTGTACATGGTCAAGTCCACAGTCATATAATTTTTTAAGTCTCTCTTCGTTAATTAATACTCCTGAAGTAATAAGATTAGTATATAGACCTATTGATGAGGCATGCTTTACCAATTCTTCCAAGTCCTTTCTAGCGGTGGGTTCTCCTCCTGAAAAATGAGCTTGAAGAATTCCTATTTCTGAAGCTTCGCTGAGAGCTTTCTTCCAAGTTTTGGTATCTATTTCTCTAGATTTTAATTCTAGTTCAACTGGATTAGAGCAGTAAGGACAAGAAAGAGGGCATCTATGAGTCAATTCACAAAGTACAGCGTACGGTACTTCTAATTTATTTTTAATTATCTCTTTTTTTGTTTCTACTTCACTCATATTACAATAAATCCTTTATCAGCTAACGGTTGTAACATAGCTAATACATCTTTAGCAATGACTTCCCGTGGTGCACCCGAGAATTTTTCTAATAATTTATTTATTATAGAGTCAATGCTTGACTCCCCATCAACTAGTTGAATAACTTCTGATGCTATATCATCTAATTCAAATACTCTTTCTGGTGCATTGATAATCCATTTATTCCTCGCTTTATCAAAGCGTAATTTTGCATGTCTTGGTAGTTTAGGTATATGTTCTTCTGTTAATACTAGTAAATTTGTCATAATTAATTCCAAGCTTTTTCTTTTAGACCTTCAGGAACAAATGCGCCTGGTGGAATAAAACCAGGATCGACGTAAGCATAGTAAAGACCATCTAATTGTGCCCATAAAACTTCAGTTTTAAATCTGACTGCTGCTAATACGGATTCTTGATCTTCCCTACTTCTAGCATTAGTTATTACCCATTCTCTTCCAAACTCTACATCTTTTCTTGCCTGTCCTATCCTCTTTTTAAAATATGCTAGCGCATAATCATCAGCCCAATCATAATGTTTTGATAGTCCTGTTATCCTTTCTTGGTGAATAGCAGGGGCATATATTTCAGTTAAAGAAGATGCAATTGCTTCTAATAATGATTTTTCTTCTACAAAATTTACATAAGCATCTACAGCAAATTTAGTAGCAGGAAGCAAACCTTGGCAAGATTTTACATAGTCTAAATCTAAGTTTAATTTTTCACAAAGTTGAAGATATCTTTGGATGCCCCCTTTTCCATCGATATCACCTTCATGATCTATTACACGAGACCGCCATTCAAGCCTTAAATCAACGTCATCTATTCTTGCCATGAGAGTTAGGTCTTTTCTGGGAATAGACCATTGGTAATAAAATCTATTAAGAGCCCATGCTTGGACTTGCTGGAATGATAGTTTTCCAGAGTGAAGCAATTTATGAAAGGGATGTAAACTATGGTATCTTTGTTTTCCAAGTTCGGTTAATGCACATATGAATTCTTCTTTATTCATGGTTTTTTTATTATCTGAATTTTGTTTAGATCCAGGATAAAATGGAGCCGGCATTATCATGTTTTTATCTCCATTGAATCATAAGCAATTTCCCAACCTAAGTCATTTGCTGTTTTTCGTTCCTTCGAGTTTTCTAACAAGGCAGGGTTTGTAGTATTTATATGAATAAAGATTTTTCTTTGTATTTCTAAATCTTTAAAACTTTCAAGAGATCCTTCAGGCCCAGACATACTTATATGACCCATGCGTTTTCCTGTTTTTATTCCAACCTTTTCCTTTATCATTTCATCATCTGTCCAGAGTGTTCCATCAAATAAAATTAAATTAGAATTATTTACTTTGTTTTTTAACCAATCAGGCATACTAGCACATCCTGGAATATAGAAAAAATCTGTTTTACCTTCGGGACCCTTTACTTCTAGAGCAATAGTATCTTCTTCTACCGAGCCAAAATCGGGACCTTTTGATTTATCTTCTAGCCATAGTGCAACTTTACCTGGAACCGCAAATGGAACTACGGAAATTCCACTGTTTTCACCATTAGTATACTTAAGTTCTATGGTTTCATTAAGTTTTACAGGAGTATGCTTAACAAATTTTGGATTTAAAACCCTAAAAATAGAATTATTTTCTAAAACTTCAAGAACTCTCTTTGTTCCATATAAGTTAAATTTTTGTGATTCTCTTAAATTAATCAAGCCTGCGGTATGATCTACATCAGCATTTGTTAAAAAAACACCCATAATAGGGCTATATCTCAAAGGATCTTCTGCTTGTGGCATTAATGAAGGATTATTCCACAGCTGTTGTCTCAAGTCTGGAGAGGCATTAAAAATAAACCATCTCTTCTCATCTAAACTTATTGCAATGGAGGATTGCGTTCGAGCAATTGCGTTTGGGTCCTTGTTTCTAGCTTTTCTACTATTAGGGTGGTTACAATTCCATTGAGGGTATCCCCCACCTGCTGCTGCACCTAGCACACGTATATACATAATAAATACTCCGTTCAGCTAGACAAAACAGCTGGTGAAGAAAAAAACTAGTTTTTATAAAAAACTAAAGTTCTGCGCAAGCATAGCAATTAATTTCTAGACCAACTGCTACTTCGCGAATCTTAGGAGATTTCCACATTGTTACTTCCCCATTTAAGTTAATATAATGGCATAAGCCATGTAGAAAGATAATACTAAAATAGTTAATTTTTAAATCTATACCTCAAATAGCTTAAACCTATAACTAGATATTTACAAAATCAGTGATTGTTTCTAGGTAGATCTTTTTTAATGTTTTGAAATTTAGTTGCATTTTCTAAAACTGCTCCTTTATTTATTTGTCCTACACCATTTCGATAGATCTCTTGCCAAGGAGTTTGACTGTCAGGATATTTAGGGATGCCTTGATTTTTTCTTTTTTCTATTTCTTTATCATCAACAAGCATATTTGCAGTCTGTTCATTTAAATCTATTTTAATCGTGTCGCCAGTTTTAAGCCAAGCAAGACCTCCCCCTACAGCACTTTCAGGCGAAGCATTGAGTATTGAAGGACTTCCAGATGTTCCAGATTGTCTTCCATCACCTATACAAGGAAGTTCTAATACCCCCTTTTTTATTAGTTCATCGGAGGGTTGCATGTTTACTACCTCGGCTGAACCAGGCCATCCTACAGGTCCTGCTCCTCTAATAACTAAGATTGAATTTTCATCCATTTTTAAATTTTTATCATTAACTCTGTTATGGTAATCCTCAGAGCCTTCAAACACTATTGCTCTCCCTTCAAGAATTCCTTCTTTACCAGCTCTCGACAAAAATTTTTCTCTAAAACTTTTTGATATCACAGATGTTTTCATTATTGCAGCATCAAAAAGATTACCTTTTAATACAATAAAACCTGCTCTATCCTTTAATGGTTTATTAAATGTTGTTATGACATCATGATCTTTTATTTGGATTCCTTTAAGGTTTTCAGACAATGTTTTTCCACTTGCAGTAAGTACATTACCATTTAATTTTTTATGTTTTAATAATTCTGCCATTAAGGCGGCAGTGCCTCCTGCTCTATGGTAACTTTCACATAAATATTTTCCTGCAGGTTGAATGTTTGCCATTAGCGGAATATCATATCCAATATTTTGCCAAGCCTGAGTTTCTAATTTAATTCCCACATGCCTTGCTATAGCTGTTAAGTGCATTTGTGCATTTGTAGAACCTCCTATAGCTGAGTTAACTATTATGGTATTCTCAAAGGCTTCTCGTGTCATAATTTTTGAAGGAGTTAGATCTTCTTCGACCATTCCCACTATTCTTTCACCAGTTTTATAGGCCATCTGACCCCTTTCTCTATAAGGTGCTGGAATATTTGCGTTGCCTGTTAAACTCATTCCTAAAGCCTCGGCTAAAGAATTCATAGTAGATGCAGTCCCCATCGTGTTGCAATGTCCGTCCGAAGGAGCAGATGAAGTAACTATATCTACAAATTCTTCGTAGTTAATTTTTCCTGCTGCAAGCTGTACTCGTCCATCCCATACAGCCATTCCAGATCCTGCTAATTTTCCCTTATACCAACCATCTAACATAGGTCCGCCATTAAGTACTATAGCGGGAATATTCATTGTAGCAGCAGCCATTAGGCATGCGGGAGTAGTTTTATCGCATCCTGTAGTTAAAACTACTCCGTCTATAGGGTATCCATGCAAAATTTCTACTAACCCTAGATATGCTAAATTTCTATCAAGTGAAGCAGTAGGTCTCTTTAAAGTTTCTTGAATTGGATGTACCGGAAATTCGAATGCTATACCTCCCGCTGTCCTGATGCCTTCTCTTATTCTTGTAGCAAGTTTAATATGAACTCTATTACAGGGAGATATATCTGATCCGGTTTGAGCAATGCCAATAATAGGTTTTCCAGAAGTTAATTCTTCGGGAGTATATCCATAGTTCATTATGCGTTCTAAATAAATTGACGTATTTCCTGGATCTTTAGGGTTGTCAAACCATTGTCTGCTCCTATATTTAGAATTAAATTTTTTAGAACTCATAGTATTCTCCTTTTATAAAATAAATAAAGCATATTATATTAACAGAATACTTCATATCTGTTAATAAATTGATAAAATATTTAATAATATATTATTATAAATATTATAAAATTGAACAATTTTTGGAGTGGTTCTTTGTTTAATTCCTTTTCTAAAATTATGTATTTATGTGTTATCTTTTATTTCTTTGGAATTTCTTCTTCCTATTCCCAAGCTTTAGTAAGTGCAGAATGGCTAGAAAAAAATATATGCAAAGAAAATTTGATAGTTTTAGAAGTTCATACTGGTAAAAGGAGTTATGAAGCATCACATATTCCATGTTCTGTGTATACTAATTTTTATGAAAGCGGATGGAGAGTTAAAGAAAAAAATATACCCTTAATGTTACCCTCTGTTGAACATTTAAAAACAGTATTACAGGATCACGGTATTTCTAATGATGATAAAGTTATAGTCGTTGCTTCTGGTAGAGGGGAGTATAGCATGGCAGAAACCACATCCATTTATTTCACACTCAAATATATCGGGCATAATGATATTTCTATTTTGGATGGAGGAGTGCCTGCATGGTTTGAAAATTGGGATAGGGATAGTGAAACAGGTTATAAAAAACAAAAAAAGTCAATTTTTAATCCTAGAGTGAATAATGATATTATTGCTAATAAAGAAGATGTTTTACATGGATTAAATAATAAAATAGATATTATTGACGGTCGTTCTTCTGATTTTTATATGGGGATAAATAATACTGCTCCTTCTTTAAGATATGGCACTATTGCAGGAGCTAAAAATATTCCTAATCAGTGGTTATTAAAAAATGGCAGCCTTTATTTTCACAAAAAAGAAAATCTAGAGAAAATTATAAATAATCAAGGCATTGATTTTAATAAACCTCAAATTTCTTTTTGTAATGCAGGACTAGAAAGCTCTATCGTGTGGTTTGCATTATCAGAAATATTAAAAAACTCTAAAAGTAAGTTGTATGAATCCTCTCTAGCTGAGTGGTCTAAAGATAAATATTTGCCAATGGAAAGTTTTATAAATATAGAAAATGGAGATAATGATGAATTGCAAAATGATTATTCTATGGAGCCAAATTAAAAACCATGAATAAAAACAATAAATTAATTAATTTTTCAAGCACCAATTCAGTAGCAGATCTTTTCGAGGCAAAAGTAAAGACAAACCCAGAAGCAATTGCTATTTTAAATTATAAAGGAAAAAATTATACTTATAAAAATTTACAAAATAAAATATTAAGATTATCCAATTTTTTGATTTCTTATAATATTAAACCTAGTTCAAGAGTTGTAATAATTTCTGAAAACAGATCTGAATATTTAGAGTTAGAAATGGCTTGTGCAAAAATAGGAGCTATAGTAGCGGCTATAAATTGGAGACTTTCAGAAGAAGAGACTCAGTATTGTATTGATTTGGTGAAACCAAAAATAATTTTTTTTTCAGAACGCTATCAGAAAAAATATTATTCACTAAAATTGAGAAGCCATAAATATGTAAAATTTGATAAAAAATATGAGAAAAAAATAATGGATACGCCCCCTTATAAAGGAGAAAGCATAGGAAGAGGTGAGGATCCAATGGTGATCTTATATACTTCTGGAACTACAGGATATCCTAAAGGAGCTGTAATTTCACATAGGGCCTTTATTGCTAGGGCAATGTATAATGTTATAGAATATGGCATAGATAAAGAAGACACTTTTCCTGCATGGGCCCCAATGTTTCATATGGCATCTACAGATTTAGCTATAGGTTCGTTGCTTATAGGTGGTTCTGTATCCTTTATAGATGGATTTAAAAAAAATATAATTATAAATTTATTAAAGAAATATAAAATTTCTTGGTTAGTTTTAATGCCAGGAATGCTTGAAGATTTCATTAAATATTTGAAAACAAATACTATAAAACCAAAGGGAATAAAAATTATGGGTGCTATGGCGGATTTGATTCCCAAAAAACAAATTGCCGAAATAACGCAGTTGCTTTGTACGCCTTACTTAAATTCATTTGGGTCAACTGAAACAGGAATGCCCCCTGCCTCGGGAGGCAAAATTTCTATAAATTCAATGAAGTATTCTCTTTCCAAGACTCAAAGTAGTTTATGTGAAATAAAATTTGTTAATGATGATGATATAGAAGTGGAAATTGACCAACCTGGGGAATGTATTTTGAGAGGGCCTACTCTTTTTAGTGGATACTGGAATGAAGAAAAAATAAATCAAATAGAATTTAGGAACGGATGGTTTCATATGGGAGATGTAATGAAAAGAAATAGTGATGGAACCATTGACTTTGTGGATAGAAAAAAATATTTGATTAAATCTGGAGGGGAAAATATCTATCCGGCAGAAATAGAAAGAGTTTTTCTTTCACATAAGGACGTAATAGAAGCTGTTGCTGTAAAAACCTATAGTAAAAAATGGGGTGAAACACCAACTGTTCTAGTAGTTACTAATAGTCATGATAAATTTATAAAAATTTATGAGGATTTAGTTAAGCTTTCTAGGAAAAAATTGGCAGGATACAAACAACCTTCTTTTATTAAATATTTTTCAAAAGAAAATATTCCAAGAAGTTCTACTGGAAAAGTTCAAAGACATTTAATAGAAAAAATGATAGATAGTAATTTTAAGGGATAGTTTAAAGAGAGTTTTCTATTTGGTAAAAAACGTAGTTCAAAATAGCAGGTTCTTGAAGAAAAAAATAAAAAAGAACCAAAAAAGTCTTTCTTCTAGAAGATGGATTGAAAGACAAATTAATGATCCTTTTGTATTGGCCGCAGCAGAGCAAAAATACAGATCTAGATCAGCTTTTAAATTGCTAGAATTAAATGAAAAATTTAATATTTTTAAAAATGGAGATATTGCACTTGACTTAGGCGCCTATCCAGGGGGCTGGAGTCAAGTATTAGCAGAAAAAATTATAGGCGGTAAAATAGTGGCGATAGATATTAAAGAAATGGACTCCTTAGAAGGGGTATCTTTTATTAAAGAGGATTTATTTGAAAAACAAGCTCAAAAAAAAATAAAAAGATTAATTAGTTTTGCTAATGTGGTGCTCTCAGACATGGCTCCTTCGGCCACTGGGCATAAGAGTACTGACCAAATTCGATCACAAAATTTAGCAGATTGTGCACTTGATATTGCAGATTTATTTTTGAAAAATCGTGGAAATTTTTGTTGTAAAATAATTGGTGGCGGTGAAACCGATAATTTTATTAAAAAACTTAAAAAAAAATTTAAAACTGTTAAGGTGTTCAAACCTATTTCTAGTAGAAAAGAGTCAGCAGAAATATTTCTAGTTGGACTTAATTATAGACAAGGCATAGTTGAATAAGATAGTACTGTATATCCTTTATTAAACTAAATTTAATTAGTGAGGATTTTATTGAAGATAATTGAGGCTTATACTTTTGATGATGTTTTAATAAAACCTGCTTTCTCGAGAGTTCTTCCAGGAAATGCAGATACCACGACTTTGCTTACAAAAAAAATAAAATTAAATGTACCATTAATATCTTCGGCTATGGACACTGTAACTGAATCAAAATTAGCTATCGCAATTGCTCAGGAAGGTGGTATAGGCGTAATACATAAAAATAATACTATAGAAGAACAAGCCAAAGAAGTTGAAATAGTAAAGAGATTTGAATCAGGTATGGTAATTAATCCTGTAACTGTAAGACCTAATGCAAAGTTACAAGAAGTCATGAAACTTAAAGAACTCCATGGTGTTTCTGGTTTCCCCGTTACAAATGATAAAGGAATATTATTGGGAATTATAACCAATAGAGATGTTCGTTTTTCAGGAGATCCCAATGAACGTGTAAAAAATCTAATGACCAAAGATAATTTGGTAACAGTTCCAGATACTATTAATAGAGAAGATGCTATTGATGCATTAAAAGATACTAGAGTGGAAAAATTAATAGTGGTTGATAAAAATTATAAGTGTGTGGGCTTAATAACGGTTTCCGATATAGTTAAAAGTGCAAGATTTCCAAGTGCTACTAAAGATTCTAAAGGAAGATTAAGAGTTGCTGCTGCTGTAGGAGTCTCCGAAGAAGATTTTTCCAGAACACAAAGGTTAATAAATGCAGGTGCAGATGTAATAGTTGTGGATACAGCTCATGGTCATTCAAAGAGAGTTTTAGATTTTATAGTTAAGATAAGATCTTTGTATAAAAAAATTAATATTATAGGTGGCAATATTGCTACCGCTGAAGCAGCAGCTGACCTGATAAAATCAGGAGTTGATGCGGTTAAAGTTGGTATTGGGCCAGGTTCTATTTGTACAACTAGAGTGGTAGCAGGTGTAGGTGTTCCACAATTTTCTGCTATTTGTGATGCTTATTCTGTCTGTAAAAAGAAAAACATACCATTAATAGCAGATGGAGGCATCAGATTTTCAGGGGATTTGGCCAAAGCTATTGGTGCAGGAGCAGATACTATTATGATTGGTTCATTACTGGCAGGCACAGAAGAAGCGCCCGGGGAAACATTTTTGTACCAAGGAAGAACTTTTAAATCGTATAGGGGTATGGGCTCTCTTGGAGCAATGGCCAGAGGTTCAGCCGATAGATATTTTCAACAAGAAATAAATGATCAATTGAAGCTTGTGCCCGAGGGCGTAGAAGGTAGAGTGCCATTTAAAGGTAAGGTTTCTTCAGTTGTTCATCAATTAGTTGGTGGCTTAAAAGCTGCAATGGGTTACTCAGGTAATAGGTCTATAAAACAGATGAAAAACAATTGTGTTTTTCAAAGAATTACTAGTGCTGGAGTTAGAGAAAGCCATATTCATGATATAGCAGTAACGAAAGAAGCTCCAAATTATAAAACGGGTGATAATTGAATTTTGATTTATTACTATTTTTTAGAAATATTTTAAATATGGAGTAGATTAGCAATATAGAATGTTAAAAGTATTTTTATTTAATTTTTTATTCTACTTTTTATTCCTCAATTTTGCGTTAGGGAATAGAGAGGATCCTAATGTCTCCAATGATTGGGGTTTACCAAATAGTGACGAAAATTTACAAGTACAAAATATAGAGGAAAATGATCTATCGATAGCTTGGGAGCTAATAGAAGCGGGAGAATATGAAGCATCAAAAAAGCTTTTAAGAGATTTGATGAATACTAATACTCCTAGACCTGAAGTATGGAATATTTTGGGGTATATTGAAAGACAACTTCAAAATTTTGAGAATTCATTTGAGTATTATAAAAATGCTCTATCTATAGACAATGAATATATACCTGCTCATCACTATATAGCTATTGCATATTTAGAATCCGGAGACTTGGAAAAGGCTAAACATCATTTTGATCAATTAGATTTGTTATGTTTATTTGGTTGTGAAGAATTTGATAATCTTAGAGATGCCATAGCTATGTACGAGGAAAACAATGACCTCTGAAAAAAAAAAAAATTATAATGTATTCAATAAAGACACAATTTTAGTTGTTGATTTTGGCAGCCAGTATACGCAATTAATTGCAAGAAGGATAAGAGAGGAAGGAGTTTTTTGCTCTATTATTCCTTTTAACAAAGCAGATGAATTTTTATCAGTTAACAATATAAAGGCTATAATATTATCTGGAGGCCCTGCTTCAGTTTTAGAAAACCAGCCTCCAAAATTATCAGAAAGGATTATGAAATCAGGAAAGCCTATTTTAGGAATATGTTATGGACAACAAGCTATGGTTCAGTATTTAGGCGGCGAGGTGGTCTCAGGGACCTATAGTGAATTCGGAAAGGCAAAAATTAAAGTTTTAGGTAGTTGCCTCTTTACGAAGAAAGTATGGAAAGAGGGAGGAGACTATCAAGTTTGGATGAGTCATGGTGATACAGTTAATACTATTCCAAAAGGCTTTTCAGTTATTGCAAAAACAGATGGAGCTAAATTTGCATTGATAGCTAATGAAACTTCTAAAATGTATGGTTTACAATTTCATCCTGAAGTTATCCATACATTGGAGGGAAAAAAATTATTAAGAAATTTTGTAAAAAATATTGCTAAATGTAATTCTAATTGGAGTATGAAATCTTTTTCTAAGTATAAAATTGATATTTTAAAATCCGAAATAGGGTCTAGCAGAGTTTTATGTGGATTGTCAGGAGGAGTGGATTCATCTGTAACTGCGGCCTTATTGGATAAGGCTATAGGTAAACAATTAGTATGTGTATTCGTTAATCATGGATTATTACGTGAAGGCGAGTCTTCTGAAATTACTAAGATTTTCAAGGAGAGGTTAGGTAATAGATTTATAAATGTTGATGCCTCCGATATGTTTCTCAATGCTTTAAGACAGATAAAAGATCCAGAAGAAAAAAGAAAAATTATTGGTAAAAAGTTTATAGAAGTATTTGAACTAGAGGCAAATAAATTAGGAAATATAGAGTATTTGGCACAAGGCACTTTATATCCTGATGTAATTGAATCGATTTCTTTTTCAGGTGGCCCTTCAGCTACTATTAAATCCCACCATAATGTAGGAGGCTTACCTGAAAAGATGAATTTAAAATT
>CAZUXH010000001.1:29468-74693 GCA_964624655.1 uncultured Rhodospirillaceae bacterium | reverse complement strand
TTAAATTGAAGACAACTAGTAGCAAAAAATTTTTTAAAAAGCCGGTGTTTTTTATTTGCCTGAGCTTTTTATTATTATTAAGCCATGGAAATTCTAATGAACAAGAATTTTCAAAGATGGACATTGAAATTTCTGTAAAAAAAGAAACTAGAGAAGCTTTTTCTGCTCCTATACCCAACTTAGATTTAAAAAAAATGCGATTGTTTACAGGAGGACGACATCTTTTCAGAAGAGCGTGGGTTACAGCCCCAGGCTCTGTACAAAGCATTGATGGGCTCGGACCTGTATTTAATAGAAACAGCTGCTCTGGTTGTCACGTAAAGGACGGCAGGGGCAAGCCCCCAGAAAGAGGCAAAGAATTAAAATCAATGGTCTTTAAATTAGCTAAAATTGAAGATAACAGTGTTTTTCCGGATCCAAATTATGGCATACAATTAAATGATAAAGCTATACTAGGAATACAGTACGAAGGAAAAATTGAAATACAATATTTCGATCAAGAATTTGTATATCAAGACAAAGAAATTATAAACCTTTCAAAGCCTGTATATAAAATTAACAAATTATCTTTTGGTCCCCTCGATAAAAATACAAAAATTTCAGCAAGAGTTGCTCCTGCAGTGTTTGGCTTGGGTTTAATTGAGGCAATTACAGAAGAAGATATAAAAAAGCATGCAGATCCAGACGATGAAAACAAAGATGGCATTTCAGGTAAATACAATATTGTATTGGATCCTCAATCTAAACTAAAAGTATTAGGCCGTTTTGGTTGGAAAGCTTCTAAGGGGTCTTTATTAAATCAAATAGTTGGGGCAGCTCATGAAGATATGGGATTATCTTCAAAATATTTTCCTGAACAAAATTGTATGACTATTCAAAAAAAATGTGCTGACTCAATAACAGGAGGAACAAGCGAATTAACAGAAAAGCAAATAAAAAGGCTGTTATTGTATATGCAAACCCTTGCCGTCCCAAGACAAAGAAATACCCAAGATAAAGACACTAGGAGAGGAGAAGAATTATTTAAAAGTATCGGCTGCGAGAGCTGTCATATTTCAACTTTCGTAACTGGAAAACATGAAAATCATGAAGAGCTTTCTTTCAAAAAGATCAAACCTTATTCGGACTTCTTGTTACACGATATGGGAAAAAATTTGGCAGACGAAGTTCCCTCTGCTGAAGCAGAAGGAAATGAGTGGCGCACTCCTCCTTTATGGGGACTAGGGCTAATCAAAATCGTTAATAAACACACCCGACTACTTCATGATGGGCGGGCAAAGTCAATAGAAGAAGCAATATTATGGCATGGAGGTGAGGCAAAAAAGTCTAGAAATCTTTTTGCAAATTTAAATGCTAAAAAAAGAAAATTAATTATAAAATTTCTGAATTCCTTGTAGCGTATTATTGATTCATTGTGTCGAAAAATTCAGCATTATTTTTGCTAGATTTAAGTTTATCAAGTAAAAACTCCATACCATCGCCCATTCCCATCGGGCCCAAAATTCTTCTTAACATCCACATTTTAGACAAAGCTCCTTTTTCGACGAGCAATTCTTCTTTTCTGGTTCCTGACCTGGTAATATCAATTGCAGGAAAAGTTCTTTTGTCCGCAAGTTTTCTGTCTAATATTATTTCTGAATTTCCAGTACCTTTAAACTCTTCAAAAATCACTTCATCCATTCTAGAGCCAGTTTCAATCAAAGCTGAGGCTATTATGGTAAGAGAACCACCATTTTCTATATTCCTTGCAGCACCAAAAAACCTTTTGGGTTTTTGCAACGCATTTGCATCTACTCCACCAGTTAGAACCTTGCCTGAAGACGGCACTACAGTATTATACGCTCGACCCAATCTAGTTATGGAGTCCAATAAAATAACCACGTCCTTGCCGTGCTCAACTAAACGTTTCGCTTTTTCTATTACCATTTCAGCAACCTGAACGTGTCTCATTGCAGGCTCATCAAAAGTGGAAGAAATTACTTCTCCCTTAACTGATCTTTGCATATCGGTAACTTCTTCAGGTCTTTCATCAATTAAAAGAACTAGAAGAAATATCTCCGGATGGTTTTCTTCTATTGAGTGGGCTATATTTTGAAGTAAAACCGTTTTACCTGTTCTTGGCGGAGCAACAATTAGGCCTCTTTGCCCTTTCCCAAGAGGACTCACTAACTCAATAACCCTACAAGAATTATCTTTATTTTTGTCAGGAGCTTTAGTCTCTGTCTCTAGTTTAATAGCTTGATCTGGGTATAAAGGAGTTAAATTCTCAAAATGCACTTTGTGTCTTACTTTTTCTGGAGGATCAAAATTTATTTGGTCTATTTTTAAAAGAGCAAAATATCTTTCCCCCTCTTTAGGCTGTCTAATTTCTCCCTCTATAGTATCTCCTGTCCTCAGTCCAAATCTCCTTATTTGAGAAGGCGAAACGTAAATATCATCAGGCCCAGGAAGATAATTGCTCTCAGGAGCACGAAGGAAACCAAATCCATCAGGTAAAATTTCAATCACACCATCCCCGTTAATTGTTTCCCCTTCATCAGCCAGCGTTTTTAGAACCACAAACATTAAATCTTGTTTTCTTCTATTGGAGGCGTTTTCGACACCATGCTTTTCTGCAAATCTTATAAGATCTGCGGGCGTCATGTTTTTTAATTCTTTTAAGTGCATATATTGTCCTATTACATAGAGATAGTAGTGTGTTGAAAATGCCAAAAAGTGCTTTTGACTAAGATATTGGGATTATCAATAAAAAATATAGAATTGTCAAAATATAAATTATTAAAATGGGCGCACTATAATCATAATGATAATAATAATTAACAAAACCGTAGGAATCTCATTTAATATTTTATAGGTTTTTGGCTTAATATTATTTTTGTTTACTTCTAACCTGCGTCGACAGAGAGCAAAATAACCATGTAAAGAGGTTAGCAAGATTACTGATAAAATCTTTATAAGAAAATAAAATGAAAACACATCAACAGTAGAATGAGAATCTATAATAAGCAAAATTCCAAAAAACCAAGAAAGAATCATGGATGGATTCATAATATATCGTAGCAGTCTTTTTTCCATAATAACAAAAGTCAAATTTATTTCTTCGCTATTAGAGGGGTTTGCATGATAAACAAATAAACGCGGAAGATATAATAGGCCGGACATCCAAGAAATGACAGCAATGATGTGAGCGGCCTTTATATAAAGATACAGATCCATTAATCCATTCCTTTTTGATAACACCTATCTAAACTATTGGGACATATTTTTCTATTTATAAGACCCTTTCTATTGCTTGCTCCCAGTATTAGGCTAACTAAACTCTTAATATATGCATTACTAATTCCTAGGGCCGAAATTCTATAATAATTCTTGCATCCATGGTCTTTTGCCAATTTACTATATTCTATATCCAACTCTACTAAAGTTTCAGAATGCTCACTAACAAATGCTATAGGAATAATAACTATTGTTCTTTTGTTTTTTGCTGCATTTATAACTGCTTGTTCTGTAGAGGGCTCTAACCATTTCAATGGGCCTACTTTGCTTTGATAACAAATTGAAAAATTAAAACCAACTTCTGTTGTTTTGCTCAAAATTTGCTTTACTGTAAGCTCTATTTGATATTGATAAGGATCTCCTCCCTTTATAATTTTTTCTGGCAAACCATGTGCACTAAATAGAACGGTTGTATTTCTTAACGTTTTTTCTTTTTTCATAATTCTATCAAATATTTTTTTAAGCTTTTCTAAATGTGCTGCTACAAAGTAGTCTTGTGAGGGGTAGCAACAAATTCTTTTCGTAACGATATTTTTATTATATTTTTTAAACTCTTTGTCCCAAGCAAGAAACGATGAGCCCGTGGTTGTAGTAGAATACTGTGGATAAAGAGGCACCAACAAAATTTCATCTGGCTTGGTATTTATTACTTTTTTAACAACCTCTTTAGCCATGGGATGCCAATATCTCATACATATATGTACGGAAAAGCTTTCTTTTTCATTCATTAAAAAACCTGTAATCTTTTTTGCTTGATCTTTAGTGTTTTTCAAAATAGGGGAGCTTCCGCCTATAAAACTATATATCTCTTTGGCTGTTTTTTCTCTTTTGCTAGAAATTAAATAAGCCAACATAAATCTAAACACTCTTGGCAAACTAATGATAGCTTTATCGTTAAACAAGTTAAAAAGAGATGGCTTTACAGATTCTAATCTATCTGGACCACCTAAATTAAATAAAACCACTGCTTTCTTTTAAATCATTTTTCTAAACTTCTAATAATTTTGATTAGCTCTAAAATATTATCTGGATTTGTTTCTTTCAAAACTCCATGTCCAAGATTGAATATGTGTCTTTCTTTGGAAAAATCAGAAATAATACTTTTTACTTCTTCTTCCATTTTTTGACCTCCCTTAACTAAAGTCTCTGGACTCAGATTTCCTTGATAACATACTTCTTTATTGTTATTTTTTATTAATTCCTTTCTGTTAATATTGTGATCTAGAGAAATTCCATCTAAATCTAAACTAGCAATGTACTCTGTGTATTTAGATCCTATATTTCTGGGAAAACAAATTATATAAGCTCCTTCAGTTTCATTTTTTACCTTTTTTATAATTTTTCTTACAGGATTAATACAATATTCTCTAAGTTTATTATTAGCTAAAGCTATGTGTGCATGAGAATCAAAAATCTGAACCACATCTGCTCCTGATTTAATTTGATTAATCAAATGTATAGATATAAATTCTTCAAGTTTTTCTAAAAGCTTTAAAAAATAATCTTCTTCCTTTCTAAAAAAATCAACACACTTTTTAAATCCCTCTTTCCCGCTTCCTTGCAAAAGGTAACAAGCCAATGTAAATGGTGCACCCGAAAATCCTATTAAAGCACAATTCATTGGCTTTTCTGTTTTCACTTTATGTATAGTTTTATAAACAGGCTCTAAAAAGTTTATTTTTTTACATTCCAATTCTCTAATTTCTTTTAAGCTTGTAATTCTATTAATTATAGGCCCTTCTTTTTCCTTAAACTCTACTTCCCTATCCAGTGCCATAGGAATGGTTAGTATGTCTGAAAAAACTATCACTGCATCCAAATCAAACCTTTTAGCCGGCTGTAAGGTAATTTCTGTAGCCAAATTATAATCCATACAAATATTAAGAAAAGAACCTGCTTCTTTCCTTATTTTTCTATATTCTGGTAAATATCTTCCTGCTTGTCTCATAAACCAAATAGGTGTTCTCTGACTTTCTTTTCCTGCTAATAATTTTATTAAAGAAGAGGTAATAATTTTATTTTTCAAAATGGTTCCTTAAATATAATTATATATTATATAATATTAATAGTTGTAGTAGGATAGTAGATAAATGGGGATTAAATTTTTATCCATAATAGTAATTATAATAATTTATTCTTATAATATTATTAAGCTTAATTCACCAATATTTATTAATGTTTTTCACAGGATTAAAAATTATTTACTCACTTGTTAATAATTGCTTTAATATTTTTTTATATACTTTAATAAAAAGAAGATCGTGCAATTGAAAGAAAATAATACAAAAAAAATACACATTCACTTAATTTCAGATTCTACTGGAGAAACTGTAAGCACAGTAGCTAGATCAGCAGGAGCACACTTTAAAAATTTTGATACGATCGAGCACAATTGGGTTTTGGTTAGGTCTATAGAGCAGATAAATAAAATATTAGAAGAGATAAAGGAAAATAAAGGGCTAGTTATTTTTACCCTTATTGATAAAAATATTCGTAAATCATTGGAAGCTGGCTGCAAAAGAATAGGAGTTCCAGCCGTTCCTATTTTAGACCAAGTTGTGATGACAATAGAAGAATTTTTTAAATATGATCTTGCAATAGATGAGCCGGGAAGACAGCATGCCCTGAGCTCTAATTACTTTGATAGAATAGGAGCCATGCAGTACACTCTTGCACATGATGACGGACAACAAGTGCATAATCTTAATGAAGCTGAAATCGTTTTAGTTGGTGTTTCTAGAACTTCTAAAACTCCTACCTCTATGTATCTAGCAAATAGGGGAATTAAGGTTGCAAATGTGCCTATCGTGCCTAGAGTACAACTACCGGAGGCCCTTGTCAGAAAAGGTCTTTTTGTGGTTGGTTTAACCACCAGCCCAGAAAGATTAAAACAAATTAGAAAGTCCAGATTAAATGCAGTTGGTGAATCTAATGAAACAGAATATATAAAGGAAGAGTTAATAGAAGAAGAAGTTTTAAGGGCAAAAAAACTATTTAATCAACATGGCTGGCCTTCTATCGATGTAACAAGGAAGTCTATAGAAGAGACGGCTGCAGCAGTGCTAGATTTATTGCGAATTTTTAAGGAAAGAAATCAATTTGAATCCTCAAATAAAAAATAATACAGGAATTATAGGTTTTCCCATAGAGCATAGCTTGTCTCCTGTTTTGCATAACTATTGGATCCGACAAAACAAAATACTGGGAGAATACAAAGCATATAGGGTTGAAAAAAAAGGCATTCAGAATTTCATTAATAGCAGCATAAATAGTAATTTCTTAGGATTTAACATTACTTTGCCGCACAAACAAAATATAATTCCTTTTTTAGATTATATAAGCGATGAAGCAAAGGCTCTAAAAGCAGTTAATACCGTTTTGATTAAAAATGGAAAAACTAAAGGATATAACACAGATACGTATGGCTTTATAGAAAATTTAAATAGCAATTTTCCTGATTGGAAAAAGAGAAAAGGAGAGGTTGTTATATATGGTGCGGGAGGCGCAGCTAGAGCCGTCGCTTGGTCTTTATTAAAAAATAATTTTTCTAAAATTAATATTGTCAACAGAACTAAAAGCAAAGCTTTAAAATTAATTGCTGATATGAAAAATATTTTTCCAAAAGCTTCTTTGTCTTTTTTTAGTGATTATAATATTGCAATAAGAGGTGCTGTCTTATTGGTTAACACCACTAGTCTTGGGATGAAAGGACAGCCGCCGCTAAAATTAAAACTAAATTTGCTAGACACTAAGGCTATAGTTTATGATTTAGTCTATAATCCAATCGAAACGAACTTATTAAAAGAGGCTAAAAAGCTAAATTTTTATGCACTGGATGGTCTTGGAATGCTTTTATACCAGGCTGTGCCAGCATTTAGAATGTGGTATGGAGTAGATGTTAAAGTGGATAAAAAACTTAGAGAAATGACATTGAATAACTATTAAAGCAAAAAAAATGAAAATAATTGGTTTAACAGGTTCCATCGGCATGGGGAAGAGCAGTACGGCAAAACATATGGAAGATATGGGGATTCCTGTATTTGATGCGGATAAGTGCGTGCATAATTTGTTATCCCCTGGGGGAAAAATTGTAGGAATTGTTGGAAAACATTTTCCAGAATCTCTTAAAAGAAAACATGGCTTAGAATATATAGATAGATCGGTTTTAGGGAAAATAATTTTTTCAAATAATAAAAAAAGAAAACTCTTAGAAAAAATAATTCATCCTGAAGTGAATCAAATCAGAAAGACATGGCTTTGTTGGGCAAAAAGAAGGAGATTAAAAGCCGTATGCTTTGATGTTCCTCTATTGTTTGAAACAGGGGGAGATAAGAATTGTGATTTTATAGTAGTTGTTTCTGCTCCTTTTTTTGTTCAAAAACAAAGGGTATTAAAAAGAAAAAATATGACTGAATTAAAATTTAAAAATATTTTACAGAATCAGATTAAAGATAAAGACAAAGTAAAATATGCAGACTATGTTGTAAAAACAGGAATAGGATTTAGATTTTCAAGAAATAGCATAAAATATATAATTTCTAAGGAGTTAAATGCAAAATAGAAAAATCGCCCTAGATACAGAAACAACAGGCTTAAACCCTAAAGAAGGTCACAAGATAGTAGAGATTGGGTGCGTTGAACTAGATCATAATATTCCAACTGGAAAAGAGTGGCATGCTTATATAAATCCTAAAAGGAATATTCCTGATGCAGCTGTGGATGTACACGGATTGGAAGAAAAATTTTTATTAGATAAGCCTGTTTTTGAAGAAATAGCTGATAGTTTTATAGAATTTATTAAAAAAGATATTTTGGTAATACATAATGCCAAGTTTGACATAGGTTTTCTTAATAGTGAACTAATAAGTATAGGATTGCCTTTATTAGATCTAGAAAATGCTATAGATACTGTTCAGCTTGCGAGACAAATTAGTCCTGGTGCTCCGGCTAGCTTGGATGCTCTTTGTAAAAGGTTTGACATAGATATCACTAACAGAAAGAAGCACGGAGCTTTGCTTGATGCTCAATTGTTAGCCGAAGTTTATTTAGAATTAACGGGAGGAAGACAAGGCAATTTGCTTTTAAATAAAGAAAAATCCTTAAATTCAGAAGAATCATTTAAAAAAGAACAAAAGCCAGATACTAGAAAAATAATAAATATGGACCTATCAGACGAAGAAATTGATAAACATAGAGAATATATAAATAAAATAACTAACCCAATTTGGGAAGGAGAGTAATTATATTTATAGAAAAAATATTTTTTTAATTGTAATCTGAATTAAGTTTATAATTCTTATTAAAAGAGGACCATATTTTGCAGTATTTTGATATCATATTTTTTGCTATAGTTGCTGGTATATTAGGTATTCGACTCTATCGAATATTGGGACGAAAAACTGATTTATCAATTCATAAGAATACTTCGGATATCGAAGAAAAAATCAACACGAAACCTGAAGGCGAGAATAATTTTATGGCACCAGACTTTTCCGGAAGCTTAAACGGGGAGGGAGTCGCCTTTCTCAAGGAGATAGATAAATCGTTTAATGAGAAGAAATTTCTTTCAGGGGCCGAATCAGCTTTTAAACTTATAATAGAAGCTTTTAATTCAGATGACAAAAAGACACTAAGAAAATTTTTAGATGATGAAGTTTATAGAACTTTCGAATCCGCTATTATAGACAGGGAGTCTAAGGGTCACTATGTTGAAAACCCTATAAAGATTAGTGTAGAAAAAAGTAAAATAGAAAGTATAAAAGTATTAAAAGGATTGGCCTCAATAAGGGTGAATATTATATCCACCCAACTAATAGTCATAAAAGATTCTGAAACGGAAAAAATAATTGATACTCAAGATGCTTCAGAAGAAAACATTGATATATGGGAGTTTTCTAGGGAAGTTAATTCTGAGGATCCTAATTGGAAATTAACACATACAGAAAGTGGTTAAGTTATTTAAAGCCAAACTATAAGATTAGGATTGCGCATGTCTTATAGACCTATTTTATTTTTAGTGGTTATCTTATTGTTTGCAAATGCTTGCAGTAGAATTAGTTTTAAGGAAGATGTTTTACTAGGGTTTCACTATAAAGTGGTAAATTATGAAAACCTGGAAGGCTGGAAAAAAGCAGATATCTTCTCCTCCAAAGCAGCTCTGCAAAAAACTTGTAAAAAAATATTTTTATATGATGACGATGCTAATATAAAAATTTCTAATATAAAAATTAAGATTAAAAATTATAAAAAATATTGTTTAGAAATAATAAAAGCAAAAAATAATTCAGAGCTCAAAAAAACCATTGAAAAAAATTTTTATCCTATTTTATTGAGCTATAAAAGTACAAAAAAGGCTCATTATACAGGCTATGTTGAATTAGAAGTTGAAGGGAGCTTAATAAAAGAAAACGAGTTTAATGTTCCTATTTATTCTATTCCTGCGAACAAAGAAAATTCAAATCAAATTCCTTCCAGAAAAGAAATAGATAATTCAGATATATATAAGGATTTTGTTATAGCTTATATCAAGGATGCCGTTGCAGCATATTTTCTTCATATTCAAGGTTCAGGAAGGCTTAAGTTAGCAGATGGATCATATATATCTCTTAGCTATGGAGGAGATAATGGAAAGCAATATACATCTATCGGCAAAATTCTTGTAGAAGAAGGGTATATTCGTCGTGAAAATATTTCTATGCAATCTATCCAAGATTGGATGTATAAAAATCCAATAAAAGGTAAAATTATTAGAGAAAGAAACGATAGGTATATTTTTTTTAAATTTAGAAAAGAAGGGGGTCCTTTGGGAGCTAGCGGAGTTGAGCTCACGGCGGGCCATTCTGCAGCTGTTGATAAAAATTTTATACCTTATCATTTACCTATATGGACAGGAAACTTATTAGAAGAAAATTTTACTAGCCAGCCAAATTTATTTGTTTCGCAAGATGCTGGTTCTGCTATTAAAGGGCCCATGAGAGTGGATCTTTTTTTAGGCTTTGGAAAGAAATCAGAAAAAATTGCTGGGAGTTTAAGTAAAAAATATAAGCTATGGGTTCTTGTTCCGAGTCATTAAATTAAACAAAAAAACAAAATAGAGCTTGAATAATTTTCAATTACATTATTAAATAATGGTTCGATATTGAATTCAATGATTTTAGGGAGAAATCAAATGAACAAATTATTACTTGCAGCTGTTTCAGCTGTTGTAGCATTTTCTTTCTCAGTGAGCACCGTTTTTGCAGATGGCCATTGTTCAAGGTATGCCGATTTAAAAGGCAAACCTTTTGTTGATGGAGATTGCATGGAAACACCACTGGGAGAAAGATGGTGGCCTCACCCTATTTGGGGTGCGGACGATCAGGCAGGTTCTACAAACTGGTATAAACAACCAGAAGTAGTTAAAAGAGCTTTAGCTATGGTTAAAAAAGGAGAAACCATGCAATTGGGTCATCCGTATACTGCTGATCAACCTATGTTTGGAAACCGTAAATTTGTACTTCGTATTCCAGGAACACCAACAGGAGGATCTTTTGGACCAAATAAAATTATGTGGAACGATGAGTTTTTGGCGACCGAAATTGGTCAAGCTGGAACTCAATTTGACGGACTGGGCCACATAGGAGTCCAAGTTGGTGAGGATGGCGATAAGACTGAAATGAGATGGTATAATGGTATTACTGCTCAGGAAATGGGAGGAGCTTATGGTCTTAAAAAACTAGGCACGGAGCACTTACATCCCATTATAGCTAGAGGCGTATTGCTAGATATTGCAGCTGTTAGAGGCGTTGAAGTTATGGAAGTTGGTGAAATAATTTCTATGGCAGACGTTAAAGAAGCATTAAAAAGACAGGGCATGTCAGATTATAAAATGATGCCTGGAGATGCTATACTATTCCATACTGGCTGGGATCAATATTGGATAGTTGATAATGTGAAATATAACAGTGGATGCCCAGGAATTGGCATGGAAGTGGCGCGTTGGATTGCAGATGGGAATGCTGGCGTAACTGGCTTTGATACTTGGCCAGGAGATGGAATTCCAAATCCTGATCCAGATTGTGTATTCTGTGTTCATCAATTCTTGCAAACACGTCATGGTATTATTAACCAAGAAAACTTAAACACCGGCAAATTAGTTGATGCGGGAGTTTATGAGTTTGCATATATTTATAATCCTGTTCCAATAGTTGGAGCAACCGGATCAATTGGTCATCCCACTGCAATGTGGTAGGGTTTAGGCTAACTTTTAAACATTTGTTTAATTAATAAAAAGGGGCATATGAATTTATGCTCCTTTTTTTAATTTTTTATAAACTTTATCTTTATAGATAAACTTTTTTATTTATATAGTATTGAAATAATTTATAGGAACTAGATAAAAAAAAATGAAGAATATTTTAAATATAGAAGATTTGCAAAATCTAGCAAAAAAAAGAGTTCCAAAAATGTTTTATGATTATGCGGATTCTGGATCTTGGACTGAGGAAACTTATGCAAGCAATAAAGAAGATTTCAAGAAGATTAAATTTCGTCAAAGAGTTGGCATAAATATAAATAATAGATCTCTTTCTACTCATTTTATGGGAAAAGAGGTCTCTATCCCAGTTGCACTAGCCCCAACAGGACTGTGTGGAATGCAATATAGAGATGGTGAAATTCTATCTGCGCAAGCTAGTGAGGAATTTGGCGTTCCTTTTACCCTTTCCACTATGAGCATATGTTCTATTGAAGACGTCGCAGAAAATACAAAAAAACCATTTTGGTTTCAACTTTATGTTATGCGTGACAAAGATTTTATTTCTAAATTATTAACAAGAGCACAGGATGCGGGCTGTAATGTTTTACAAATAACTATGGATTTAAATTTACTAGGTCAAAGGCATGCAGATGTTCGAAATGGTTTATCTGCTCCACCAAAAATTAGTTTGTCACATCTTAAGCAAGTCCTTTCTCGCCCCCAATGGTGTTTGGGAATGCTAAGAGCTAAAAGGCATATATTTGGAAATGTAGTAGGTCATGCCAAAGGAGTAACTGATAATGCTTCATTGTGGTCGTGGATAGCAGAACAATTTGATGCAAGTTTTTCCTGGCAAGATCTAGATTGGATTAGAAATCAATGGAAAGGCAAAGTAATTTTGAAAGGCATTCTTGATCCAGATGATGCATTAATGGCAGAGAAACTTGGTTATGATGGTATAATTGTTTCAAATCATGGGGGAAGACAACTGGATGGAGCTCCGTCAACTATTTCGGTTCTTCCAAAGATAGTAGACAAGATAGGTAATAAATTAGAAATATATATGGATGGCGGTATTACATCAGGACAAGATGTTTGTAAGGCTCTGTGCATGGGGGCAAGCGGTGTTTTAATAGGCAGGGCATTTTTGTATGGATTAGGAGCTTATGGAAAAAAAGGAGTTACAAGATGTCTAGAAATTTTGAGAGATTCTCTTGATGAAACTTTAGGGCTTGTCGGAGAGACAGATGTTAAAGATTTAAGTAGAAAAAATATTTTTAATTAAAGGTATACTCTTGCCAATAACTTTTTTGATTTGAATATTAATTAAAATTAAAGCAGTAGTCATGAATAAAGATAAAAAAAATATGCTTTCAGAAGAAGACAGAGAGCTTTGGAATCTTATTACTAAGAATGACAAAAAATACAAAATAAGTAATTATTTAAGGAATAAGAGCATAAATACAAAAGAAATAAAGGAAGATAAGAAAAAAAGAAAAAATTTATCGCTTAAAGAAAAAATTAATATAGTTGAAAAAAAAATAATAGAGAAACAAGAAAAAAGAGAACCTATATTACAAGAAAGCAAAAAGGTAATGGAAATTCTTAATCCTGAAAAAATCCCATCAGGAATTTCTTTGAGGCAAGCGGAGAATCTAAGAAGGGGAAAGTTGAAACCGGAGGAAACAATCGATCTTCATGGTTTTACTTCTATTCAAGCTAGGGATTATGTAGCTAAAAAATTAATTGACTATTATAATAGAAGCACACGTTGTGTTTTAATAATTACAGGAAAAAAGTTTGGACCTAAGGGCTCAGAGGGCGTATTAAGAAAAGAAGTTCACAACTGGTTAAATGCTTCTCCTTTAAGGGAAGTAATATTAATGACTTCTTGGGCCAGCTCTCAGCATGGTGGACAAGGAGCTCTTTATGTTTTATTAAAAAACGTAAAAAAACATAATTAAGAGGTTAATTTTATGCGTAAAGCAGATTGTGAAAGAAAGACTAAAGAAACAAAAATTTCTTCTAAGGTTAATTTAGATGGAATAGGTAAGAGTACTATAGATACGGGAATAGGTTTTTTGGATCATATGTTAGAACAGATTGCTCGTCATGGTCTGATCGACATAGCTTTAAAAGCTAAAGGTGATTTACATATAGATGGACATCATACTACAGAAGATACAGGTTATGTTTTGGGTACAGCAATTTCTAAGGCCTTGGGAGATAGAAGGGGAATAGAAAGATATGGAAATGCTTTGATTCCTATGGATGAGACCCTTACTAGAGTTGTGGTGGATTTATCAGGCAGGCCTTATTTAGTTTGGAAGGTGGCTTTCACTCAAAAAAAACTAGGGGATATTGACACTGAATTGTTTAAAGAATGGTTTCAAGCCTTTTCTCAGGCATTAGGAGCTAATATTCACGTAGAAAATTTATATGGTGTTAATAATCATCACATTATCGAATCTTGTTATAAAGGTTTAGCAAGATCCTTAAGAGAAAGTGTTAGCATAATTGAAAAAGCTAAAAAAAGAATACCTTCTTCAAAAGGCAAACTATTAAAGGACGGCCAACCCTAATACGAGTGGGACAGCTAATGGACATTGGAATAATAGATTATGGTTCTGGTAATATTCGCTCAGTTGCTAAATCTTTTGAACGAGCAGTAATAGAGTTGGGTGTTACGGCAAAAATTCATATTATAAAGAATGCTGAAGAATTGAGAAAAATGGATCGTATTGTTTTACCAGGTGTAGGTTCTTTTGCTCATTGTATGCATAGCTTGAAGTCAATAGAAGATTTATTTGAGACTTTAAATGAAGTAATTTTAAAAAAATCAAAACCTTTTCTGGGAATTTGCTTAGGCATGCAATTGTTGGCTGATTTAAGCCATGAATACGGAAAACATAAAGGGCTAGGCTGGATTGGCGGAAAAGTAATCCCAATAGATAGGACCTTGCCTGCTGTTAAGATTCCGCATATGGGCTGGAATTCTGTTAAAATAATTAAACAACATGCAATTTTTAATAATATAACAAATGAAGAAGATTTCTATTTTGTGCACTCTTATAAATTTATTCCTGAAACCAAGGAAAACATCTGCGCTGAAACTTTTTATCATCAAGATATTTCTGCTGTTGTTATAAAAAATAATATTATAGGGACACAGTTTCATCCAGAGAAAAGCCAAAATTTAGGAATACAATTTATTAAAAATTTTATAGAATGGACGCCATGAAAAATAGTAAACCAATATTAAATGTAGGGCTATTAGAGGAATTTAAGCCAGGTGAAATACAAGAGCTATGCAAATCTACAGAAGAAGCTATAACTGCTGGAATTGGTTTTAGCTGGATAAATCCTCCTCCACGCATAGAATTGGAAAAATATTGGAAAGGTGTATTGTTAGTCCCTTCCAGATCTTTATTGATAGGAAAATTAGATGGGGTTGTTGCAGGATCTTTGCAACTTGTTTTTCCCTTAAAAAGTAACGAGTCTTCGGCTTTTTCTGCTAGTATCGATACTCATTTTGTTGCCCCTTGGGCTAGGGGAAATGGTTTGGCTAAAATGCTTTTAGAGTCGGGAGAAGAATTGGCAAGGATCAAAGGGTATAGTCAAATCTTATTGGAAGTTAGGGAGACGCAAGAGAGAGCTATAAGTGTTTATGAGGTGGGTGGTTATATAAGATGGGGGAAGCTACCAACTTATCATAAAATAGGAGAGCAAAAAATAGCTGGATATTTTTATTATAAAAATCTTGTTAAAAATAAAGATAAAATTAAATGATATTTTTTCCTGCTATAGATATTCATGATGGAAAGTGTGTTCGATTAGAACAGGGAGACAAAAAAAGATCTAAAATTTTTGATGATAACCCTGTTGCTAGGGCTGGTCTTTTTAAAAAACTAGGTTGTCAATGGATACATGTGGTTGATTTAGATGGAGCATTCTCTGGAAAGCCAGTTAATTATAA
Source organism: uncultured Rhodospirillaceae bacterium (assembly GCA_964624655.1). Classification (GTDB taxonomy): domain Bacteria; phylum Pseudomonadota; class Alphaproteobacteria; order TMED109; family TMED109; genus CAZUXH01. The sequence continues at coordinate 59,205 of CAZUXH010000001.1, read as the reverse complement.
AATTATAGAAAAGATAATTAATTTAAAAGACTTAAATATACAACTCGGCGGGGGCATAAGAGATATAAATACAATTGATTTATGGATTAAACTTGGAGTGCAAAGAGTCATACTTGGTACAGCTGCTATGAAAACGCCTCAACTAGTCTTTGAAGCTTGTGAAAAACATCCTAATAAAATTGTTATAGGTCTAGATGTCAGAGATGGTTGCATAGCTGTAGAGGGATGGTTAGAGCAGTCCGATATAGAAGCAATTTCAATTGCAAAAAAGTTTGAGAACTCAGGGCTAGCATCCATAGTTTACACGGATATTTCAAAGGATGGTCTTTTACGAGGGCCTTCAATAGATGAAACCGTAAATTTTGCTAAGAAAATAAAAACACCTGTAATAGTTTCTGGAGGGATTAGCTGTGCAGAAGACTTGATGCAAATAAAAAGCAAGGAGAGTTTTGGTATAGAAGGTGTGATTAGTGGTAGAGCTATATACGATGGGAGATTAGACATTAAAGAATCAAATAAAATTTTGAGTAATTGATATGTTAAAGGCTAGAATAATTCCTTGTTTAGATGTTAAAGATGGAAGGGTGGTAAAAGGAATAAACTTTCTAAATTTAAAAGATGCTGGAGATCCGGTAGAGCAAGCGAAAATTTATGATAAACAGGGCGCTGATGAATTATGTTTTTTAGATATAACTGCTAGTTCTGATAATAGAAATACTTTGTTGGACATAGTTAGTAAAACTGCAGAGCAATGTTTTATGCCTCTCACAGTTGGAGGGGGAGTTAGAACAACAGAAGATATTAGAAACTTGCTACTTTCCGGCGCTGATAAGGTGGGGATTAATACCAGTGCAGTAGAAAACCCTAGTATAGTGAAAGAGGCTTCAGAAAAATTTGGATCACAGTGTATAGTAGTTGCAATAGACGTAAAAAGACAAAAAAATGAATGGAAAGTTTATACTCATGGAGGAAGACGCCTTACGGATATCAATGCTTTAGAATGGGCAGTTTCCATGAAAGAAAGAGGTGCTGGAGAACTGTTAATTACTTCTATGGACAGGGATGGTACAGGCAAAGGCTTTGATTTGGAATTACTTAAAAGAATAACTGAAATTGTAAGCATTCCTATAATAGCCTCGGGTGGCGTAGGGACTTTAGATCATTTGGTAGAAGGAATAAAAGTAGGAAAAGCGAATGCTGTGCTTGCTGCATCTGTTTTTCATTTTGGAAGGTTTACAATAAAAGATGCAAGAAAAGAGATGCGAAAAAATAATATTTCTGTTAGGAGGACATGAGATTTGTATAATTAAATTCTTACTATATTTGTTAATAGCTTAAAAAGGTTTTATTTATGAAAGAAAAAGACTCATTCGCAATTTTAGATAAATTATGGAGAACTATTGAAGAAAGGTCTGATAAGTCATCTCCTGACGCTTCATATGTTTCATATTTGCTCTCAAAAGGTATAGAAGAATGTGCCAAAAAATTTGGAGAAGAGGCAATAGAAGTGATAGCCGCATCTGTGCAAAAGGATAATCGTAAAGCAGTCGTTCATGAATTTGCAGATGTTCTTTTTCATCTCCTTGTTTTATTAAAATCTAATAAAATTGATCCTTCCTTTATTATAGAAGAACTGCAATCTCGGGAAAAAACTTCTGGTTTGCAAGAAAAAAGAAGTAGAAAAAAGAGTACATGAATAATAAATATGATAAACAAAATATTTTTGCACAAATTATAGGTGGAAAAATTCCTTGTGATAAAGTTTTTGAAACTAAATTTTCTTTAGCGTTTAATGATATAAATCCCAAAGCTCCTATACATGTTTTGGTTATTCCTAAAAATGAATATATAAATGTAAATGATTTTAGTCAAAATGCTTCGAAGGACGAAATAGCAGATATATTCTACGTAATTTATAAAGTAGTCGAAAAATTAGGGATTAAGGATTCAGGATACAGACTTTTATCGAATAATGGAGAGGATGCAAATCAAGAAGTTCCACATCTTCATTTTCACATTATAGGTGGCATTGCTAGAAAATAATTTAAAATTAAATTTTATTTTCTATCGCATTCCATATTTGAGAACTTAAATTGATATTTTCTATTTTAGAGATTTCTTGTACGCATGTAGGCGATGTGACATTAATTTCAGTTAAATAACCCCCTATTATATCAATTCCAACAAGAACTAATCCTTTCGTTTTCAGACTATTCTTTAGAGCTTCACATATTAAAAGCTCCTTGGAATTTAATTTTTTCTTAATTGCTTTCCCCCCTACGTGTAAATTTGATCTTATTTCTCCTTTTTGGGGGACTCTATTAATTGCCCCTCCAATTTCTCCATCAATTAAAATTATTCTACAGTCGCCACTTTCTACCTCAGGTAAATATTTTTGAACTATTATTGGCTCGTTAGAATTTTCAAAAAACATTTCTAATAGTGATATAAGGTTTTTACTATCTTGATCTAAGTAAAATATTTGTTTTCCCCCATTTCCATATAAAGGTTTTATGATAATTTTTTTAAAATCTTTTTTAAAATTTTTAATATCATCAATATTCCTTGTAATTATAGTTTCGGGCATAAATTCCTTAAATTGGTTTACATATAATTTTTCTGGTGCATTTCTAACCTCATAAGGGTTATTAACTACTAGTGTATTAGGGTGTATGCTTTCTAGTAAATGAGTATAAGTGATATAGCCCATATCAAAAGGAGGGTCTTGTCTCATTAAAACAACATCCTCATTTATAAGCTTTCTTTTTTCTTTATTGCCTAATTTAACATGGTTATTTATTTCTCTCTTCAATTCTATAATAGGTTGTCCTTCTGCCACAAGACTGCCGTGTAAATAGGATAAATTTTTGGGTTCATAGTAAAATAGTTCGTGTCCTCTTTTTAAAGCTTCTATAGCTATATCAAAAGTGGTATCAGAAAGTATATCTATATCCTGAATAGGATCCATTTGTATTGAAATTTTTGTCACTAGTTATTATCCACTGATCTTTTTTTATCAGTTTTCAATATCACGTGGCTTATTACTTTTTTAACGCCCTTAATAGTTCTAGAATGAAGCAGCACTCTCTTTAATTCTTCTTTGTCTTGAGCTATGCCTATAACGTATATAATTTGATCTGATACCGAGTGATAGTAGTTTATATCTGATATAGAAGCATCAGTTATCAATAATCCTGAAAGGGTAACTGATATTCTTGCATCTTTAGCTGATTCAATTAAGCTGAAATCTTCTTTAATAAGAATTTCATTGAGAACTTCAAATACTCCAGGAGCTTTCCAAGCTATTTCTGCAGCTTTATCTTTTATTTTATTACTAGCAACATTCCCAATTAGCATTACCCTTTGCTCTACTACTGTCACGCTAACTCTTGCAAATAATTTTTCAGTATCTGTTCTAAAAAGTTGATCTTCAATGAACAACTTGATCTCTAAGTCTTTGGCAGCGTCCTTTAAAGTCCTTTCTTGAACCGTTGCCACCCCAACAGTTGCCGCACCACCGACTAAAAGACTAGCACAACCAGATAACGTTATAGTCAGGAGAAGCATGGCAAAAACTATACTAATATTTTTAGTGATATAATTCATTCAATCTTTATTTCTTTTTATTTTTAAAGCAAGTTTATATATATTATCTTTTTTTAGAAGAGTTTTTTTTGCTATTTCTTTTGATGCCTCGGAAATGCTATTTTTTTTCATACTTTCTTCCAACATAGATATTATTTTTTCTTTTTCATTTATTTTGTTCATGCTCTCATTTTTTTCTATAACAATTACTATTTCGCCTCTTATATTTTTTTTTCTTAAACTATTTATTACTGAATTAAAAGTACCAAATATATTTTCTTCATGTATTTTAGTTATTTCTCTGAGAATGCTTACTTTTCTGTTTCCTAAAACAGACAACAAATCTTTTAACGTGGAAATCAATCTTTTTGATGATTCAAAAATTATTATTGAGGAATTTATTAAACAAGCTTGCTCAATTTTTTTAAATTTAAGAGATTTCTTTTTAGGCAAAAATCCTATAAAAAAAAATTGATCAGTACTTATTCCTGAAATAGAAATAGCCGCAGACATAGCGCTTGCCCCAGGAACACTTTTTATTAAAATATTGTTTTCTATCGCGCATCTAACAAGTTTATATCCTGGATCTGAGATAAGTGGTGTTCCTGCGTCTGATACAAACCCAATGTCAGTACCTTTCATAAGTAAATCAATAATTTTTGGTATCATTTTTGTTGAATTATGTTCGTGATAGGATATTAATTTATTTTTGCATTCTATATTGTGTATTTTACATAACTTTGATGTTATTCTCGTGTCTTCGCAGGCAATAACTTCCAAGTTTTTAAGTAAATTAATAGCTCTTAAGGTAATATCATCAGAATTACCTATGGGTGTTGCTATTATATAAAGATTTCCATAGCTCATAAAATAAGAATATCATAAAATTGAAATATGTATTTTATTTTTCAAATTGATCTATTTTTTATATGTAGTAATTAAAATATTTAGAGGATAATGAAAAAATTTTTATATTTGATGTTATATGTTTTATTAACTGCTTGTTTGCAGTCTCCTTTAAAACAAGAAGAAGATGAAATTTTATTAGAACAAATTGAAATACCAGAAGCTAGTGAAGAAATAGTTTTATCTAAAAAAGATGAGATAAAGGAAAATAAAAGTGAAGTTATAGAACAAGAAAATAGTATTATATTAAAAGAAGAGATTCTTCAAGATAAGATCACTATAGAGGAGTTTGATCTAGCAGCCTTACCAGAACAAATAGATATAAATAAAAAAATTGAAGAAAAAGCATTTAGCGAAAAAATAATTAAAATTGGTTTATTAGTCCCTTTATCTGGATCTGCAGAAGAAATAGGTAGATCAATATATCATGCTGCAGAAATGGCAATTTTCGAATCGACTTCAGAAAACATATTATTGATACCTAAAGACACCTCTGATGATATAGAGACAGCGGTGCAAGCTGCTAAATATTTAGAATCAGAGGGAGTGTCAATTCTGGTAGGTCCTTTGTTTGCATCTCAGGCAAAAGCAGTTCAAGAAAATTTAACTTCTAATCTTCCTATATTTTCTTTTACTAATGATGAGAGTATTTCTAAAGAAGGTATTTGGTCTTTTGGCTTTTCTCCACGACAACAAATAAAGGCTATAGTAAGAGAAATCAATAACAATGGGATAATAGATATCGCGATAATAATACCAAATACAGCGTATGGATTTGTTGCTTTAGAAGCATTAAAAGTAGAAGAAAAAAGATCAAAAATTAAAATTAAAAATATTTTTAGATATGCTCCAGAAATAAATAATTTTGCTAGCTTAAATAAGTCTTCACAATTGGCTAAAAATATAAATTATTCGGGCTTGCTTATTCTAGCTTCAGGCCAACAGCTTAGAGAAATAGCATCAAGACTTCAGTTTATGGGGGCTGACCCTGATGAAATAAAATATTTTGGTCTATCTAGTTGGAATAGCACTTCTATTTTTGGAGAACCTGCTCTTTATGGCGGATCATTTGTAGCTCCTGACCAGACCGCTTATGAAGCCTTTGTTTCAAGATATTACAATATATATGGGGAATGGCCTTCTGAAGTTTCTGCCTTAGGTTATGATATCGTTGCTCTTAGTTCTTTATTAATTTCTGAGGCAACAAAAGAATCAGATATTATAAATATGGCAATTGAATCTCAAGGGTTTAAAGGACTTTTTGATTTTTTTAAACTTAGTCCTAATGGAAAAATTTACAGAAAATTCGTTGCTTTTAAAGTCAAAGACAGGGGTTTTATAAAAATTAGAGATATTATGCCTGAGATACAATAATTAATATAAAATTTTATTTAATATAGAGTTTAATAGCGGAAATCCCTTACTAGTTATATAAATTTTAGACTTATTAAATTTTAAGAGACCCAATTCATGAAGTGTAATTAATGCTTTTTTGTCGTAAATTTCCTCCATGGAATTTTTATCTGTAAGATATTTTAATTTATTTAAATCTAGTCCTCCAGTAAGCCTTAAGGAGGTAAGAAAAATTTCTTTTTTTCTTTCAGCGTTAGACAACTTTCTATCTAGCAATAATCCTCCATTAGCATTTAATGTTTTTTCTAGCCAGTTATTTGGGTTTGGAAAATTATAAGTGGCGTACCATTTATTTTGTCTCATTACTCTTCCGTGTGCGCCTGGCCCTATACCTAAATATTGTTTGCCTTGCCATATATCTAAATTATGTCTGCATTCCGCCCCGGGTAAAGAGTAATTGGAAGTCTCATATTTATTATATCTGCAGTCTGATAATTTTGTATCCGTGTGATTATACAAGTTTACTAAAGTAGTATCGCTGGGAATTGAAAATTTATTATTTTTGAACTGGGTATAAAATTCTGTTCCTTTTTCAATTGTTAATTGATAAGCAGAAATATGTTCGCCTGAAATTTTCAATATATTCTCTAGTTCCGCGTCCCATTCATCTACTGTTTGATTAGGGGTTCCATAAATTAAATCTATTGAAACACGATTAAAATATTTTTTTGCTATTTCTAAGCCTTTCATTGATTCTTTAGACGTATGATTTCTACCTAAAAATTTTAAAGTTTTATCATTTATTGATTGAAATCCCAGGGAGAGTCGATTAACACCTACGGTTGATAAAATAGAAAAATATTTTTTCATAGAGCTTGAAGGATTAGCCTCAAGTGTAATTTCGGTATCTTTATCTATAATCCAAAATTTGTTAAATTTTTTTAAGATAAACTCTATTAGTTCACAAGACATCAGTGAAGGAGTTCCTCCACCAAAAAATATGCTTCTAATTTTTTTAGGTTCGGATCTATTTATTTCTCTATTTATCTCTTTTTCATAAGCTTTTCTCCAAACTTTGCTGTCTATAGTATTTTTTACTTCGTAGCTATTGAAGTCACAATAAGGACATTTTTTTTCGCAGAACGGCCAATGAATGTATATGGAAATATTATTTTTATGATTCTCAGACAACAAATGTTTCTTTCAATTTTTTAAATGCTTCAAACCTATGACTTATGGCCTCTTTCTTTATAGGATCCATTTCACCAAAAGTGTTGTTTTTACCTGTCGGAATAAATATTGGATCATAACCAAAACCATTTTTTCCCCTTGGGGGAAATGTTAATTTACCATTTACTCTTCCTTGAAATGTAAATTCTTGCTCTTTAGATAAAATGAGTGATAGACAACAAATAAAGTAAGCTCTTTTATCAGAGTGTTCATGTAATTTTTTTTCTATTGTTTTCATCGCATTATAAAAGTTTTTATTTCTACCTGCCCAACGTGCTGAATGGATTCCAGGTTCTCCTTGTAAAGCTTTTACACAGAGTCCTGAATCATCTGCTATTGAAGCTATTCCTGATTTTTGATATGCGTTGCGAGCTTTAATGAGAGAATTTTCTTTAAAACTTTTACCATTTTCTTCTGGTGGAAATTTTATAAATTCAGAGATTGAAAGAAATTTAATAGCATTTTCACCAAAAAGTTGTTTAATTTCTGGAATTTTTCCAGTATTAAAACTGGCAACTACTATTTTATTTGGTAGTTTTAATTTTTTTTTCATTTGAAAGTCTATTATTTTGTTTTATTTTGTATTTATAATATATCAATATAAGCATGGTTAAGTGAAAAGTAATTTAAAAAAAAATTTATCTCTATCAACTTTAGATAATAGATCTAGAAAAATTTTACAGCATGTTGTTGAATCATATTTAGAGACCGGACAACCTGTTGCATCTAAGGAAATTTCAGATAAAATAAGTCCTTCTCTTGCTTCTGCAACTATAAGAAATGTAATGGCACAATTGGAAAATTTAGATCTTCTTAAATCTCCTCATGTTTCTTCAGGCAGACTGCCTACAGACAGTGGATTAAGGTTTTTTGTTGATGGCTTGCTTCAATTCGGAGAGGTTGCAAGCACGGAAAAAGAAAATATAGAATCATTATGCGCAGGATCTGGCAAGAGCTTGAAAGAGATACTATCTGATACGTCTGACGCTCTTTCTGGATTATCAAAGTGTGTAAGTCTGGTCTCTGCTCCCAATCTAGAAAGACCAATTAAGCATATTGAATTTGTGCCTATAGATGGTAACAGAGCTTTGGCAATTATGGTAAATTCTATGGGAATAGTTGAAAATAGATTAATAGATATACCCAATGGTACGCCTTTGACTAATTTAATGGAGGCTTCAAATTATTTGAATTCAAAAATTACAGGCTTAACACTTTTAGAAGCAAAAAAGAGCATCCAAGAAGATTTAAAAAAACACAAAAGAGAAATTCATCAGGTTTCTGAAAAAATTATAAAAGCAGGTCTAGCTATTAAAGCTGGGGATGAAAACAATCCTACTTTTATTTTAACTGGAAAGGATAATATTTATAATAATTTGTCCGCAGAAGATGATATAGAGAAAATAAATTTTTTATTTGAAGAACTAGAAAAAACAAAAATTACCTATCATTTAATCGATAGAGCAGTGTCTGAATCTGGAGTACATGTCTTTATAGGCTCAAATAATAAATTATTTGATCATTCAGGGTGTTCAATGATAATAGCTCCTCTAAAGGGAAAAAAAACGCTGGAAAGCAAAAAAATTAAGACATTAGGAGCAATAGGAGTTATAGGGCCAAAACGTATAAATTACGCCCGCGTCATTCCAATTGTTGATTTTACTGCTAAAACTGTTTCAAAATTATTCGAATAACTTTTTAGTTCTAAATACTTGTAAAAATATTTGAAAATAGCAATATTTTCATTAGATATAAGTTGGAGAAAATATATGGCTGGTTATAAAAATAAAAAAAATACAAATAAAGTAGAAGAACTAATACAAAATTCTGGAAAAAAGAAAAAAGTTTCCACTTCTAAAGAGCCTAAAAAAGATTCTGAAACTTTTTTGATTGAAATTAAAGAGCTTAGAGAAAAATTAGAAAATGCAGAAGATGAAAAGTTAAGAGCATTAGCTGAATTAGAAAATATTAGAAGAAGGATGCAAAAAGAAAAAGAAGATAGCGCAAAATATGGTGCCTCTGATATATCAAGAGATTTATTTGAAATATTAGATAATCTTGATAGGGCTATCCAAGCAGCACCTAAAATATTAGAAAAAAAAGATGAGATAGAAAGTAAATATTTATCATTGCGTGAGGGAATTGAATTAATACAAAGAGAATTGTTATCTATTTTAAAAAGACATGGCATCGAATCTATTTTACCTGAAGTAGGAGAAAAATTTGATCCAAATATACATCAAGCGATGATGGAAATTCCTAAAGAAGACCTAGATCCCGGGCTTGTATGTGAGATTTTACAAAATGGATACAAGATATATGATAGACTGCTCCGTCCTGCTATGGTAGGGGTTAGCAAGAGCAAGCAAGATCAAAAATCAGATGATTAAAATGACTTCTACTAATCTTTCATTGGGAAAAGGCTCATTTGAGATGCAAACAAATGAATCTTGGAATATAAAATATTTTGAAGAAGATATTTCTAAAGCTGAAATCCGTTTTAATAATAATGAATATCCTGTTCTAGGTGTAAAAATTCTTAGTTTTGATGACCCTAAAGCTTCAATTGAAAGCAATTTAGAGAAATATTTATTTGATTCTGCAGCAATAGAAATCAATAAAGATATAAAAATATATACAGATATAGATGGAAGTAAATTTATTGAGTACGAAGCAGTACTAGATTCTGGAGAAAGAGTTAAAGTTTATAGAAAAGTTAAATTTATTGGCAGTAGGACCGTTCGCCTAGTAACTTTGGGTTTATCTTGGTTAGAAAATAAAAAATCTATACCTATAATTAATAAAATTTTAAAAGAAATTGATGAAAGTTTTAAAAATCTAACTTTTCCTGAAATATTAACTCCTCTGGATGAAGAAGCCAATATCCAGGCTAGATTAAAAAAGATAAAATATAAAAATTTAAAACTTTGGGATGATTTTAGTTTCTATTTGCCCTCTTCTTGGCGCTATGAATTAGATAAGGAAAATAAAAACTTAGTTGCTAGAGTAGTTGGTTTTGAAGAGGCAATGCTATTTATAGACGGTGAAAGATCTGCTTTGCCTGATAAATTTAAAACTTCTTCAGAGTATATACAAGCGGTTAGCTCATTTATAAAAAATGATGAAAATATTAACAATTTAGTTTTAAATTCTACTTCTAATGAAACGTACTTAATTTCTTGTAAGAAAAAAGAGTTTGATAAAGAAGAAGAAATTTATTTAGAGCATTATTTTTGGCATTATTTTGTATATAGGAATAATGTTTTTGAAAAACTAAACTTTACATTTGTTTTCCCAGAAAAAAAGGATAATTTTTTGTATTATTTGCCTGATATTATAGATAATTCTGTTAAAAGTATAAAATTATAGGAAATATATTTTTTAAGCACTTGAGTTTTAATTAAATAATTCCCATATGAAGTTCAGTAGTATTAATTAGAAAATTGGATAAAAATTAAAATGTCAAAAGTAATTGGTATAGATCTGGGCACTACTAATAGCTGTGTAGCAGTTATGGAAGGCTCTAATGCAAAGGTAATTGAAAATTCAGAAGGAGCTAGGACAACTCCATCTGTAGTAGCATTCTCAGAAAATAATGAGACTTTAGTAGGTCAATCAGCAAAAAGACAGGCTGTGACAAATCCAGAAAATACTTTGTTTGCTATAAAACGTTTGATAGGCCGAAGTTTTGATGATGAGAAAATTAATAAAGATAAAGAATTAGTACCATATAAAATTGTTAAATCAGATAAGGGTGATGCATGGGTAAATGCTTCAGGAAAAGATTATGCACCAAGTCAAATAAGTGCATATATTTTGCAAAAAATGAAAGAAACTGCTGAATCTCATTTGGGGCAAAAAGTTTCTCAAGCGGTGATTACTGTACCTGCTTACTTTAATGATGCACAAAGACAAGCAACTAAGGATGCTGGAAAAATAGCTGGTTTAGAAGTTTTAAGAATTATAAATGAGCCTACTGCGGCAAGTTTATCCTATGGATTGGATAAAAAAGAAACAGGGACCATAGTAGTATATGATCTAGGTGGTGGTACTTTTGATGTTTCAGTCCTTGAAATAGGGGATGGGGTATTCGAAGTTAAATCTACCAATGGAGATACTTTTCTAGGTGGTGAAGATTTTGATGCTAGAATAGTAGATTTTTTAGCTGATGAGTTTAAAAAGGAAAATACAGTAGACTTGAAGACCGATAAATTGGCATTGCAACGCCTTAGAGAAGCTTCTGAGAAAGCTAAAATAGAGCTTTCATCAACTGCAGAAACAGAAATAAATTTGCCGTTTATTACTGCAGATGCTTCTGGTCCTAAACATTTAACTATTAAATTAACTAGAGCTAAATATGAGTCTCTAGTGGAAGATTTAGTAAAAAGAACCATAGAACCTTGTAAAAAAGCCTTAAAAGATGCAGGAGTTTCATCAAAAGATATTAATGAGATAGTGCTTGTAGGCGGTATGACTAGAATGCCTAAAATAATTGAAACTGTTAAAGACTTTTTTGGTAAAGAGCCTAATAAGGGAGTAAATCCTGATGAATGTGTTGCTCTTGGTGCAGCTATCCAAGGAGCCGTTTTGGCTGGAGATGTTAAAGATGTCCTTCTTCTAGATGTTACCCCTCTTTCCCTAGGAATAGAAACATTAGGTGGTGTATCGACAAAATTAATTGAGAGAAATACTACTATACCTACAAGGAAGAGTCAGACTTTTTCTACTGCTGAAGACAATCAAACTGCAGTTACAATAAGAGTACTTCAAGGAGAGAGAGAGATGGCTGCGGATAATAAACTATTAGGAAACTTTGACTTAGTAGGGCTTCCCCCGGCACCTAGAGGAATGCCTCAAATAGAGGTTACATTTGATATTGATGCAAATGGCATTGTGAATGTTTCTGCAAAAGATAAGGCTACGAATAAAGAACAAAAAATTCAAATTCAGGCCTCCGGAGGTCTTTCAGATCAAGATATAGATAGCATGGTCAAAGATGCAGAAGCACATGCTGAGGATGATAAAAAGAGAAAAGAGTCAGTAGATGCACGTAATCAAGCAGATTCCTTGCTTTATACTACAGAAAAAAGTATTGCTGAGCATGGAGATAAATTAGAAAAAGCGGATAAAGAAAAAATAGATACCACTTCTAATGAACTCAAAAAAATACTAGAAAATAAAGAGGCTTCTGCTGAAGAAATTAAAAATAAAGTTGATGCGCTTAATACTGCTGTAATGAAGCTGGGAGAAATTATACATAAAGAAAGCCAACAACAGAATGCTGCCGCTAGTGATAAAAAAAATGATAAGACTAATAGCAATGGCAGCGATAATAAAAAAGATGATGTTGTAGATGCGGACTTTGAAGAAGTAAAACCTGACTCTGAAAAAGATACAAAATCTACGAAATAGTAAATTAATACGATATTTTATGTTTAAGGAATAAAATTATGCGTGATTTCTACGAAGTCTTAGGTGTGGATAAGAATGTTTCAGAAACAGAACTAAAAAAAAAATATCGTAAATTAGCTAAAGATTTTCACCCTGATAGAAATCCAGGAGATCCAGAGGCGGAAAAAAAATTCAGAGAAATAGGTCAGGCTTACGAAGTTTTAAAAGATCCACAAAAAAAAGCAGCTTATGATCAATATGGCCATGATGCTTTTGAAGCAGCAGCTGCAGGAGGAGGTGGACATCCAGGAGCGGGTGCCTTTACTGATATATTTGAAGATCTATTTTCCGATTTTATGGGAGGAGGCAGATCAAATCAACAAAACAGAGGATCTGATTTACGTTATAACATAGAATTGAATTTTTCAGATGCTTATTCTGGTTTAGAAAAAGATATTCGCATAAATTCCTATGTTATATGTTCAAATTGTAGTGGCTCTGGAGCAGAGACAGGCTCTTCTCCTTCTACATGTGGTTCATGTAGTGGATCTGGTAAAGTTAGGTCAAACCAAGGCTTTTTTATGGTTGAAAGAACTTGTCAAAATTGTTCAGGAAGTGGCCAAGTAATTACCGATCCTTGTAATTCTTGTAGAGGTGAGGGAAGAACACATAGAGAAAAAACGATAAGCGTAAAAATTCCTGCAGGCGTAGATGATGGAACTAGAATTAGGCTTTCTGGAGAAGGAGAAGCAGGCCCACGTGGCGCAGCTAGTGGAGACCTATACCTGTTTGTGCAACTTGAACAGCATGTTCTTTTTAAAAGGGATGGTGCAGACCTATTAATAGAGGCTATGATACCTATAACCTTAGCAGCGCTTGGGGGAGCAGTAGATGTTCCAACGCCAGATGGAGGAAGAGTTAGAGTTACAGTTCCTGCAGGCACCCAATCAGGCCATAGATTTAGATTGAAGGGTAAAGGAATGCCTTTGGTTAATAAATCAAACAAAGGTGATTTATATGTTGATGTTATTACTGAGATTCCTATATCTTTAAGTAGAGAACAAAGGAAATTTTTAGAAGATTTAAAAAGCACGGAAACACCTGATAATCAACCAGAGAGTAATAAATTTAATTCGAATGTAACTAAACTAAAAAGGTAATCTTGTATGACGGATATAAAAGTGGGAATTTGCGGTGCATCAGGGAAAATGGGCCGATCTTTAATAAAAGTAGTTCACTCAGATAAAGATTTGAGACTAAGTGGAGCATTAGAGGCCAGTAATAACCCTTTCTTAGGGAAAGATTGTGGAGTAATAGCTGGAATTGGGTCCTTGGGAACTAATATTACAGATAAAAGAGATCTATTTTTTAATAATTTAGATGTTGTAATTGATTTTTCTTCTACTAATGTAATTTCTGAAAACCTTAAAGCAGCTGTAGAATTAAATTGCTCTTATGTGTTAGGCACAACAGGGCTTGATAATGATTTAATTGATTTAATAAATGCGTGTTCCAAAAATATACCTATTATAATGTCATCTAATATGAGTTTAGGAGTTAATATAGCTCTTCATATCACAAATAAAATAGCTGAACTTTTAGATGAAAGTTATGACGTAGAAATACAGGAAATTCATCATAATGAAAAAATTGATGCTCCTTCAGGAACAGCCTTAGCTTTGGGAAAAGAAGTAGCAAAGGGTAGAAATATTAATTTTGAAAAAAACTCTACTTATTCGCGTCATGGTTCAACTGGCAAGAGAATAAAAGGATCTATAGGTTTTTCAGCCCAGCGGGGGGGAGACGTAGTAGGAGATCACGTTGTCTCATTTGTAGGCCTGAGCGAGAGATTAGAGATAGTCCACAAAGCTTCAAATAGGATTATTTTTGCAAATGGTGCAGTAAAAGGAGCAAAATGGTTAGTAAGACAGCCACCTGGACTTTATGATATGAAAGATATGCTAGGTTTAAATAAATAGTAGTTATGATGTTTTATAGTTTTTTCTCTTCCACATATGTAATCCATAAGTAATTTTTTTAGCAATGATTTCCATTTCATAAGCGCTAAGAAATTTACCAATTAAGTTCTTTTTCCCATGCGAACTGATGCTTAGGAATCTTGAGTTATTTTTTAAATAACCCAAGTCCACTTTTATCCAAGTAGGCTCGATTGATATGCTTTTAATTTCTTGTTTTCTCCCATAAAAAACTATTTTAAACTCATTTTCATCTAGTGTTATGTGTTCATAAATATCATTATTTGCAAATGACACTTTGAAAGCATAGTAGATTAACAATAATTCTAATCCTAGAAACCCTGCAACTGGCCAAGCACCTTTAATGGAAAAATAGCTTCCAATTAGAAGAGCGGGTAATAAAAAAAAAGCCATTAAAATTGTTAATCCGCTTTTAGTAAGAGATTTATTAGGGTAAATTTTTATATCTAAATAGTTCATGGTTGATATAGAATAAAAAGTAAGATTACTTTTAGCAAATAAAATATGCCAAAAATGCAAGAGTTATTAAAAGAAAAAGACATTTTTAAAATCTTTGAAAGATTTAGTAAACTTAATCCTTCCCCAAAAGGAGAATTAAATTTTACATCACCCTATACTTTATTGGTAGCAGTTGTATGCAGCGCCCAATCCACAGATAAGAGTGTTAACTTGGCTACAAAAAAACTTTTTAAATTGGCAAATACTCCAGAGAAAATGATTGCTTTAGGTAAAGAAAAAATTATGAAACAAATAAAAACCATCGGCCTCTATAGAAATAAAGCTAAAAATATTATTAATTTATCCGAAATTATATTAAGAAAATATAATGGCGTAGTTCCTAGAAATTTTGAACAATTAAACGATCTTCCAGGAGTGGGCAGAAAAACTGCTAATGTAGTACTTAATATCGCTTTTAAAGTGCCTACGATTGCTGTGGATACTCATGTATTTAGGGTTTCTAATCGCACTAGAATAGCGATTGGAAAAAACGTAGAAGAAGTAGAATTAATTCTTAATAAACGGGTGCCCAAGAAATTTTTAGTTCATGCGCATCATTGGTTGATTTTACATGGAAGATATGTATGTAAAGCTAGGATGCCTCTATGTAATAATTGTGCTATTTCAGACTTATGTCCTTCAAAACAGTAAAACTCTAGCTGTCTGCTTTAGGCCCACTACTTTCTTTTTTATTCACCAAATGTACCATAAAAATACTGATGTAAGGTGCTGCTAAAAGATTAATTATGGGAATTATAAATAAAATGGCACCTATAATTCCTGCAATCCAATATTCCCAAAAATATAGGTTTCTTAAGATTTTACATTCTGAAAAATTATACCTTCTTATATTAATTGCATCTGAATATTCTTTAGAAATTAAAAATCCTATTATTAATATATATGAGGGAAGCCATAGAATAGATCCTCCCCAGATTAAAGAAATCGGAAATAATATTATATTTATAAGTAAGGACCAAACTAATATTTTGAATCCTGCATAAAGCATAGTAAAGTTTTTTGATTCTAAGTTTTTTTCTAAGTGATCGTATTTGGCTTCTATTTCTTTTATTACTTTTTCTTGGAATAAAGAAAAAACTGTAGTGGCTAAAGGCGCAAAAAGAATATTAGAAATAAAAAACCCTGATAGAACAATTCCATAAAAAAAGTAATCCGCCATATAGTTTCCTATTAAAGGAATATTGGATAAATAAGGCGTTACTATATTTAGTAATAAAATAGATAAAATTGATAAAATAACTAGTAAAGAAATTACGGTAGAAGCAATAGTGGCCAAAACCCACTTAAAAATTTTTTTTTCAAATATATTTTTTATTGATAAAAAAAATATTTCTAGGATTAAAATCTTAAATTTCTTTTTGTTTGTAGTTTGCATATAGTCAAGTTATAGGATTTATAGGTGTTGACATTTTAATGTCAAGACCAGACTGGTATTGGCTGCCAACAGAAATGAGAAGGTGTTCATTTCGAGGCTTAGCAATAATTTGAATTCCAATAGGCAATTTGTTCTTACTGAAAGCACATGGTACTGCTAGCGCAGGATAACCTGTTAATGAGATAGTTGCTGCTGTCATCAACCAACTAACGTAATTATCAAAAAATGTATTTTCAACTTTTTTAGGCCAATATTCTTCTTTGCTAAAAGGAGGAACCATAGAAGAAGGTGCAACTAAAAGATCATATTTTTTAAAAAACTCGTTAATATTTTTAATTATCTTTCCTCTAGACAATTCGGCTTTAGAAATTTCATCTTCGGTAAGGCTAAGGCCTTTTTCAATATTTAACCGCAAATCATCTTTTAATAAATTTTTGTTATTTATATATAATTCTCTTTTGCCTTTTGCCAGCTGGTGTGCTCTGAGAACTTGAAAAGTATTTTCTGCATCAGTAAAATCAGGGCTATCCAGATAGACTGAATGTCCCAAGTTTTTAAAAATGCTTTTTGACTTATCTAGTGCACTTCTAACTTCTGAGTCGCAAGGAAGAATATTATAGTCGTCAGTAAATGCTATTTTGAGCTTTCCAAAGTTTGCATTTATTGCGCTTTGATAAGAATACTTAGGAGAAGCATTAGAAATAGGATCTCTATAATCATATGATGCCATTGTATCTAGAAATAATGAAAGGTCTTTTACTGTTCTAGCCATGGGCCCGTTTACAGATAGGGTGTCAAATGGTAAATTAGTTGGACCGTGAGGGACTATTCCCGGTGTAGGCCTTAGCCCAACAACACCGCAGAAACTTGCAGGGTTTCTTAGCGAACCACCCAAATCAGATCCCGTTCCAAGCCAGGCAGATCCTGCAGCCAGTGCTGCTGCTGTCCCACCAGAAGATCCTCCCGAGGTGTAATTATTATTCCAAGGATTAGAAGTGGCTCCAAATACTTTATTAAAAGTTTGAGATCCTGCTCCGAATTCTGGGGTATTGGATTTTCCTATTACAATTCCTCCCATATATTCAATTCTTTGAACTAAATAGTCGGATTCTGTTGGAATATGATTTTTATAAATTGTTGAACCATAGGTGGTTTTAACACCCTTAACATCCGTTAAGTCTTTAATAACAATAGGAAGTCCGTGCAAAAAACCAGGAATATTATTTAAGTTAGGCGTCAAGTCTTCTATTTTTTCTATAGCCCTTTTTTCGCATATGGTAACAATTGCATTAATATCTTTATTGGTTTCTTCTATTCTGGATAAAATAGAATCCAAAGCCTCTCTAGGAGATACTTCTTTATTTTTTAATAAAGATATCATTTCCAAGGCGCTTTTTTTCCAAAGATTTTTTATAATTGATGACAAGTGAACCTCTTATAATAATTTATAAAATATATATAATAAAATTAACTTTAGTATATATTTTCCTCAAAGGAAAAAAAAATGAATTTAAATAAAAATATAGATGTATTGGGAGTAGGTAATGCAATTGTTGATATAGTTGCAAGTGCAGATGAACAGTTCATAGCTAAGCATAAACTTATAAAGGGTTCTATGGTATTAGCAGAGCAAGTTGAATCAGAAAAGATTTTAAATTCCATAAACCCAATATTAAAAACTTCAGGTGGTTCGGCGGCGAATACAATTTATGGTCTATCACAATTGGGTTGTAAAGGAGCTTTTATAGGGAAAACATCACAAGATAATATAGGAGAGTTTTTTAAAAAAAACCTTATATCTTCTGGTATAATTTTTGATACAAGCTATATGGATACTGACGTTCCTTCGGGCAGATGTCTTATTCTTGTCACTAGCGATGCAGAAAGGACTATGGTTACGTTTTTAGGATCCTCAAAAGATTTATCTGAAAAGGATATAGATGAAAATATAATTTCTAGATCTAGAATAGTTTATTTAGAGGGATATCTATTTGATCCCCTAGAAGCTCAAAAAGCATTTAAAACCGCATCAAATTTTGCACATAAGCATGATTCACTGGTAGCTTTTACTCTGTCAGATTCTTTTTGCGTGGAGAGGCATAGGGAAAAGATGAGAGATTTTATTTCAAAAGATGTTAATATTTTGCTGTGTAATGAAGCAGAAATTTTCTCTCTTTACAAGAATAATTCATTAAAATACTGCATAAATAATTTAAGAAATGAAGTAGATATAGCTGCTATAACCATGGGTAAAAAAGGCGCAATAATAATAGATAAAACAAACACTCATGAAATAATTGCGCTCCCAGCTAAAGTAATTGATACAACTGGAGCAGGAGATTTCTTTGCTGCGGGTTTTTTGGCTGGTTTGTCTAAAAATTTTGACTTAGAACGAGCAGGAAAACTTGGAGCAGCTTGTTCTGCTGAAATTATAACGCATTTTGGCGCAAGACCAGAGATTCCTTTAAATAGATATGTAAAAAAATTTGATATAAGCATTTAATATTTAATGATTTTGCTTATAAATAAAATAAAACTATTTAATCTATTGCATTAAGGATTTTTACAGTAAATTATGTAGTTATGAATAATATATTTTGTAAAATATTACAGAATTTTGGCCCATACAATAAATTTAATATTCTAGCATTTGTACCTTTAGGATTCTGTGCGGGACTGCCTCTACCTTTAATTGGAGCCACTATGTCGGCACATTTGATGGAAGCAGGAATCAGCTATACTTCAATAGGGTTGTTTGCGCTAGCAGGGACTCCTTATGCTTTAAAATTTATTTGGTCCCCAATTGTAGATACTTTAAAATTGCCTTTTATAAATAAGGTTTTTGGCAAAAGGAAGAGCTGGGTTTTATTTATGCAGTTGATTCTTTTTTTTTTATTTCTTTTTGTCTCTCAAATAGATCCAAGCTCATCATTATCAATATTAGCAGTAGCTGTTTTCATGGCAGCATTTTTTTCTGCAACTCAAGATATTTCCCTGGATGCATATAGAATAGAATTACATTCTGATGAAGAAATGGCTGCAGGTATTGCCACATATGTGTTGGGATATAGAATTTCTTTAATAGTTTCCGGTGCAGGAGCATTATATTTAGCAGAATTTTATTCATGGGAATTTGCATTTATTGTAATGGCTTTTTGTTTTTTATTAGGACCCATTATTTTAATATTTATGCCAAATATCGATAAAAAAAATACAAAAAATACAAAACACGAAATTCTTATTAAAAAAATTTCCAATTGGATAAAATATTCTGTCATGGAGCCTTTCATAGAATTTTTAAAAAGACCTAATTGGATAATCATTCTTCTATTCATAGCCTTATATAAGCTAGGTGATGCGTTAGCAGGAAACATGACTACTCCTTTTTTATTAGACATTGGTTTTTCTAAAATTGATATTGCTAATATAGTTAAATTATTTGGATTATTGGCTACTCTAGGAGGGCTGTTCTTAGGTGGTTTAATAGTGTCAAAATTAGGATTACTGTTTGCGTTGGTATTAGGAGGAATATTACAAATGCTTTCTAATTTAGTGTTTGCTGCACTTGCTATATTTTCTTCTAACTACTATTTATTGGTTGCAACAATTTCAGTAGAAAATGTTTCTGGAGGTTTAGGAACAGCAGCCTTCTTGGCTTATATTTCAAAATTAACAAACATAAAATATACGGCAACACAATTCGCTTTGTTGACTTCTTTTATGGCATTATCCAGAACCCAATTATCTGCTCCTTCAGGTTGGTTGGTAGAAGGAATACATTGGGAACGATACTTT
The DNA here is from genome assembly GCA_964624655.1 of uncultured Rhodospirillaceae bacterium. Classification (GTDB taxonomy): domain Bacteria; phylum Pseudomonadota; class Alphaproteobacteria; order TMED109; family TMED109; genus CAZUXH01. The sequence goes on along the minus strand of CAZUXH010000001.1, from coordinate 39,054 downwards.
AGTTTTTTATATGTTGGCAATCTAGACTGGGTCTGCTTTTTTGTTTTGACCGTCTTGCTATCTATACCTGCACTTTTACTAGTTTTTAGAGCTGCTAAATAAAAACCCACGACTAAAAGATGATGAGGATGATTTAAATTACCATTTATATTGGAATCTTCCTCCGATAATGTTTATTTTATCGCCATTTTTTCCACCATCTTCTGTTGCACCAGCATTTGTAACGGCTGCATCATCAAGTTTTGAATTAATATAATTTAATTTGATTGTCGCATTACCGTTAACATACCAATTAAGAGCTAAAGTACGATTTTGAACCATACCGCCATTGATGTCTGCTTCTTCATCATTTAAGCTTACACGAGTTTGACGGAAGGCTACTTCCCATACTCCATTACCTTTTTCGGGCCATTTTGTTTCTACCTTTGGTGCTTGGAATGAAGCTTTTTTAATAGAGTATCTTTTCTTTCCATTTAGAACATACCCTACAGCCCAATAATAGCCATTGGCATCGTAGTCATTATAGGCAGTATTTGAACTCGTATCTTCTGTACGTTCCATTTTACCGAAAACGTATTCGCTCATCCCCCAAAATTGTCCGTTCATTCCTAAATAGGCTAATTCTAATCCACTAGTTCTTACATTATCACAAGCAGTCACATTGCCTGAGTCTAAGGGTTTGTCATCAGAAATATTGATTTCAAATCTGTATTCCCACTCACATCCCTGAGTGGCACCATTTTGGTTTGCTCCAAAATCATGATAACTAGTCCAGGCGCCTAAGTGAAGCGCTTCTGTTTTGGATAAAATAGGTGCGTATGCAGCTCTTGCACTAATAGTTCTGCTTTGGTCAACATTTTTATCTTTTTTGTCTCCATCAAAAGCATAAGCAGCTGCAATTTTATAACCAATTTTTTTATCGTAATGTTGATATCTTACAGCATGTCTTTTTGGACCTAAAAAAGTATCGCTAAATGCGTCAACTGCAAGTGAACGTTCTAAGAAGCTTAGATCATTAGAAGATGTTGCTTCTTCAAAAAACATAGGAATTTTTAATTTTCCTACTGCTAAATCAGTTGTTTTATTGGCTTTCCATCCAAAAAACATCTCATCAATATTTGCCACATCATCAGATTCATCTGCTTTAGCCGATGCTCCCATATCAAATGTTGCTGTATAGAAGAATTTACCAGCTGTGCCTTTGAGTCCAATTCTAGCTCTTCTTATATTAGTCCCTGAGCCAAGTTCATCATCCCCATCTATATCAGGTAAAAATCCCCAATCATAATGCATTCGGCCATGTATTTTAAAAGAATTTTCCCCGTGTTTTACACTAAAACCTGGTCCAATTTTAAATTTGAGTTCGTTTTCAACCGAGGTATTGTTTTTTTTATTCAAAATCTTCATTTGTATTTTGAGGTCTTGAATTTGATTTTCTAATTCTTTTATCTTTGTTTCTATCGCTGAGTCTTGTGCGTATGAGGGTAGACCGATTAATACAAAGCTACTTAAAAAAATATAAAATAAAAATTTTAGGTAATTCATCCATTATTCCTTTAAATAATTAAATTGATTTGCAAGGGATAATAGATTTTTTATATTAAGGTTTATTGAAAGAAATATTACAATTTCTTTACAAAGTATTTAATCTTATTTATTGAATAAATTTTTTAATAGCTGGATTCGAGAGCATAACCGGCATCTCGGACTGTTCTTATTAAATCTTTTTCATTTTCTGCATTAATAGCTTTCCGCAGTCTTCTTATATGAACATCCACCGTTCTTGACTCTACATATATATTTTCACCCCAAACTTTATCAAGCAATTGATTTCTGGAGAAAACTCTTTGAGGTTGTTGAAGAAAGTGTTTCAATAATTTAAATTCTTTTGGGCCTAATTTTATCTTACGACCATTACGAATAGTTTTATATGTATCTAAGTCCATTTCTATGTCTGCATAAACTAGTTTTTTATTATTTTTTGTACCATTAACTCTACGTAGTATGGCCTTTACTCTTGAAAAAAGTTCATTCGTAGAAAAAGGTTTTGTTATATAGTCGTCAGCCCCACTATCAAGACCTAATATTTTATCATTTTCAGTTATTTTTGCGGTTAGCATTATTATCGGTATATGTTGAGTTGTTTCATCTCTTCTAATAGTTCTGCAAACCTCTAATCCAGATACTGAAGGGAGCATCCAATCAAGAATAATTATATTAGGTTTGTTTTCTTTAACTAATTTTATTGCTTTTTCTCCATCATCAGTAGAGGTTAAGTCGTAGCCTTTATTTTCAAGGGCATAAACTATTAAATTTTTTATATCGATTTCATCTTCTACAACTAGAATTTTTGTCTTCATAATTAATCCTTTTTGTGTTCCGACATATGCATATTTCTATCAGCAGTTAGAATGAATGAAATATCTTCCGCAATATTAGTAGCATGGTCGCCAATGCGCTCAATGTTTTTTAAAGCAAAAGATAAATGTATGGCTGGAACAGCAATTTTTTTATCATTATTCATTTGATCTAGAAGTTGCTTAAACAATTTTGCATACAACTCATCTATTAAATCATCTTTATTCCATACCCTGCGGGCCAACTCTAAATCATTTTTAACATAGGCGTCAAGCGCTTCACGAAGAACATTTTTGGTTGTAGTAAAATATTTGTCTAGGTCGTACAGATTTTCGATTTTAGCATGTTGAGTAATTATAAGAGCTCGTCTGGCACTATTTACTGCCAAATCACCCACTCTTTCCAATTCTTTGGCAATTTGCATAGCAGCTAAAACGTTTCTTAAATCTAGGGAGATTGGTTGTCTTAAGGTTATTATTCTTTCTACACTGTTTTGCACTTCTATATGGAGTTTATCTATTGCGTTGTCTCCTTTGATAATCTTGTTACAATCTTTTGAGCTGTGTTCAATAATACTATTTAAAGAAAGTTGTAATTGGTTTTCTACTAATCCAGCCATTTTCAGTATCAGATTTTTTAATTGATTTAAATCTTCAGAAAATGATCTAACTATATGCTCTCGTTCATCTGACATTTTTAAATCCTCCATTTTTAATATTTAAGTGTTTATCCAAATCTACCTGTTATGTAATCCTGAGTTTTTTCAATAGTAGGGTTAGTAAATATCTGCTCTGTAGGTCCTAGTTCAATAAGACTTCCGAGGTGGAAAAAAGCTGTTTTTTGTGATACTCTTGCCGCTTGTTGCATATTGTGCGTTACTATTACGATAGTAAATTCTTTCTTCAATTCATCCATGAGTTCTTCTATGGTAGCTGTTGCTATGGGGTCAAGAGCAGAACAAGGTTCATCCATTAGGATTATTTCAGGTTTTACAGCAATTGCTCTCGCAATACATAGACGCTGTTGTTGTCCTCCTGAGAGACTAGTTCCAGGTTGATTTAGCCGGTCTTTAACCTCATTCCAGAGGCCTGCTTGTCGTAAACTTTTTTCAACTATCTCCTCAAGCCCTAATTTGTTTTGTGCCATTCCGTGTATTTTGGGTCCGTAAGAAATATTATCAAAAATAGATTTAGGAAAAGGATTTGGTTTTTGAAATACCATTCCAACTCTAGTCCTTAGTCTAACTATATCAATATTGGGAGCATTTATATCAATATTATCTATATCTACATTTCCAGTAACTAAGCAATTTTCAATTATATCATTCATACGATTAAAACATCTTAATAGAGAAGATTTTCCACAACCGGAAGGTCCAATTAACGCCGTGGTTTCTCTTTCATTAATAGAGATGTTTACATCAAATAATGCCTGCTTTTCATTATAGAAGACACAAAGTTTCTTAGTTGAAATTTTTATTTTACCTTTTTTCATATGATTACCATCTTACCTCAAATTTTCTTCTTAACCAAATTGCTAGACTGTTCATTATAATTAAAAATACAACCAAAACAATAATAGCGGCGGATGTTTTTTCTACAAAGCCACGTTCGGGACTATCTGCCCATAAATAAATTTGAGCTGGAAGTACGGTTGCAGGATCAAAAATTGATGTAGGGATTTCAACTATAAATGCTACCATTCCCATTAAAAGTAAAGGCGCAGTTTCCCCAAGTGCGCGCGCCATTCCTATTATAGTTCCAGTAAACATGCCGGGAGCCGCACTTGGAACTACATGGTTAAAAACTGCTTGTAATTTACTGGCGCCTAGTCCCAAAGCTGCTTCTCTAATTGAAGGTGGAACTGCTTTTAAAGAGGCTCTGGAGGAAATTATTACTGTAGGAAGGGTCATTAATGTTAAAACCATTCCCCCCGTCAAAGGGATAGATCTTGGAAGTTCAAAAAAATTCAAAAATATAGCTAATCCTAAAAGCCCAAATACTATAGATGGAACTGCTGCTAAGTTATTAATATTAATTTCAATAAAATAAGTAAATTTATTATTTGGGGCAAACTCTTCTAAATAAACGGCTGTTAATACTCCTATAGGAAAAGATAACAATAAAGTAATCAGTAATGTCAAAATGGAACCTATCAATGCACCAAGTATTCCTGCTTCCTCTGGATTTCTACTGTCTCCTTGTCCCATAAATGACATATTGAATCTTTTTTTAATTACACCCTCAGCCATTAGCTGGTCATATATTTTTAGAGTAACATCTGAAATTGGCCTTTCATTTTCTGGAACACTTCTATTTATCTTATTTTTTCTTAACTGGTCTATTTCACTAGAAGCTATTAAAGTTACATCTATTGTTTTCCCTATTAAGTTTAAATCATTAATTACCATGTTTTTTAATATGTAAGGAGAACCTCTGCTAAATAATTTGGAAATATCTCTATATAGTTTCCGATTATCTTTTGCTTCTGGGAACTGTTTTAAAATACTTTGTTTAAATATTTTTCTGTAGCTTGCTTTTTTAATTTTTTGTATATTTTTAGTTTGCTCCGGGTCTATAATTTTTTCTGAAAAATTTATAGGAATTTTTATAGTAGTTTGTGTGAATCCATTAAAGCCTTCGTACAATAAAGAAGATAATAATATTATTAAGAAAGATATAGCTACCAAGACAGCTCCTAAGCATAAGAATTTAAATCCTTTTTCTTTTCGCCGTCTTTTGTAATTTAATTTTTCAATATTTTGCAATTTAATGACCTTTTATCATTCATATTTTTCTCTATATTTTAAAACTACTTTTAGCGCTATAACATTTAGAATCAGAGTAATAATAAAAAGAGTTAGCCCTAATGCAAAGGCAGCCATGGTTTTACTGCTATCAAATTCATGATCTCCAACTAACAGTGTAACTATTTGTACTGTGACTGTTGTGACTGATTCAAAAGGATTTGCGGTAAGTTTTGCTGCTAGTCCGGCGGCCATTACAACTATCATTGTTTCGCCAATTGCTCTTGAGGTAGCTAAAAGAATTGACCCTATTATTCCAGGTAACGCTGCTGGAAAAATGACAAAGATTATTGTTTCTTGTTTTGTGGCTCCTAATCCATATGAACCTTCTCTTAGCGAGTTAGGAACGGCTGTGATTACATCATCGGAGAGAGATGATATAAATGGTATAATCATGATTCCCATTACAAGACCCGCTGCTAAAGCACTTTCTGAAGCTATAGATAATTCTAATATTGAGCCAATATCCCTAATAAATGGCCCAACTGTTAAAGCAGCAAAAAATCCATAAACAACAGTTGGTATTCCTGCAAGTATTTCCAGAAGAGGTTTTACAAATGTTCTTGTTTGGTGATTAGCGTATTCTGCCAGATAGATAGCTGAAAATAAACCTACTGGAATAGCAACACTCATTGCTATTGCAGTAATTAACATTGTTCCTGCAAAAACAGGTACAGATCCAAATGAGCCAGAAGAGGCCACCTGATCTTCTCTTAGAGCAATTTGCGGGGACCAAGTTGTTCCAAAAAAGAATTCAATAGGAGACACGATCGAAAAGAATTTTAGTGTTTCAAATATTAGAGATAATACAATTCCCACGGTTATTATTATTGAAATAAAGGAAGATATGAACATAAATACCATTATAATATTCTCAACCTTATTTCTTGCTCTAAGTTCTGGATTTATATTGCGCATCACAACAAAAAAACCTATAAGTGATGCACCTAAAGTGATTGCGAATCTAGCAATATTTGATTTTTGTTGCAGAGCAATATAAGTATTTACCAATTCTTCAGGTACTTTCCCCACCATAATTCCATTAGCTGCATTTTTAATAGCATTTAACTGAAGATTTGCGCTTGCTTTACTGCCATCACTAATATTTATTGTAAAAAGATCTATAATTGACTTATCTATCCAAATGTTGGCACAAAAAGTCCAAACACAAAAACTTAATAATGCAGGAAAAAGCGTCCAAAACAGACTGTACCAACCATAATACGAGTGAAGAGGTCTATGGCTGAGTGATGTTTTTTCTGATGTTTTAATTCTATATATGGAAAAATAAAAAGAAAATATTGATATGCTTAATACTAATATTGTTAGTAATGTAAAATTCATCGTGTCCTTTAAATAAATAAATTTTTATCTTTATTTTGTAATATTTTTAGAGTTGATTCAAAAAATGTGGGATCAGCTCCAAAAAAATATTCTAATATGTAGTCATAGTTTTCATTTCTAATCCAGCCTCTCTATACATTTTTCTTTCTTCTTCAGGCATAGGTATTAGTCCTCTTTCTGATAAGTAGCCATCTGGACCAAAAGAATCTTCAGATGTAAAAAATTCTACAAATTCTCTTATTCCAGGTATTACATCCACATGCGCAGTTTTAATGTAAAAATATAAGGAACGCGAAACGGGATATTCTTTAGATGCTATGTTTTCAAAAGTTGGGAGATTGCCATCTATACTAGAACCTTGAATTTTGTCTTCGTTTTCAGCTAAAAAAGAAAACCCAAAAACTCCAAGAGCATTTATATTTTCTGCTAGTTTTTGAACAATAAGATTATCATTTTCTCCAGCTTCTATATAGGCACCATCTTCCCGGACAGCTCTACATATAGCTTTATATTTCATTTTGTTTTCCTTTTTTATAGATTTAAGTTTTGGAAATGTTTTGCAACCTCCTTCAATAGCTAGTTCATTAAAAGCGTCTCTAGTTCCAGACGTTGGAGGAGGACCTAAAACCTCAATTTTTATATCTGGTAGGGACGGATTGACATCTTTCCATGTTTGATTGGGATTAGGTATTAACTTTCCGCCTTCTTTGTTTCCCTCTGGGACGTCTTTACCAAGAGCCAAAAATATATCTCTTTTGGAAAAGTTAAATTTGGGACCGTTTTTAGAATTTGCAACTACTATTCCATCATAGCCAATTTTTATTTCAACTATTTCAATGTTTGCTTCCATACATTTATTAAACTCTTTTTCCTTTATTCTTCTTGAAGAATTTGTAATATCAGGATGATTTACTCCTAATCCAGAACAAAACAACTTCAATCCTCCTCCTGAGCCAGTGCTTTCAATTTTGGGAGTTTTCATGCCGGTGTCTCGTCCAAAATTTTCAGCTACAACAGTTGAAAAAGGATATACTGTGGAGGATCCTACAACAGTTATTTGTTCTCGAGCTTGAGAGCTAAAAGTAAAAAGAAATGCAGATACGCATAGGACAGTCAAATATTTTACCATTTTATTCCCTTTTATTAATTTATTTCTTAAGGTCTATCTTTAACTAGGCAAATTTACCTATGTGTATAAATTATCTAATTCATGAATAGTATTACATCAATATGACAATTTTATTACAATTCGTTATTTGTTTTGTTTTAAGTATATAGAGACTTCTGTTCCCTTACCTGGGGTGCTGGATATTTCTAATTTTCCATCATACTTATCTAATAAACTTTTTACTATAGAAAGGCCTAGTCCAGAGCTTCCATCACGTTTGCTCCTAGTTTTGTCAACTCTATAAAAGCGATCTGTCAGCTTGGGTATATGTTCTTCTGAAATACCTATTCCAGTATCTTTTATTTTTACTAAAATCATATCTTTATTTGTTTTATTTTTAATTATTGAAGTATATATAAAAATTTTTGAATATTTCCCAGAATATTTTATAGCGTTATCAATAATATTATTGATAATTATGGCTATATCCCTTGGGTCTGCCAAAGTTATTGCTGTTTGTGATTTTTTAAAGGTCAAAGTTTGTTTATTATATTTAACAAGTTGTTTCCTCTGATTTATGCTTTCTAATATTATTTTTTTAATATCAGTTGCCAATAATTTTTCGTCTTCTATTTTTGTCTCTATATGTGAAAGCTGTATTAGTTTATCTAACAGATCCTTCATGATATTAATTTGTTTGTTAGTGATTTTTAAGAATTTGGCCTTAGTTTTTTTGTCATCTATATTTTTTAATAGTTCATTAGTATTTTTTATGACTGTTAGAGGTGTTCTTAATTCATGACTAGCGTCAGCTATAAAGTCAGTTTTAATTTCTTCTACTTTATTTTTTTCTTTGTTTTTGAATATAAAAGCTATTTCAGCTTGTTTATCATTATAATTTTCATCTGAAATATATATAGGAAAAGCTTCATATAATTTATGTTTATCGTATTCACTTATTAAAATAGATTCTGCAATATTCTTCTTGTTAGATCTATTTTTAAATATTTTTTCCACTATGGGAATTAGCTTTGGGTTCCTTGAGAAAGCAGAAATATTAGTTCCTAATTCTGCTCTTGGAAAAATACTTCTTAACAGCTTATTTGAGTATATTATATTCATATTTTTGTCTATTACCATCACAGGATGCCAATAATTGTCTATAATATGATTGTATCTAATATTTTTTATTGTGTTATCATTGTTGGTTTTGATGTGATTGTTATTAAGTTCTACTACTAATCGCATAGTGTCTGATAAAATAGTATTGTCTATTAGAGGGTAATCTCTTTTTTTATAAATAGTTTTTTTGCTATCTCTAGCCAAAGCTTTAAGCCATAGATTGAAATTGTCCCAATCTTTTTTAATAAAAATTGTAAAAAGGAGAATTATAGTAAATTGAAATGCACTCATTAAAATTAGATGAGTAATATTTATTGAAAAATAAATACCAAGCAAGATTATTGCTAAAAAACCAGGTATTGATAGCTTCATAGATAGAGGAAAAGCTTTTATTAGGCTCACTTGATTTTTACCCTATTTCTTCTAGATCTTCTTAAAACTAGCCTCATAGTTTGACGAAGTCTATCTGAAAGCTCTTTTTTATATTTAGTCCCATCTTTAATAGGATTTTTTGCAATACCGCTGTCTGTAGCCGCTTTTGCCACCGCATAAGATATGTCTTTAATAAGTCTGGGGTCGAAGGGTTTAGGAATTATATATTCTTTGCTATAACTTAATTTTTTTATATCGTAAGCTTTTAATACTGATTTTGGCACTTTTTTTCTTGCCAGCTTTGCAAGTGCGAGGGCTGCAGCAATTTTCATTTTCATATTTATTTTACGTGCTCGAACATCAAGGGCTCCCCTAAATATATAGGGAAAACCAAGTACATTGTTTACTTGATTAGGATAATCTGACCTTCCTGTAGCTATTATTGCATCAGGCCTTATATTTAATAATTTTTCAGG
>CAZUXH010000001.1:0-29368 GCA_964624655.1 uncultured Rhodospirillaceae bacterium | reverse complement strand
GCGCCCGCCCCGTTAATTATTATTTTTATATTTTTTATATTTTTATTTGTTAAATTGATTGCGTTAATTATAGCAGCAACCACTATTATTGCAGTTCCGTGTTGATCATCATGAAAAACTGGAATATCTATTTTTTTTGATAATGTTTTTTCTATAATGAAGCATTCGGGTGCTTTAATGTCTTCCAAATTTATCCCACCCCAAGATTTACTCATAATTGAAACACTATCTACAAATTTTTTAGTGTTTAGAGTGTCTATCTCTAAATCTATGCCATCTATATCAGCAAAGCGTTTAAATAATACAGCTTTCCCTTCCATAACAGGCTTCGAAGCCAGAGCTCCTAAGTTGCCAAGCCCTAAAACTGCTGATCCGTTAGAAATTACTGCTACTATATTTCCTTTTGCAGTATAAGAATAGGCTTTATCCGGTGATTTAAATATTTCTAAACATGGAGCCGCCACCCCTGGCGAGTAAGCAAGCGATAAATCTTTAGCATTAACCAATGGTTTTGTTGGCGCAACTTCAAGTTTGCCGGCTCTTACTTTTTTATGAAAATCCAGTGCAGCATTATACTTGTTTAAATTAGTTGGTTTATTCATATTTAAAAAATGCCAAAATTAAATAACTTAGATGACTTATATGCTACACCCAAGTGAAAATAAGGTCCAGAATTTCCGTATAATATTGACTTATTCTGTAAAATACAGAATATTCTGTATTTTACTAAGTAATTTTTTGATTTCAATAATAAAAATTATGATTAATATGTAATATGTGGAATATAGCTAGAAGAAACTGATTTATGGATAATAAAACTTATACAGATCAACCAGAACTACCTCTTAAAATTTCTAATGAAATTTCTTTAAAGACTACTCCTATGTTTCAACAATATTTACTTATAAAGTCTGAATATGAGGATTGTTTACTTTTTTTTAGGATGGGAGATTTTTATGAGTTGTTTTTTGATGATGCCGTAAAGGCAGCTGGTGAATTAGATATCGCATTAACAAGTAGAGGCCAATACGATAGAGAGCCAGTGCCTATGTGCGGAGTGCCTTACCATTCATACATGCCTTATTTACAAAAATTGACTAAAAAAGGTTATAAAGTGGCAATATGTGAGCAAACGGAAAATCCTGATGAAGCTAAAAAAAGAGGTGGGTATAAAGCGATAGTAAAGAGAGAAGTGATAAGAGTGGTTACACCAGGTACTTTAGTAGAAGATTTACTTCTTCAACCCAAAAAAAATAATTTTTTAATATCACTACAATCAAGAAATAAACAATATGGAATTGCTTGGATAGATATATCTGTAGGGGATTTGTATACGCAATCTTGTTCCGAAAATGATTTATTTACTATAATTTCTAGCATCAGACCCAGCGAAGCAATAATTTCTCAGGAGCTTTTATCTGAAAATAATAATATTGAAAGCTTTTTAATTAAAAATCTTAATTGTCTTATAACGCCCTATAATAAAAACTTACAGAATAACAAAAAAGTTAAGAAACAAATAAATGAATACTTTCATGTAGAGTCGATAGATGTTTTTGGTAAGTTTAATAATCAAGAGCTATCATCATGTTGGGCATTATTGGAGTATATTGGTTTAACCCAAAAAGATAATGTGCCTCCTGTTCGGTTCCCCAAATCTTTGCAAACTAGTTCAAATATGAAAATAGACCCTTTTACGAGAAAAAGTCTTGAAGTAAATATAACTCTTAAAGGAGAGAGAAAAGGCAGCCTAATAGATACAATAGATAAAACGCTCACAGCTGCAGGCTCTAGGCAACTGGATAAAGATTTATCCTCTCCTTTAACAAAAATAGAAGATATTAATTATAGATTAAATATGTTGGAATTATTATATGAAAATTCAGAAATAAATAATTTTATAAGAAATGTTCTTAAAAATGGCTCAGATATAGACAGGGCTAAAGCTAGAATTATTTCTGGGAGGGGTAGTCCTAAAGACTTACTGGCATTAAAAATAGGAATTAGGAATGCAAAAGAAATTAAAAAGAATATTGTTAATTCTCAAAATAAAAAATTTTTAAAATATTTTTCTAAAATTATTAAAACATTGGAAGGCTCTAAAAAACTACTAGAAATATTAGATCAATCAATTTCTGAAAAATTGTCCAATAATTTAAATGATGGGGGTTTTATCTTAGAAGGATATTCATCTAAGTTAGATAATATAAGAGGATTAAAAAATGAAAGCAGGAAAATTTTAATAGATTTAGAGGCAAAAGAAAAAAGTAATACTCAAATCCCAACTTTGAAAATAAAATATAATAATATTATAGGTCATTTTTTCGAAGTTACACAGCTTCAAAAAGAAAAATTATTACAATCAAAAAATAATGAAAAATTTATACCGAGACAAAGCTTAAAAGGAGTAGCGCGTTTTACTACGGAAGAGTTATCAAGATTATCGGAATCAATAAATAATGCTAACCAGCAATCTTTAGAACTAGAATTAAAATTATTCGAAGAATTGAAGGAAAAGGTTTATGAAAATAGAGAAAGTTTATCTGAGATATCAGAAAGCTTAGCAAGAATAGATGTGCTATCATCTCATGCATCTTTGGCTAATGAAAAAAATTATACTAGACCTTTAATGGTAAAAGAAAGTGTTTTGGAAATTAAAGGAGGCAGACATCCAGTAGTAGAAAATGCAGTTTCTGGATCATTGGATATCGGCTTTTGTAGCAATGATTGCTTGCTTGATAATAAGGAGAAAATCTGGCTTTTAACTGGTCCCAATATGGCAGGAAAATCAACTTTTTTAAGACAAAATGCAATAATAGCAATATTAGCTCAATCAGGCTCTTTTATACCCGCTGATTATGCTAAAATAGGTATAGTTGATATGTTATTTAGTAGAGTTGGGGCGGCAGATGATTTAGGAAGTGGTAGATCTACATTTATGGTAGAAATGTTAGAAACTGCTGCAATATTGAATCAAGCGACAGAGAATTCTTTTGTCATTATGGATGAAGTAGGAAGAGGCACATCTACATATGATGGACTATCTTTGGCCTGGGCTATTTTGGAACATATACATGACATTAATAAATGCAGAACTTTATTTGCAACCCACTATCATGAACTTACTAAGTTAGAAGATTTGTTAACTACTTTAAGTTGTCATACTATGAAAGTAAAAGAATGGAATAAGAAAGTTATTTTCCTTTATACTGTTATAAAGGGGTTTGCAAATGAGTCATATGGGATCCACGTAGCAGATTTGGCAGGTATTCCTAAAAGTGTCTTGCATAGAGCAAAACATATTTTGGATAATTTTGAAAAAGATAATAAAAATGTTTATAAATCAAATAAAGTTAAAAAAAATATTAAAAATGCAGATATTAAAAAATTTTTAAGTATAATTAAAAAAATAGAATCTTTAGATCCAAATAACTTATCTCCTAAAAATGCGTTGGATCTTATATACGAATATAAAGATCAAATTCATAAATTAGATAAAAAGCAATTGGATTAAGTATATGTTTTTTGGAGAGCATTGTGGGCGATAAGATACATTTTAAACGCCGTGAATTAATTAAATCTATAAGTGAAACTTTTGATGAAGAAAGTTTTAATAATCATAGTTTTAGAAAAAGTATTTTATTAATTCTTAAAGATTACTATCAAAATTACTATTTAAAAATAAATAATAAATTTAATATTGAAAAAAATGGAAAAGATGCAGGTTTAAATATTTCTAATCTATCAGATAGCATTATTCTTTCTGCCTATGATTCCATTATAAGATATCTTTTTCCTCAGCCAAACCCAACAACTTCGGATAAATTATCAATTCTAGCGGTAGGCGGATATGGGAGGAGACAATTGAGTCCAGGTTCAGATATAGATTTATTAATTCTAACTCCTTATAAATTAATACCTAGAACTGAGCAAATAGTTGAAACGTTATTATATATTCTATGGGATATGAAAATCAAAGTAGGATATTCTATAAGACACATAAATGAAACTATAATGAAGGCAAAGAATGATAACACAATATGTACTTCATTATTAGATGCAAGGTTTATAGCAGGTGATTATGAATTATGGGATGTGTTTTCCAAAGAGTTTAAAAGTAAAATTTTAAATGTTGAAGATAAAAAATATTTTTTTGAAAAAATAGATGAACAAAAATTAAGACATAATAAGATGGGAGATTCTCAATATTTACTTGAGCCAAATATTAAAGAAGGTAAGGGAGGATTGAGAGATATCCATACTATGAAATGGATAATCTATTTTTTATATGGTGTTAGAGAATTTAATGAATTTATTGAAGAGAATATTGTAAGCGCTGATGACGCTAAAGTACTTATTTCAGCAGAAACTTTTTTAATTAATCTTAGAACTATAATGCACTACAAAAGTGATAATTTTTCCGATAGGTTAACCTTTGACTTACAATCAGATATCGCAAGCTTTTTTGGTTATAAAGACAAAAGTGGCCTTCGAAGTTCTGAAATTTTGATGAAAGATTATTACATAAAAGTTAGATCTATTGGATATTTATGTAATAAAATATTAGATCAAATTAATCATAACAAATTCAAATCTGATAAATCATATATACGTAAGTTTTTAAAAAATTTTGCAAAAGATAAAGAAGGCAAATTCGAAATATATGAGGGAAAAATATTTTTACAAAAAAATGTAAAAAAATTTAGTGCTTTAGATATTTTTGAGGTATTTCGCCTTCTAATAAATAACAAACTAGAGATAAGTGCAGATCTTTTTGATGCAATACAAAAAAATTTAAGACAAGTAGAAAAAATAAGAGAAAATAAAAAAGCAAATAAAATATTTATAGATATCCTTTTGAGTGCGGAAAACTCTGAAATTATTCTAAAAAAGATGAACGAAAGTGGTGTATTGGGTAAATTTATTCCAGATTTTGGAAAAGTAGTGGCTCAGATACAGCATGATATGTATCACGTATTCACAGTAGATGAGCATACTCTTAATGCTATTGGTATTTTGAGAAAGATATATAGTGGAGAATTTGGTGATGAGTTTGAATACTTAAAAAATGTATCAGAAAAAATAATCTCCCGAAAAGTTTTATTCATCGCATTATTTTTACATGACATTGCTAAAGGAAGAGGAGGTAATCATTCTGTTCTAGGGTCTAAAGTAGCTGAAAAACTTTGTCCAAGATTGGGACTTAAACCAGAGGAAGTGGAAACTGTATCTTGGTTGGTAATGAATCATTTATTAATGTCTAATATAGCTTTCAAAAGAGACATAAATGATTTTGAAACAATAAGTTTTTTTTGTAATGAGGTTCAATCAGTGGAAAGATTAAGGTTACTATATGTCTTAACTGTTGTTGATATTAAAGCTGTGGGACCAAATATATGGAATGAATGGAAGAATAATTTACTGACTAGCCTGTATGAGGAAGCTTTAGTTACAATTAGCGGTGGAAGTGAGAGCAAATCAAGACATTTAAGGATAGAAAAAGCAAAGGAAGTTCTAAAAAATAACCTAAGAATATGGGACAAAATATATTTTCAAAATTATATTGATAGGTTTTATTCTTCTTATTGGACCAACGTCGATTTAGTTGTTCAGGAGAGGCATGCTAATTTAATAAATGATGCAGATAAAAGTAAAGATCAGTTTTCTATATATATTTTTCCTATAAAAGAAAAAAATGTTACAGAAATAGCCATCTATACTCAAGATCATCATGGTTTGTTTTCAAAAATATGTGCAGGTTTGTCGTTGGGAGGAACTTCTATTTTAGATGCAAGAATAGTTACTACCAAAGACGGAATGGCTATAAATACATTTTTAATTAATAATATTGATTTGGTCCTTAATAAAAATAGATTGGATACATTGAAGAGTACAATTTTTAAGTCAGTTTATGAAGAAAGGCCGCCAAAAGAAGTTTTGAAAGAATTAAAAAATATAACTAAAATTAGTAGAAGGGATATAATTAAAATAGAACCTAGAATTTTATTTGATAATTTTTCTTCTAAAACTCACACAATTATTGAAATTAATGCTAGAGATAAAATTGGTTTGTTAAGTTTATTAGCTACTGCTTTATTTGATTCAGGACTACAAATTACAACGGCTAGGATAAGTACATACGGATTACGTGCTGTAGATGTTTTTTATGTAAAGGATATTACAGGAATGAAAATTACTGATGAAAGAAAAATTAGTAATATAAAACATAACATGGCTAATATTATTGATGAGAAATTTTCAGGATCTAATCAAAAGATAAAAGAATTTAAGATTGCGCAATGATCTTTTTTAAAAAGCTTGCCAATATATATAAGTCTAGCGCTGTGGTAAGTTTTTGGACATTATTAAGTAGAATACTAGGATTTATAAGAGACATTATTTTTGCTATTCTCTTAGGCGCAGGTCCTGCAGCAGATGCTTTCATAATAGCCTTCCGATTACCAAGTTTATTTAGGAGATTTTTTGCAGAAGGTACTTTTTCTGCAGCTTTTATTCCTTTATTGGCAGAACACAATAAAAGTTTAGTGGTAGAGAAAGGACTTATATTTACATCGAAAATTACTACAATAATATTATTTATAATTTTACCTTTAATAATTATTGCTGAAATATTTATGCCAAATATTGTGCTATTGATAGCACCTGGTTTTGCAGATGATGTAATTCGTTTTGAACTTGCCGTTCCTTATTCGAGAATAGTGTTTCCTTATTTAATTTTTATTATAATTACTTCAATATTAGCTGCCGCTTTAAATACTAATGGAAAATTCTGGGCTGGCGCAGCGGCTCCTGTTATTTTGAATTTAATTATGATTTTATCTATGCTTATAGCTTTTGCTGATAGTGGAGATAAAGGCATTTATCTATGTTATGGGGTTATAATAGCCGGTATTTTTCAGATGTTATTATTAGCATGGGCTAATTATAAAAACGGATTAGCATTTAACTTAGGTTTTCCTAAATTAGATAAGCCGGTAAAAAAATTTTTAAAAAGATTTTTTCCAGCTGTTCTTGGGGCAGGGGCAACTCAAATAAACTTATTGGTTTCATCAATATTTGCTAGTCAGATTCCAGGTGCAATATCTTGGTTATATTATTCTGATCGTGTAGCACAGTTGCCTCTTGGCATTATAGCAGTAGCAATAGGAACTGTTTTATTGCCTGATTTATCTAAGAAAATAGAATCTGGCCAAAAAACAGATGAATATTTAACTCAAGAAAGAGCTATATTAATTTCTATATTTTTTGCATTACCAGCCACAGTCGCATTAATTTATATGCCAGATTTAATAATAAAATCATTATTTGGTTATGGAGCTTTTACTGCCACTGATGTTAATTATACTGCACTGGCTCTAAGAATTTATGCTATTGGACTTCCCGCTTTTATGTTAATTAAAATTTTAGCTCCATTCTTTTTTGCTAGAAAAGATGTAAGAACTCCACTCATTATAACGGCAGTGACTTCTATTTTAAATGTGTTTTTGACCTGGTATTTGATACAAAGTATGGGATTTATAGGAATAGCTTATTCTTTAGTAATTACTGGATGGATAAGTGCTATTCTGCTTTTTGTTATGGTTCTTTTAAATAATTTTTATGTTCCAAAAATTATTTTTTTTCATAAAGTATTTCTTATAATTGTTGCCAGCTTATTTATGCTTGTTTCTTTAATAATTTTTGAAATTTTTTATTCTAATTTCTCAGAGGTATTATTTTTAAATGGGAATATTATTAAATTAATTTCTATGATAATTATAGGACTAATTTCTTATTTATTTTCTAGTTATTTTTTAAAATTATTTAAGTCTTTAAAATAATTGTTTTTTATGGTTATAAAATATAATTAAAATATAATATTTCTAAGTAGTTTTGAATAATTTAAATACAAATTTGTATAGGAAAAAAAATGGACAGAGTATTTTCAGGAGTGCAGCCCACAGGCAATTTACATCTGGGAAATTATCTGGGAGCTATTAAAAATTTTGTTAAACTACAAAATAAATATGACTGTATTTATTGCGTGGTAGATATGCATGCTATTACTGTAAAACAAGATCCTACTATTTTGAAAAACAATGTACTAGAAGTAGCTTCTGCTTTCGTTGCTGCAGGTATTGACCCAGAAAAGTCAATTATTTTTGTTCAATCTCAGGTTGCTTATCATGCGGAATTGGCCTGGATTTTCAATTGCGTTTCTAGGTTGGGTTGGTTGAATAGGATGACTCAATTTAAAGAAAAAGCTGGAAAAAATAGAGAAAGAGCTTCTGTTGGCCTATATACCTACCCAATTTTGATGGCTGCTGATATATTAGCATATCACGCTACTCATGTTCCTGTAGGTGATGATCAGAGACAACATTTAGAGCTAGCTAGAGATATAGCAACTAAATTTAATAATGATTTTAAAAAAGATTTTTTTCCTATAACTGAACCTGTAATTATGGGGCCTGCTACAAGGGTAATGAGTTTAAGAGATGGAAAAAAGAAAATGTCAAAATCAGAGGAATCAGATTATTCAAGATTAAATTTAACAGATTCTCCTGATGACATAATAAATAAAATAAAAAAGGCTAAGACTGATCCTTTGCCACTACCTAGTTTAGATTCTCTAGATAAAAATAATTTATTTAAGGAAAAAATTATTTTAGAACGCCCAGAGACAGTTAATCTATTAAATATTTTTTCTGCTTTATCCGATGAGCCTATAGAAAAGATAGTAAAAATTTATTCTGAGAAACAATTTTCTATTTTTAAAAAAGATCTAGGAGAATTAGCGGTTTCAGTTCTAGGTCCTTTAAATAAAAAAATTAAAAAACTAAAGGACGACCAGACTTATATGGAAACGCTTTTGGATCAAGGAGCTGAAAGAGCTAGAGAAATTTCACGTCCTATTGTAGAGGAAACTAAAAAAATTGTAGGATATGCGTAATTAATGGAAATTTATCTCCCTATAGCAGGTTTATCACTAGATATATTTGTATTATTTTTGTTAGGGCTAGTAGTAGGAGTTTTATCAGGATTATTTGGAGTAGGAGGAGGATTCTTAATGACTCCTTTGCTAATTCTTATGGGTATTCCTCCGGCCGTAGCAGTAGCTTCGGAGGCAAATCATATTTTAGCAGCTTCTTTTTCTGGATTACTCGCCCATATAAGAAGATATAATGTAGATTTTAAAATGGGTTTTATTTTACTAATAGGTGGGGTATTAGGAAGTGCAATAGGTGTATTAGTTCTAAAAAAGCTTTTGGATATAGGACAAGAAAAATTCTTTATTACCTCTTCATATATAATAGTCTTAGCTTCTGTGGGCATTTGGATGTTAATAGAAAGTATTAATACTATTAAAAAAAGAAGGAGTGGAAAGAGAAAAAGATTACATGAACACATATGGCTTCATGGTTTGCCATTTAAGGTTAGGTTTAGAAAGTCACATCTTTATATTAGTGTAATTCCGCCTTTATTTATTGGTTTTTTTGTTGGAATATTATCTTCTATAATGGGCGTTGGTGGAGGTTTTATCTTAGTTCCTGCCATGATTTATATTCTAGGAATGCCTACACAAATAGTAGTAGGTACTTCGTTGCTTCAAATAGTCTTTGTAACGGGAGTAGCTACTATTTTACATTCTTATGTTAATCAGACATTAGATGTCATGCTATCATCTCTTTTGCTTCTGGGCGCGGTTATTGGAGCACAAATAGGAACAAAAATAATGGTACATTTGAATGGGGAGCAGATTCGTTTTCTTTTATCAGTAATAATTTTATTAGTTGTATTCGTTCTTATTGGAGAGATGGTAGTAACACCAAATGAAATGTTTGTTATAGAGAAAGGAAAATAATAAATGAAAAATTGTCTTTTTTATTTTTTATTAACAATTATTTCTAGTCAGCTGTGTTTTGCAAAAGATCTTTTAAGGACCGATGTTGCTGAAACAGAGATAAAAATTAAAACTTCTTTCTCTGGGGCAGAAATTTTTATTTATGGGGCAATAGATACTGATGCTTTGTACAAAAAATCTTTATTTATTGAAGTTAAAGGACCAGATACAAACTATAAAGTTAGAAAAAAATATAGAAAATATGGTATGTGGATAGAAGGAAACAAAGTAATTAACTTGGAAAACCTTCCGTCATATTATGCTATAGTTTCTAATGCTGCATTTGATAACAACTTGTACATAAATTTCTTACAAGAAAATAAAATTCTTTGGCAGAATCTCTTAGACTCATCAAGTTTTAAAAAAAATGAAGAGGCTGAAGAATACTATATTGCATTACGACAAAGCCTAAATGATAAGGGTCTTTTTTATGAAAAAGGTAAAAGTTTAGAAATTTTGAATAATGATTTGTTTAAAGTTGTATTTAAATTGCCAGGAACCACTCCAACTGGCAAATACAAAGTTAATGCATACTTGGTTGATGAAAATGGTTTTTTAAGAAGCAAAATAACAAATTTAATAGAAGTAGAAAAAGAAGGTTTTATTGAAAAATTGTTTGATTATTCCCAAAATCAAAGCCTATTATATGGGATTTGTGCTGCTTTAGGTGCCATATTTGCTGGTTTTTTGGCTAGCTTAATATTTAGAAGAACGTAAAGGGAGAGTTTTTTTGAAGCATATACCAGGCCATGTTAAGTTTTTAGTATGTGTCGATGACAGTGAAGAGTGTAAAATAGCGTTAAAATTTGCTTGTATGAGAGCAAAAAACACTAAGGGATCTGTGGTTTTATTATATGTTATAGAACCCCAAGATTTGATGCATTTTGTAGGAGTCGAAAATATTATGAAATCAGAAGCATACGCAAAAGCGGATGAAATACTTAAAAGTTTAAAAAGTGAAGTAGATATAAATTTTGGTTTAAATATTGAATGTAAAATTGAAAAAGGGCATAAATTTGATAAAATAGTTGATTTCATTAACCAAGATGACACAATAAGCATTCTGGTTTTAGGAGCAGCACCAGAAGGTAAAGGTTCTAATGATCTAGTTCAAAAATTTTCGATGGAACTTACCACTAGTATCCACATACCGTTGACTGTTGTTCCTGGAAATTTAACAGATGAAGAATTGATAAGAATTACATAAATATGGGAAAAAAAAATGTTTATTCAAACTGAACAAACTCCGAATCCGCTAACGGTTAAATTTATACCTGGTAAAGATGTATCACCAGATAAAAGCATTTCTTATAGTAATGTTGCAGAAGCTAAGCATTCACCTTTGGCAAAAAGAATTTTTAGTTTGGATGGAATTTCTGCTGTATTTTTAGGAAAAGATTTTATTTCTGTAACAAAAAATGAAGATATTGATTGGCAAATAATTAAACCACTAATATTAAGTCAAGTGATGCAACATTTTATGTCTGATGAAAAAGTAGTTGAATCTATAGAAAATACTGCCAAAGTTGAAGTAAGCGAAGAAGATAAAGAAATTGCGGAACAGATAGAAGAACTGCTTGAAACCAGAGTAAGACCTTCAGTAGCGAGTCATGGGGGAGATATTGTTTTTCATGGATATTCTCAGGGCATAGTTGAATTGGAATTGAAAGGAGCTTGCTCTGGCTGTCCTTCTTCTATGGCTACTCTAAAAATGGGAGTTGAAAATATGTTGAGGCACTATGTCCCTGAAGTGCAAGAAGTTAAAGAAATTAGTTAAATTAAATTTGTTCTTTCTGATTTATCATTTAAAATTGGCCAATTTTTGCTGTTAAATAGCTGATAGTGCCACCATTCGTTTTTATAATAATCCCAACCAGCTAAGGTCATTATGGCTAGAAGGATCATTCTATTTTTTTTTGCTTGAGCTCCAATATTATTGTTTCCATGAAAAGATTTTTCAGAAAAAGAATCAAAGGGAGTTCCCATGTCTAAGTTTTTATCATTTTTTAGCAGAGTTAAGTCTAATGCAACACCTCTGGAATGGGGGGAGCCCTTTTGTGGGTGAGAAATAAATTGAGGATCAGGATTAAAATTCCAAAGTTTTTCTTGTGCTTCAGAAGGTCTGAATGCGTCATAAATTTTAAGTTTGTATCCAAGCCCTTTAGCAATATTGATGGCATTTGTTAAATTATTTATTGCGTCTTTATGAAGATAACATCTAGAGTTTTTATATATTTTTTTCCCCGTAAAGTTTGAACTTTTTGCATAAGCTAAATTAATAGTTACATCAAATTCATTAGTGGTTATCTCTATAAGATTCATATATTAATTCTAAGTAATTTTTACTATAATAGATATGTTTTATTTTGTTTAATAAATTATGGATTGAATAATTGAAATTTATAGTTTTTGATCTTTCTTTAAAAGATTTAACTATTATCATAGCTAATAATAAATCAATTGTTTTTAAAGAAAAAATTAATGTGGAAAAGAATAAGGCGAGTTTGCTTTTTATCAATATACAAAAAGCATTAAAAGTTTCTAAAAATAATTTACAAGATATAGATTTCTTATTTTCAACCAGAGGTCCTGGAAATTTTAATGGAATAAGAATTGCGCTTTCTTTTGCTAGGGGACTTGCTTTAGGAAATAGTTTGAAAGCCGCAGGGTTGTCTACTTTGGAATGTTTGGCTAGAAGTATTAATACGAACAAAAATGTTGGAGTAATTTTAAAAGCATTTCCCGAACATTTTTATTTTCAATTGTTTGATAAAAATTATATCGCTTTACGTAAACCTGAATTAATAAATATTAATGAAGAATTAAATATTGTACTGAAAAAAGATAATTGTATTATAGTAGGAAATGAATGTAATCAATTTGCCGCGAAAATAGGATTTGCTGGAAAAGTAATTCATTTAGATAATCCACTCTCATCAGGCTTAATGAAATCCGCTCTTCATTATTTGAAAATAAAGAAATTTCAATCCCCTGATCCACTCTATTTGAGACCTGCCAATGTTAGTGAGCCCATTCATTGGAAGAACTCTCCTGTTATAGAATAAAAATGATACATTTTAAACTTTGTGAAAAAAGAGATATAAAATGCATCAAAAATTTAGCTGAGATCTATGATGAAGCTATGAAAATTTTAGGAGTAAGAATATGGAAAGAAGAAGAATTTTTACAATTGTTAGAAAGAAATTTTTTAATTTTTTATGTTGAGGTTAACCTAAAAATATTAGGTTTTATAGTTGTAAAAATAATAAAACCTGAAGCAGAAATAATTAATATATCAGTAAAACCTAACTATCAACGAACAGGTTTAGGAAAAAAGTTGTTTATTTTTATGATTAACAGTGATCTTTTTAGAGAAGTAAAACAAATACTATTAGAAGTTTCTTCTGGTAATAAAAAAGCAATAAAGTTTTATAAAAATTTAGGTTTTAAAATTATTACGAAAAGAAAAAAATATTACAATATAAAAGGAGGACCCTATTCAATGAAAGATGAAGATGCTGATATCATGAAATATTTTATTTAGGATCTTATTTTTCTATTAAAAGATAAAATTTGTTTTTTTCTATGTTTTTTGTTTCTAGTACTTTATGTCCCAATTCTTCAAGGGATTTAGGAACATTAATTTTTGCTTCTTTAGTGCCGTAAAATACTTTTAATTTTTCACCATGGTTGATTTTTTCTAATTCAAGCCGTGTTTTTACAAATGTCATAGGGCATATTTCCCCTATAAGATCTATAGTTTTAACAATATTTCTTTTATTTCTATTATACATAGGCATTTCTTTATAGTACTTTTATATTCTATGTTTTAATTGTTTAATATATGTTGTATTTTTTAAATAGTACAGTAATGTGTTTTTAATTAGGCAAAGGCAGAGTTTATGGTTAAAAGTGCTATAGAACTTTTTTGCGAGTCAAAAGGTATCAAACTTACTCATCAGAGGAAGGTAATTGCGAAGGTTGTTTCTAAAGCTGAAGATCATCCTGATGCTAATTTGATTTTTAAGAGATCTACCAAGATTGATTCTAGGATAAGTATGGCTACTGTCTATAGAACTATGAAATTATTAGAAGATTCTGGAATAGTATTGGTTAGAGATTTTGGAGATGGAAGAGCAAGGTATGAAATTTCTTCAAATGAGCACCATGATCATCTTATTGATATAGAAGATGGAAAAGTGATAGAATTTGTTGACGATCAAATAGAAAAATTACAACATGATGTCGCAAAAAAATTAGGCTATGATCTAACGGGTCACCGTATGGAGTTATATGGCAAAAAGATTAAAAAGAATTGAGTTATAAAGTTAGTATTGGAATATTTTGATGGCTACAGCAGAAGATTATTCTAGAGAAGTAGAAAAGGTCTATTCTGGAAATTTAGAAGTTAGATTGGCTCAGGACACCGAAGAAATTAATGCAGCTCAATATTTAAGATATAAAGTTTTTTATGAAGAGATGTCGGCAAGTCCAACAGAACAAATGAAAACCCTTAAAAGAGATTTTGATGAATTTGATCAATATTGGGATCATCTGCTTGTTTTGGATAACTCTAAATCTAAAATAAATGAACGAGTAATAGGAACATATCGTTTGAATAGAAAAAGCAAAGCAAAACAAAATGGAGGTTTTTATACTTCAGATGAATATAACATTGATTCCTTGCTATCATACAAAGGTGAAATATTAGAATTGGGGAGGTCCTGTGTGGATCCTGCATACAGGAATGGACAAACCATGCAACTATTATGGAGAGGAATAGCTAATTATGTTTTTTTTCATGATATAGAATTAATGTTTGGATGTGCAAGTTTTCCAGGAATAAAAGTTGAACCAATTAAAGATTTATTGTCTTACCTTTATCATTATCACCTAGCACCTCAAAATATATGTCCAATAGCAGTAAAAGATAGATATATTGAAATGAATATTATAGATAAGAAAAAAATAGATATTTTACAAACTCGTAAAAAAATACCACCCTTAATTAAGGGCTATTTGCGTTTAGGTTCATTTGTGGGCAAGGGAGCAGTGTTGGATAAGCAATTTGGAACTATTGATATCTGTATAGTTCTTAAAACAGATTTAGTTTCTCAGAGATATAGATCACATTATGAATCAGATGCTAGTTAAATTATGAGGCTTTGCATTATTAAGTATGAATAGGGTGATTATATTAATAACAAGATTTTTTAAATTACTAAGATCTGTCTTTAGACTGATGAGTCTAATCTTGTGGTTTTTTGTTATGTTTATATTTTTTGTTTTTTCTAAAATTTTTAATTTAAGAATAGGAAAAAAAATACCTAGGATTTTTCACAAAGGCGTATTAAAAATATTAAATATTAAAATAAGCTTGTTTGGTAAATTGGAAATCAATAAGCCTGGTCTTATTATATCTAATCATGCTTCCTGGTTAGATATAATAATTTTATCTTCTTTAACCGATACTTCTTTTATTGCCAAGTCAGAAATTGCTAGCTGGCCAATTATAGGTTTTCTTGCTAAACTACAAAATACTTTATTTATTGAAAGAAAAGTACAAAAAGTAGCAAATCAAAAATTTCAAATTTTAGAATACCTATCTAATGGCAATAAATTAGTTCTATTTGCTGAAGGTACTTCTTCTGATGGAAACAGAGTTTTGAATTTTAAATCTTCTTTATTTTCTGTGGGAGAAACAGAAAAAGGAAAACTAGGAAATTTTATATTTCAAGCAGTAACTATTTGCTATTCTGGTTTGAACGGATTGCCTATTTCAAGGAGTCAGCGTCCTATAATAGCTTGGTGGGGAAATATGAATTTATTTTCACATTTATGGAATGTGTTCAGTTTAAGTAGCGTAAATATTACAGTTACAGCTCATGAACCAATTCAGAATGTACAAGATAGAAAATCCATGTCTAAAATTGCCTGGAGACAGGTAACATATGGTATGGGGAATGCTTTATCTGGACATCCAAATCCAGTAAGACTTGAAAAGATTATGAATGGATGTATTTAACTTTGTAATGCATATTATATTATATCATATAGAGGAGAAAATTAACTTTGACTGAAGGTGCTAAAAAAAAGAGACTATATCTAAAAACTTATGGTTGTCAGATGAATGTTTATGATTCTGAAAGAATGGTAGATTTGATGGCACCTCACGGATTTGTGTTGTCTGAAGAATCTGATAATTCTGAATTAATAATACTTAATACTTGCCACATAAGAGAAAAAGCAGCAGAAAAGGTTTATTCTGATTTAGGTAGACTCGTTCCTTTAAAAAGAAAATCAATATCCGAGGGAAAAAATTTAAAAATAGTGGTTGCAGGATGTGTTGCGCAAGCAGAAGGGGAAGAAATTATTAAAAGACAACCTGCAGTAGATATAGTAGTTGGCCCTCAAACTTATCATAAATTACCAGAATTACTATTTAACAATATGAAATCATCCAGATCTGTAGTTGCTACCGAATTTCCCACTGAAAGTAAATTTGATGATTTATTAATTGATAAAATTAATGACAATCCCACCTCTTTCGTTAGTGTTCAGGAAGGGTGTGATAAGTTTTGTAGTTTCTGTGTGGTTCCATACACTAGAGGAGCAGAATATTCTAGACCTGTACAGGATATTATAAAAGAGATTAATGTACTGGTATCTAAAGGAGCTAAAGAAATATGTTTGCTTGGACAGAATGTGAACGCGTATCATGGACTTATGGGTAAAAAAAGTTGGTCTTTATCAAGATTAATAAAAGAAATTGCAGAAATAGAAAATTTAAAAAGGATAAGATATACTACTTCTCATCCAGCTGATATGACACAAGATTTAGTTGATGCTCATGGACAAATAGAGAAATTGATGCCTTATCTGCATTTGCCTATTCAGTCTGGGGATGATTTTATTCTGAAAGCTATGAATCGAAACTATAAGGTTGAAGATTATATTAGTATTATTAATAGATTAAGATTAGTCCGTCCTGATATTGCGCTCTCTTCAGATTTTATAGTTGGATTTCCCGGAGAAAGTGAGCAGGCTTTTAAAAATACTTTAAATTTAATTGAAGCGGTTGAGTTTTCCCAGTCTTATTCTTTCAAATACTCTAGGCGTCCTGGAACACCCGCTTCAATTATGCAGGGTCAAATAGAAGAAAAACTGAAACTAGAGAGATTGCTAGTGCTTCAAGAAGTTTTAAATTCACAGCAATTAAATTTTAATAAATCTTTCGTAAACACTAAGATGGAAATATTACTGGAGAGAAAAGGAAGGAAAGATAATCAATTGGTAGGCAGAACTCCATATATGCAAGCAACACATATTGAAAACAATGCCTCAAGTATAGGCGAAATAGTTGAAGTTAGGATTAATGGAGCTACTAAAAATAGTTTAAAAGGAAATTTTATAAATTCTAGAGTAGAGAATTACAATTGAAATCAAAAAATATAAAAGCTGAAAATGGTTTAATAATTGATCTAGAGGATGAAAGATTAATTCCAGACTTATTCGGGGAATATGATGGTAATTTAGTTAGAATAGAGAAAACTCTAGGCGTCAATATTAGAGGTAGAGGTAAAATTATTGAAGTTTCAGGTGAAAAATCAGAATTTGCTGAAAGCGTAATTAAAGATTTATATCTTCAGTTAACTAAAGGTTACAGAGTAGGTATTGAAGAAGTAGATGCATCGATAATAATGAATCGCAGTAATGATAAAATAATAAGGGATAGCAAAGCTATCGATTTTATAATTAAAACGACAAAAAAAAATATAAGACCAAGAACTTATACGCAAATTAAATATGTGGAGACATTTAAATCTAAAGAGCTTTGTTTTGGTATTGGCCCAGCAGGAACGGGTAAAACTTATTTGGCAGTTGCATATGGTGTTTATTTACTTGAGAAAGGGGAAATAGAAAAAATTGTATTATCTCGACCTGCAGTTGAGGCAGGCGAAAGATTAGGTTTTTTGCCTGGAGATATGAAAGATAAAGTGGATCCTTATTTGCGACCTTTGTACGATGCTTTGGAAGATGTTTTGGCACCAAAGAAAATTGAAAGAAATATGAATTTAGGAATTATTGAAATTGCTCCTTTAGCTTTTATGCGAGGAAGAACCTTAAGTAATTCTTTTGTGATTCTAGATGAGGCTCAAAATACTAGTAAGATGCAAATGAAGATGTTTTTAACTAGATTAGGTTTCAATTCTAGAATGGTTATTACCGGAGATCTAACACAAATTGACTTGCCAAACCAGCAAGAATCAGGCTTGTTTGAAGCAATTGATGTAACTAAGAATCTTGAACAAGTAGGACAAATATTTTTTGAAAAAGAAGATGTTATTAGAAATCCTCTTGTTCAGAAAATTGTTGATGCGTATGGATCACATGATAAATCAAGGTAATATGATTGATCAATTAGATTTATTTTTTGATGTAAAAATAAAAAATTGGAGTAGGCTTGAGGGTTATGGATTGTATTGTAAATTAGCCAATGAAACTTGGTCTATGCATAGCAAGAAAAAAGGTAGTTTATCAATAAGACTAACTGATAATAAAGAAATTCGTTATTTTAATAAAAAGTGGAGAAACAAAGATTTAGCTACAAATGTGTTGGCATTTCCTTCTTTATATCCAAAAATTAATAGTAGAATTATTTATATTGGTGACATTGTGATTGCTTATGAAATAGTAAAAAAAGAAGCAAATTTTAATAATATACCTATTGTTAATCATGTTTCTCATTTAATAGTACATGGCATTTTACATCTCATAGGGTTTTCGCATGATAATGTTGTTGATGAAAAAAAAATGAAAAAGATTGAAAAGAAAATTTTAAACACAGTTGGGATTGTAGATCCTTATGCTTGTTAGAAATTTTACAGAGAAATTTAATGATAAAAAATAAAGTTTTTGATTTGTTAACTCATTTATTCAAAAAAAGTAAAAAATATTCAGATATTGAAAGTGCTAAAGGGCAAGTTATATCTCTTGGAAAAAAAGCAGGTCTAGGATTTGCCGAGCGTATAATGTTAAACAATGTTCTAAGTTTTTCTTCTACCGAGGTATCAGAGGCAATGGTTCCTCGCGCCGATATAGTGGCAGTAGATCAAAATGCCAATTTTAAAGAGTGTTTATCTCAATTTGATTCAGCTGCGCATTCAAGATTACCAGTTTATAACGGTACTTTAGATGATGTAGTAGGTATGGTTCATGTTAAAGATATACTTTCCTATTGGGATAACAATGAAAATTTCTCTTTAGATAAAATAATTAGAAAAGTAATTATTTCTGCTCCCTCGACTCCCATTTCACATTTATTTCAAGAAATGCGAGAAACTAAAGTTCATCTTTCAATTGTAGTAGATGAACATGGGGGAACGGATGGTTTAATAACAATTGAAGATATGGTAGAAGAAATTACTGGAGAAATAGAGGATGAACATGATGTACAAATAAATCTACTTAAGAGTGGATTTTCTGATGGTTCTCTTATAGCGGATGCCAGAATACTGATAGAGGATCTAGAAAAATATTATAATTGCAAATTATTAGATGACAATATGGATGTTGAGATAGATACGCTGGGAGGTCTTATTTTTCATTTGGGGGGAAGAGTTCCCACTGTTGGAGAATCTATAAATCATTTTTCTGGAATAAGTTTTGAAATAGTTGAGGCAGATATCAGAAGAATAAAAAAAGTAAAAATTATTGGAACTCCAATAAGCAGAAAAAATTGAAAAAATTCAATATTAAAAACTTAATTAATAAGAATAATAGTTTATATATAGAAGCTTTTATAAGTTTATTGTTGGGTTATTTGGGAGGACTGGTTTTTGTAAAAGTCATATTTCTTCCTTTTACTATAATAGCGTTTATTTATCTATACCATATGGTAATAGAAAAAAAATACAAATTTCTAAAAGTTTTTTTTCTAAGTTTAATATTTGGTTCCGCACATTTTTTCTCGAGTTTGTATTGGATATCAATTTCATTTGAAATGTCTAACTTTGGAGGGTTAGGGTTAGGTGTAATTGCAGTTTTATTGTTAAGTATCTTTCTTTCTACTTTTATTATTTTTTTTTGTATGTTTGCAAAGTTTATTACTAGTTATTTTAAGATTAGTAAAATTGGTAGGGTTTTAGTTTTTGCTTCACTGCTTTCTTTGGGTGAATTTTTAAGAGGAACAATTTTTAGTGGTTTTCCTTGGAATATAATTGGATATATATGGGCTAATTCTTTTTATACTTTGCAAGGTGTCTCTTGGCTAGGAATATATGGAATGGGCTTGTTTACTTATCTTGCATTTTTAGCCCCTACTTTATTTAAAAGTAATTTTAAATATTTTCTGGTATTCATTAGCCCTTTATCCTTAATTTTTTTTGCAGGTTTTTTTAGAATATATTCTCTAGATAATCCTTTATATAGTGACATTAGTTTTAGTATAATTCAGCCTTCTATATCTCAAAAAGAAAAGCTTGATAAAAGCTTAAGTGAAAAACATTTAAATAAAATAATTTCTTTATCGACTGAGAGGAATTTGAAAATCCCACAATTATTTATTTGGCCAGAATCAGCTGTTGATTTTGATATAGAAAAAAATAAGATGATTAGTAAAAAAGTATTTTCTTGGCTAGATGACAATCAGCTTTTAATTACGGGCGCTATTCGTCGAGTTTACCAGGATAGTTTGAAAAAAAAAAAATTATCAAAAATATACAACAGTATATTTGTTATTGGCCAAGAGGGTATAATATTTGATTTTTATGATAAAAAACATCTAGTTCCATTTGGAGAATTTATTCCGTTTCGTAATTTTGTAAATTTTAGCAATTTTGTTGGCAGTTCTATAGATTTTTCTAGGGGGGCAGGTACAAACACTTTTTTTCTACCCGCACCCTTCCCCAAAGTTGCATTACTTGTTTGCTATGAGATAATATTTGCTGGTAATATTATTAGAGGTGAAAGGCCAGATATTATAATTAATATAACTAACGATGCATGGTATGGTAATACTGCTGGACCTAAACAACATCTAATGGCTGCTAGGACTAGAGCAGTGGAAGAAGGTCTTCCCGTGTTGAGATCTGCTAATACAGGAATATCCGCTGCTTTTGATGCTTATGGAAGGTTTCTAGGAAGTTTGCCTTTAAACGAACAAAATATATTAGATGTCAAGGTCCCTAATAAAATAAAACCTACTTTGTTTTCAAAATATGGTAATTTACCTTTTTTGATTTTAAGTATTATTATTTTATTCTTAGGAAGATTATTTAAAAAAGAGTAAAAATATTTTAGGAGCAGAAAGATGAAAAATCATCAATATTTTTTTACTTCAGAATCTGTATCTGAAGGGCACCCCGATAAAATTTGTGATCAAATATCTGATGGGATAGTAGATGCATATATATTAAAAAGTGAGGAAAAGGATCGTGTAAGAGTTGCGTGTGAAACTATGGTTACAACTAACAGAGTAATAATAGCTGGGGAGGTAAGAGGACCTAAAATAAATACTAATGAACTTGAAAACTTGGCTAGAAATATAGTTAGGAATATAGGCTACGATCAAGAAAATTTTCATTGGAAAAATTTTAATTTCAGTTGTTTCCTCCACGAACAATCTGCAGATATTGCAGTAGGCGTGGATCCCAAGGGGAATGAATCGGAAGGAGCGGGTGATCAGGGTATAATGTTTGGCTATGCTTGCAGAGAAACAAAAGAATTAATGCCTGCTCCTATTCAATATAGTCACCAAATTTTGAAAGAATTGGCTCACAAAAGAAAAAATAAGATAGTTGAAGGACTTGGGCCAGATTCAAAATCACAAGTTACTTTGATTTATGAAAATGGTGTTCCAGTAAGTTGCGATAATGTAGTTGTATCTACCCAGCATGAACCTAATCTAAAAAAATCTGACGTTGTAGATATCGTTTTACCTATAGTTCAAAGTGTTTTGCCAAACGACTGGATGCCAGCTGAAGAAAAAATATTAGTAAATCCTACTGGTAGGTTTGAAATTGGAGGGCCAGATGGAGATGCGGGTTTAACAGGTAGAAAAATAATTGTGGATACTTATGGAGGAGCGTGTCCACATGGTGGGGGAGCATTTTCAGGAAAAGATCCTACAAAAGTTGATAGATCTGGAGCTTATGCTGCTAGGTACATAGCTAAGAATGTCGTTTATTCGGGTTTAGCTGAAAAATGCACTATTCAGCTAGCATATGCTATAGGTGTTTCTGAGCCGTTGTCTATTTATTTAGATACTCATGGTACGGGCAAAACAAAAGATTCTGAAATTATAAATTCTATAAAAAATGTTTTTGATTTAAGTCCTCGGGGAATAAACCAAATGCTAGATTTATCTCAGCCTAAATATTTATCAACAGCAGCATATGGACATTTTGGAAGAAATTTTAATGAAGAAAGTAATTTTACTTGGGAGCAAACAGATAAGGCAAAGCTAATATTAGATGAAATTAAATAAATTGAATTTTTTATAGCAATGAAAGTATTTGGTAGAAAAAGAGGATATAAATTAAAGTCTTTAAAAAAGAAGAAATTTGAAAAAATTTTTCCTAAGTTAAACTTAGACTCTACAAAAAAAATAGATAAAAACACATTCACAAATTTGCCTTGTAATATTAAGCAAATATGGTTTGAAATAGGCTATGGAAGTGGTGAACACCTCAATTGGCAGTTAGAAAATAATCCTAATGTAGCTTTTTTATGTTGCGATCCTTATTTGAATGGAACAGCAAATTTAGTTACATCTATTAAAGAAGAAAATTATGAGAGAATCAAGGTATCAATGGAAGATGGAACATTACTTTTAGAATTATTACCCTCAAATTTTATTTCAAAAGCATTCATCCTATTTCCTGACCCATGGCCCAAAAAGAAACACCATAAACGAAGACTAATTAATTCAGATACTATCAAAGAACTATCCAGAGTGATGAAGACTAATGCTGAATTACGAGTTGCTACAGATAATCCTTCTTATTGTGCTTGGATACTGCATTATTTCTTAAATTCTGAAAATTTTATTTGGAATGCAGATAGTAAAGAAGACTTTATAAAAAAACCCTTGGATTGGCCTCAGACTAGATATGAAAAAAAAGCTTTATTAAAAGGCAATAACCCGATTTTTTTAATTTTTACGAAGAAAAAAAATAAACATTATTAGACAAGTTAATTGTTTATATATATATTCTCTTTATATTTTATTTTAAAAGATTAAGGCCCTTGAGGCCTTATTTTTTTTGGAGAATAAATTTGCAAGAGGAAGTTGAATCAAAAATAGTGCAAGCAACGGAATTTAGAAAAGTTGCAAAAAAAATTATTACGACACTTGAAAGTAAAAGATTTAAATTAGTTCGAATAAAAAAATTAGAGGGAAAAAAAAATATTTTCCAAATAATGGTTGAAAAGGTTGATTTTAAACCAGTATCTATTGAAAATTGTGCAAAGATACGTAAAATCATATCTAATATTTTAGATTTAGAAGATCCAATTAAGGATAATTATTATTTAGAAATATCTTCTCCAGGAATAGAAAGACCCTTAATAGAACAATTAGATTTCAAGAGGTATAAAGGAAATTTAATAAAGGTAAAAGTTAGTAATTCTGAAAAGCATAGCAGTTATATTGGACTACTAACTCATTGCAGCGATCAAGAAATCCATCTTTTGGATAAGAAAACGTCTAAAAAGTTTTGTTTTTCTTATAGTAGTATTTCTGATGCGCAAGTAATTATGGAAAATAAGAATGATAAAATTAGATGATTTGAGGAATAAATAATGGATTTGCATGAAATTAAAAAAACTATATCAAGACCTGAATTACTTCAAATTGCTGAGACTGTAGCTAGAGATAAATCTATAGAACAAGAAATAGTCATAAAATCTATGGAGCAAGCAATACAATCCGTAGCAAAAAGAAAATATGGTCAAGAATTAGATGTAAAAGCAGAAATCAACAGAAAAACGGGGGAGATAGAATTAGGAAGAGTATTGAATGTAGTAGAAAATATAGAAAACCCTTCAAAAGAAATATCTCTTGAGGATGGGAAAAAGCGTGATTCTGCAGCAACGCTTGGAGACTATTTTATTGATCCTCTCCCGCCTATAGAATTGGGAAGAGTAGCTGCTCAAACAGCTAAACAGGTTATAGTTCAAAGAGTGAGAGATGCTGAAAGGGAAAGGCAATATGAAGAATATAAAGATAGAACCGGAGAAATAATTAATGGGCTAGTAAAAAGGATTGAATATGGAAATGTAATTGTTGATTTGGGTAGAGGTGAAGCTTTCATAAGAAGAGATGAAGTGATACCTAGAGAATCTTTTAGACCTGGAGATCGGGTTAGGGCATGGATATCAGATGTTAAAAGAGAACAAAGAGGACCACAAATATTTCTTTCTAGAACGGCTAATGAATTTATGAAAAAACTTTTTACTCAAGAGGTGCCAGAAATATATGATGGTGTTATTGAAATAAAATCTGTTGCACGCGACCCTGGAAGTAGAGCAAAAATTTCAGTTTACTCTAGAGATACAACTATAGATCCGGTTGGAGCCTGCGTAGGCATGAGGGGAAGCAGAGTTCAAGCAGTAGTAGCGGAATTACAAAATGAAAAAATAGATATAATTCCCTTTTCTGAAGATAAGGCTACATATGTAGTAAATTCTCTTGCTCCTGCTGAGGTAACAAAAATAGTATTAAATGAGGAAAACAACAAAGTTGAAGTAGTTGTACCGGATGACCACTTAAGTTTAGCAATAGGTAGAAGAGGCCAAAATGTTAGATTGGCATGTCAATTAACTGGCCTTGACATAGATATTCTCACAGAAGGTTCCGAGTCTGAAAGAAGAATACAAGAAATGAGTAATGTGTCTAAAATGTTTATTGAATCTTTAAATGTAGATGAAGTTATAGCACAGCTTTTAGTAACTGAAGGGTTTTCAACTTTAGAATCGGTAGCTTACATACCTCTTGAAGATCTTGAAGAGATTGAAGGGTTTGAATCTAAAATAGCAAAAGAATTAAAAGAAAGAGCAGAATCTAGTATTAAAGAAAGAGATAAAAAATTACAGAAAGAACTTAAAGAATTGGGAGTAGAACAAGAGTTGCTTGATTTTGAAGGTCTGACTAATCCTATGCTAGTTAAATTGGGGAAACAAGGTGTGAAAAGCGTAAACGATTTAGGAGACTTAGCGAGTGATGAGCTTGAAGAAATATTGGATGAAATTAAAATTTCCTCTAAAGAAGCTGACGATATTATTATGAAGGCAAGAGCTTCCTGGTTTAAAGATGAGGAATTAGATGCTACAGAAAAATTAAAGGAATAGAGAGACAAGGATAAAAGCTGTGAGTGAAGATAAAGAAAAAAATAAAGAAGAAAAAACTGCTAAATCTAAATTAGGTCTTAAATCTAGCAACTTAGAACTCAGATAGACTATAGATTGTGGTACAGTAAGACAGTCCTTTTCTCATGGAAGAACTAAATCAGTATCTGTGGAAATTAAAAAAATTAGAACTTACAAACCACAAAATTTGTCGACAGATAAAAAAGATAATGATTTAGGAAAAGATAAAGGAAAACTAGATTATAAACTTTCTGATGAAGAAAAAAATGCAAGAATAAAAGCTTTAGATAACGCGAGTAAAAAAGAAATTAAAGAAGAAGTAGATGAAAAACAAGAAGCAACAGAAAAAGAAATAAAAAACGAAAATATTAAACAGCAAGATTCTCCAACAAAATTAAAAAAAGATGTTGCCTCAAAACCGATTGCTAGTCCTGAAGCTGAGGGAGATAGGAATGCCAATAAACCTAGAAGAGAAGAAGATGCAGAGGTAGATAAAAAGCTTAATAAGAAGAAGCTATCTTTGGGAAGAGATTTTTTAGGCAGAAGGAATAAGAAAAAATTAACTATACACCAGCTTTTTGAAGATGAAGAACGACAAAGATCCATGGCAGCAGTAAAACGAGCAAGAGAAAGGGAGCGTAGAATGTCGTCCTCAGAAGGAGGAGGAGCAGAGGCTACAAAAAAAATAGTTAGGGAAGTTATAATACCTGAATTTATAACTGTTCAAGAATTGGCTAACAGAATGGCTACTAGAAGTGCGGAAGTAATTAAAGCTTTAATGAAAAGTGGGGTATTGGTTACTGCAAATCAAAGTATTGATGGTGATACAGCTGAGCTTGTAGTGATAGAATTTGGTCATACTGTAAAAAGAGTATCAGATTCTGATGTCGAGATAGGTTTAGTTGATAGTTCAGATAATATAAAGGGGGAATTGAGAGCGCCCATAGTTACTGTTATGGGACATGTAGATCACGGAAAAACATCATTGTTAGATGCTATTAGATCTACCGATGTTGTTAGCAAAGAATCCGGTGGAATCACCCAACACATAGGAGCATATCAGATAGCCACCGCTAACAATAATAAAATAACTTTTATAGATACCCCTGGTCATGCAGCCTTTAGTGCTATGAGAGCAAGAGGAGCAAATGTTACTGATATTATAGTTTTGGTAGTAGCAGCAGATGATTCTGTGATGCCTCAAACAATAGAGGCCATTCAGCATGCTAAGGCGGCTAAAGTTCCCATAGTTTTAGCTATCAACAAAATAGATACTCAAGGAGCAAATTCTTCAAAAGTAAAACAAGATCTTATACAACATGAAATTTTGACAGAAGATCTTGGAGGAGATGTGGTGGCTGTAGAGGTTTCGGCTACAAAAAGACAAAATTTGGATGAGCTAGTAGAATCTATTCTTTTGCAGGCAGAGCTATTAGATCTGAAAGCAATTTCTGATGGTAATTCATCAGGAGTTGTTTTAGAGACCAGAATAGAAGTTGGCAGAGGTATTGTGTCAACTTTACTGGTTTCAAGGGGGCTTTTGCAAATTGGTGATATAGTAGTAGCTGGTGCTAGTTGGGGAAAGGTTAGGGCCTTAATAAATGATAAAGGAGAAAGAATTGATTCTGCCGGACCAACAGTACCTGTAGAAATATTAGGTTAAAATGACGTTCCTCAGGCCGGGGATCAATATGCAGTAGTGGAAAGTGAATATCGAGCAAGAGAAATAGTAGACTATAGAAAACAAGACGCTTTAAAAAAGACCAGCCAATCTATAAGGGGAGCTGAAATAATTAGTCCAGATCAGATGTTGACTCAAATCAAAGAGGGTCAAAGAAAAATTTTACCTATAATATTAAAAACAGATGTTAACGGTTCTATGGAAGCAATAAATTCATCTTTAAAAGAATTTGATCATGAAGAGGTTGCGGCACAAGTAGTTTTATCAGGAGTAGGTGCTCTTAATGAAAGCGATCTTATGCTGGCAGTTACTTCTTCTGCGGTAGTCATTGGCTTTAATGTAAGGGCAGATATGCAAGCTAAAAAGATAGCTAAGCGCCATAATATTGAGATTAAATATTACTCTATAATTTATGAACTACTTGACGATGTTAAAAAGCTCCTGTCTGGTCTTATGGCTCCCATTCAAAAAGAAAATTTTTTGGGGAACGCTTCTATTAAAAAAGTATTTAAAATATCTAAAATTGGCAAGATAGCAGGTTGTGAGGTTACAGAAGGTGTTGTAAAAAGAGGAGCAAAAGTAAGATTGTTAAGAGATAATGTTGTAATACATGAGGGAGACTTATCAACCCTTAAACATCATCAAAACGAAGTTAGTGAGGTTAAGCAAGGTGTTGAATGTGGGATGTCCTTATTGAATTATGATAATATTAAAGAGGGAGACTTGATTGAGTGTTTTGAAATTAAGTCTGAAGCTAGGTCTTTATAAAGTTTGACAATATGATGAATAAAAAACCATTACTTAAGCCATCAAATAGACAGTTAAGAGTGGGAGAAAATGTTAGGAAAGCCATTTCTTATAAATTACAACAATATAATTTTAAGGAAACTATATTAAATAATGTAACTGTTTTAGTTACTGAGGTTAGAGTGGCTCCAGATCTAGCTAATGCAAAAGTTTACGTAACCTCATTAGGAGCTAAAGACAATTCAGAGAATTTAATCAGTGCACTTAATACAGAATTTAGAAAGTTGATAGGCCCCATAACTAGAGGAATGAAATTAAAAAAAACGCCAAAGCTTAGGTTTGTTTTGGACGATAGCTATGAAAAGCAAATGTATATTGATAAATTGATAAAAATAGCTAAATCGTCAAGAAGGTAAATATATAATGAATATAAGAAAATCTAATAAATCAGATATTAGTGGATGGTTAAATATCAATAAAGAATCCAATATCTCCTCGGCAAAAGTAGTTGCAATAGTAAAAAAATTGACAGGTGCAAAAAAAGTTGGTCATGCTGGAACTTTAGATCCAATGGCTACTGGGGTTTTACCAATAGCACTAGGTGCAGCTACTAAAACTGTAAGATTTGTAATGAACGGTATAAAGCAGTATGAATTTGAAGTAAAGTGGGGAGCAGAAACAGATACTGATGATATAGAAGGAAATATTATAAAAAAGAGTTCTAAAAGGCCGACTTCTGAAGAAATTATAAAGTCTATTAATAAATTCACCGGTGAAATAGTACAAGTGCCTCCTAAATATTCGGCTATTAAGGTCAATGGAGTAAGATCCTATAAAATAGCAAGAAAATTTGGCAATCCTATTTTAAAAAGTAGAAAGATTTATGTAAAAAAACTTGAACTATTAAAATATATTGATTCAGATTCTTCAAAATTTTTCTTAGAATGCGAAAAGGGAGTATATGTAAGATCTATAGCTAGAGATTTAGCTCAATACCTAGGGACAAATGGGCATGTTTCTAAATTATGTAGACTTTCTGTAAATAAATTTTATTATAAAGATGCGATTTTACTTGCGGATCTATCAAAGCTAGTAGATAAATCTGTTATAATTGAAAGTATAATGCCGATCTCTAGGGTTCTGGACGACATCCCGGCTTTTGAGATCGACAAGGTAAATGCTACTAAGATATCTAATGGTCAGAAAATTTATTTTAATAATGATTATTTGGAAGGAAAAAATAAATTGGAAGAGATATTTATAACTTATAAAAATAATCCTATGGCTATAGCAAGATATGAAAATGGGGTGATTTCCCCCAAAAAGGTATTTTAAATATTAATAATGGAGGTATAAAAGATGTCGATTAAAACGGAAAAAAAACAAGAAATTATTAAAAAATTTGCTGCCACAAAGGGAGATACAGGTTCTCCTCAAGTACAAGTAGCTATATTGACAGAAAGAATAAATAATCTTTCAGGGCATTTTAAAGAGCACAAAAAAGATGTGCACTCTAGAAGAGGTCTTTTGAAGATGGTTAATCAACGAAGAAGACTATTGGATTATCTTAAAAGTAAAGACAATGAAAACTACTCGAAGATTATAAAAGAATTGGGATTACGTAAGTAATTATTCTAAAGAGCAGCTAGTATTGAGTTGTTATAAAA